>JBCBWU010000271.1:0-8365 GCA_039816955.1 Bacteroidota bacterium
CGCCAAAACGAACAAGCTAAGGTGGTGGTGGTAGGTTGCTACGCGCAGCTGAAACCACAAGAGATCGCGGATATTCCTGGTGTTGATTTAGTGTTGGGAGCGGCAGAAAAATTTCAAATCCTCGACTTCATTGATGATATCAGTCAAGCCCACGATAAGGGAATGGTGAAAGCTGGTGAAGTGACTGCGGCGAAGGACTTTGTACATGCCTTTAGTTTTGGGGATCGCACCCGTTCCTTCCTCAAGGTGCAGGATGGCTGTGATTATAAGTGCTCCTTCTGTACCATCCCATTGGCTCGTGGTAAGAGCCGTAGTAATACGGTGGAGAGTGTAGTAGATAACGCTCGTGAAATTGCTAAAATGGGTACCCGCGAAGTGGTTCTGACCGGCGTGAATATTGGTGACTTTGGCAACGGTACGGAGGTGATTGAAGGCATTCGCCCCAAGAAAGATGCGTTGTTTATTGACCTCATTCGTGAGTTGGATCAAGTAGAGGGAATTGAGCGTTTCCGTATTTCCAGCATTGAGCCCAATTTGTGTAATGAGGAAATCATTGAATTTGTGGCCAAATCCAAGCGCTTTGCTCCACATTTTCACATGCCATTGCAGTCAGGGAATAACAAGCAACTGAAGGCCATGCGCCGCCGTTACCGCCGCGAGCTGTACGCGGAGCGGGTGGCTTTGATCAAAAAATACATGCCACACTGCTGTATTGGCGTAGATGTTATTGTTGGCTTTCCGGGTGAAACGGAGGAAGACTTTCTAGAGACCTACGAGTTTATCAATCAGCTAGATATTAGTTATCTGCACGTATTTACCTATTCGGAACGTGCCAATACCCCCGCTGCTGAAATGCCGGACGTGGTGCCTATGGCCGAGCGTCGCCGCCGCAACGAGATGCTCAATATCTTGAGTGAAAAGAAGCGCCGTTTCTTTTATGAGCAGCAACTTGGACAGACCCGCACCGTCTTGTTTGAACGCAGCAAGGAAGAAGGACGAATCAGTGGATTCACGGACAATTATGTCAAAGTGGATGCTGCGCTAGATGAGAATTGGATCAACCACGTGGTACCCGTTCGTCTGGATCAGGTCAATGCGCAAGGTACAGTAGAAATAAGTTTGGCGGAGCAAGCGCTGGGAGCCTAGTCTGGCGCTCCGAAGAGAAGAGGTGAATCGATTGACTTTAGTTGTACCGTAAAGAACACCCCCAAAGTCAACCGATTTGTTTCGTTGTAACACAGAATGCTTAATATTCCTAATAAACTATAGGAAATCAATCTTACCAGAGTCCAGGTTGTAATAAGCTGGAACAACCTTCAGCTTTCCATCTTTTACAGCACCATCAATGATGGCCGAACGTCCCTGAAGTTCCTCCACTGTTAACTTAGCATTCGTACGTACTACATCATTGACTGCCGAACCTTCTGGCGAAGCAGCAATAGCTGGAGCAACGTGTGCTAGTAAGTGGTTGAGGTTGTAACCATTGTCACCACCAGCAATGGCAGCAGTAACGGCACCACAGCTCTGGTGACCCAATACAACGATTACTGGTGTGCCCAAGTGAGCCACTGCATACTCGATACTTGCGATTGAAGAGGTGTTGGCTACATTGCCCGCAACACGTACTACAAAGATTTCACCGAGTCCGGTATCGAAAGCGAGCTCAGGTACCACACGGCTATCTGCACAGCTAAGAACGATAGCATACGGGCTTTGGCCACTAGTTAACGAATCGCGGCGACCACTGTCTTGCAATTTACCGTCTAGCTTGTCGGCAACAAAGCGCTCGTTGCCGGCTTTTAGTCGGTCTAATACTTCCTGAATTGTCATCAATAAAAATTTTACCTGTTGATAAAGGAGTTAGAAGGTGGCGCGTCCTGTTGAAGCTTATGAACTATAACTCAACGGACTTTCTACGATGCTAAATACGTAAAAAATCACCAAGCTTGTGTACAAAAAACAGTGCAAGTGCTAATTTTAAGTCAGTATACCTACCTCTAGAACGACTTGATTTAAGCCTCTACCAAATAAACATCTCTGGACGAAATCGGGTTATACTATCCACATCGTCTGGTGATCAGGCGGGTATTGATAAAGCAGTGCAGCATGAAATTAAAGGACAAAAGTATTGGGGTAGTCCCGGAGACGAAGCAGCGGCCGGCCGGTATGTTGCACTACGAATTGTACCAACGGGATACCAATGCGCCCTGGATGGTCTTTATCCACGGTGCGGGAGGAAGCCTTGTAACCTGGAAGCACCAAGTACGCGAGTTTCGTCACCTCTTTAATTTGCTGCTCATTGACATGCGCGACCACGGGAAATCTAAAGACGTGAGTCCGGTCTACGATGATTATGACTTTGAAATCATTACGGATGATATTTTAGAAGTGCTCGACTACTTAGAGATCACCAAGGCGCATTTTCTGTCCCTTTCCTTAGGAAGTATCATCCTGCAAAAGTTGCACGAGCGGCGTCCCGAGATGGTTCATTCCATGATCATGGCCGGTGGGGTGTTCAAGGCCGACTGGAAGATTCATATTTTCGCCCATTCTGGGAAATTCCTCAGCTATTTCTTGCCTTTCCGTTGGATCTACGATATGTTTTCACTCATTGTCTTACCACGTAAAAATCATCAGCCCTCCCGTCGGCTATTCCGTTTGCAGAGCCAAAAACTGAGTCCTACGGAGTTTTTGAAATGGCTGGGTCTCTACCGTGATTTCTTCAAAGTGGTGCGCCGGTTCTACCGTAAAAAGCTGGAAACAGCCAGCCTTGTAGTAGTTGGTAGCCAGGATCACGTCTTCATTCGAGCGGCTAAGCGTTTTGCGCATAAGCAAGCTCATCTGGCACAGCTGGCCATTATGGAAGGGTGTGGGCATATCTGCAATATTGAACAGGCTCGTCAATTCAACCAGATTGTGCTCTCATTTTTGGAGCACCTGGACTTGGGGAAAATGGCGTTTCCGGTATCGGCTGCTTTGGATTGATACGCTCTACACATTAGTATGACAACCTTATAAATTCTATTGAAAAAGTAAAGTATGATGATCAGGTGGATTCTTCTTTGTCTAGTCTTTATCGGATTCAGTTGTGCAACGCAGTTTTCTTCGCTGATTATAGAAAAAGAAAATATTGACACCAATAACGCTCATATGTGAAATTACCCTTAGCGGAAGGAAAACAGTGGGAAGATCAAATGAAAATTGGAGAAATATGGGCAAATGAGTGTTGATTTCTTTCTTTTAGCACTGGCTTTTATTCTTATGCACGAAATGGATGCCATCCGCTGCCGTGAATGGCGCATTTTTCCTGGCCTATCCCTCCTGCCTGATTGTACCGGCATGATTGTGTTCCAGGTCCTTCATATTCCGCTTTTCTACCTGATATTTGCTGAGGTGCTGGCGGGGAACGAAGCCTTTATTCGCGGCTTAAGCATATTCTTAATTATACACCTCTTTTTGCACATTGGTTTTTTGTGGCACTCCAAGAACGAGTTTAAAGACTGGGTGTCCTGGTCGATCATTATCGGAGCTGCGGTCTTCGCGACACTTGACCTCCTTTTCCCATAGTAGGAGCAGTGGCAAGCTGTGATGAATTCTTTACCTTTAGGCTAACTAACACAATTCCTATGAAAGGCTTCTTGCTGCTACTTTCGTTTTCCTTATTTCTTGCTAAAGCCTGCGACACCGGAGATGATTTCAATTTAGGTGAGGCTTTTACCATGGAGCCCGGACAGGAAATGGCCAATTCCTCTTCTGATTTAAATGTGAAATGGTTGGAAGTTTCGGAGGATTCTCGTTGTCCGAAGAACACCACTTGTGTGTGGGAGGGACAAGCCAAAATAAACCTTACGGTAAACGGTGACCCAATGACGCTCACCCTCCGCGAAGGCAAACCCGAAGAGGCAAAGGCGACATTCAATGGCTACGTTTTTGAAGCCATGAAGCTTGATCCCTATCCAGACGGAACCGATATTGATCCTGCTACCTACCGATTAGAGTTGGTAGTGACTAGCCTTTAGTACTTGAAAAGTAAGCACGCATGATTTTTCCGATCGGCGATGATCAGGTGAAGGGTGGATATTTTCCACTTTTAAGCTATTCTTTCATTGCAATTAATGTGCTGGTATTTCTCTACCAGGCATCGCTTTCCGGCCCCGCCTTTGAGCACTTTGTATACACTTACGGGAGTATTCCCCGCGAGACGATGCAAGGGCAAGATCTCTTTACGCTGTTCACGAGTATGTTCTTGCACGGGAGCTGGATGCACCTGATAGGAAACATGGTATTCCTCTGGATTTTCGCGGACAATATCGAGGCTACTATCGGTACCCGGCGTTTTGTAGTCTTCTATATTTTGGGGGGCTTAGCCGCACATCTGGGGCATATCTATTTTAATATGGGCAGCGGTGTACCTACGGTAGGAGCTAGTGGCGCTATCAGTGCGGTGATGGGGGCTTATTTAGTGATGTTTCCTACCTCCCGGATCAAGATGTTGGTCCTGGTTTTCTTCGTGCGTATTCCTGCTTATCTTTTCCTTGGCTTTTGGATTTTTCAGCAAGTGACTTTGGGTAATCAGTCGCTACAAGCCGTCTCTGCGGAAACGGGGGGTGTGGCTTGGTGGGCCCATATTGCTGGTTTTGTTTTTGGGGTTATTGGTGGTTTTTATTACCGCCTAAACTATTCACCAGCTGCCGTAGCGGTCGAGGAAGCCAGACCTTACGATCGGGATGATCTACTGTAAAATAGTAGCGGGCGGCCATGAGTAAGAAGGTAAGATAGATGGCCGTACCCAGCTGGGTTTCCAGCGTTTGTTCGATAATAAAGGAAGGGATTGCGATAGCCAGAAAACTACCCAGTAGTGGCTCTTTCCAGCCTCCCTGATAGAACAAAGGCAGAAATACGACCGCCGCAAAAATCACTAAACCGATCAGACCAGTAGCTGCGTACTGCCATACAAACTGGCTTTGGGGTGTGAAGCCTGAACCTGCAATGCCAGGATAGTATTCTTGCAAATACCGCTCTGTTTCATCTTGCAGGTCGCCTATTCCAGTCCCCAGTAAAGGAGAATTTCTACCCATGTCCAGACCGGCTTTGATGGTGCCAATACGATGGGTATCTGAAAGGTTGGCCTTATCATTATTATGCCGAATATGGTACAGGTTGTAGAAGGTATAGTCAATTTTATTTTTTAGGGAAGGGATAGTTTGATAGGCCACCCAAAAGCCGGTACTGAGAAAGGCCGTGATGAAAATGGCTCTTCCCCACTTTTTACCCACAATTACATCTCGGACCAGGAAGTACCCTAATACGCCGTATAGTGCTACCAGCCCACTGCGCACCGCCAGTATATGCAGGAACACTACGAGGAAACCAGTAGCCACGTACTGGAAGGTACGTTCATGGGGGCTGTAGGTATACCACTGTTCCTGAATAAAAGAGATGCCAATTGCCACCGCGTAGGCCACCATCAGACTAAAACGGATGTGCATAACCGGCGTTGGTAGGACATGCCCTTTGCGGTAGCTGAGCGTAATCTGCTCAAAGTCGGAAAGATACCAGCAGAACAAGAAAAAGCAGATGCTGGTAATGAGCAGGAAAAACAGGTATAAGATGGAATAGTAGACTCCGCGGTCAAAACGCGGTAGCGCCAGCACTCCAGCAGGCATGAGCAGAAATGGCAGACGGTTGCGCATGCGATGCGCCCAGTATTCTGTATTCTCCGACCAAAGTCCGCTCAGGAGCCATAGGAAAAATAAGGCGGTAAGTGACCAAAAAACCGGGCTGCGCAGTAAGCGGCGTACATTCTCGCGTACATCCACATTGATTACCCAATTGATGGCTAGTCCAATGACTCCAATACTCATCATAGCCGGAGAAACCACCATTCCCACTACTAAGAGCAGCAAGGAGAGCACCCCGATAAATTGGTGATTGAGTAATTGAAGGAGTTTGATCATCTAATGCAAAAATTGAGCGTAAAGATATAAGCTGCCCCGAAAGGAGCAGTACCATTGGTGGTGAAATTCGTTCGCCTGAGGTTTGTCTTCTCGCTCCTATGCTTGAGGAACGAGCCTGCTTATTTTGTATTGTTCATTAGGATGAGATTGTCTGTCGGTGCGGTATTCCAGTCTCATCTTGCGCCTACCAACAATTTTCCTAATTTAGCTGGCATTGAACTTCACCAGCAATTATGGCTAGCCCAAAGAAGAAAACCACGAAAAAGAAGAAGAAAACGCTCAGTGCCCAGTGGCAATGGCTTAAACGCAAGCGATCAATTGCGATTGGGCTTTTTGTGTTGAGCGTACTTCTCTATGCTAATACCTTTCAGCACGATTTTGCTCAGGACGATGCTATCGTTATTACGGAGAATATGTTTACTACCGAAGGGGTCTCTGGCTTAGGTGGGCTGTTTAAGTACGATACCTTCTACGGCTTTTTCAAAGAGGAAGGCAAGGATAAGTTGGTTTCCGGTGGGCGTTATCGTCCACTCACTCCGGCTATGTTTGCTGTTGAATATGAAATTTTCGGTGAGAACCCCGCCGTAATGCACGTCTTGAATGCACTATGGTATGGCCTCACTACGGTCGTTTTATATCTGGTATTACTACAACTCTTTGTGAAGCGCAGTACCTGGGATAAAAACATGGGCCTCTGGGCAGTGTACTGGATTCCCCTGGTAGCGGCCATTCTGTTTGCCGTTCATCCTGTACACACGGAGGCGGTTGCCAATATCAAGGGGCGTGATGAAATCATTACCCTGCTAGGGAGCCTCGGTGCGCTTTGGTTTTTACTGCGTGGGGGGCTTTTATCCACGGTCTTAGCGGGGGTAAGTTTCTTCCTAGCTCTACTTGCCAAGGAAAATGCCATCACCTTTATTGGAGTAGTGCCATTGGCATTCTATTTCTTTACCAAGGAGGATGCCGGTGCTATTGTGCAACGTTTCACTTTGCTGGTGGGTGTAGCTGGCCTGTTTCTGATTATCCGAGGAGGTATTTTAGGCTGGAGTTTAGGCGAACCCAGTAGAGAACTGATGAATAATCCCTTCTTGAAAATAGAACAGGGATTCTGGGTGGACTTCTCTTCTGCCGAAAAGTCGGCTACGGTCACGTATACGCTAGGGAAATACGCGCAATTACTCGTTGCTCCCTTTAAACTAACGCATGATTATTACCCTCGCCACGTAGACATTATGAATTGGGGCAGTTGGCAGGCGCTATTGAGTTTGCTGCTCTACCTAGGCCTATTTGCCTACGGTATTTGGGGCTTGATACGAAGGCATATTGGCAGCTTTGCGGTTTTGGTCTATCTAGGCACCTTATCTATCGTCTCAAATATCGTCTTTCCGGTAGGTACCAATATGTCGGAGCGCTTCTTGTTTATGCCTTCCATTGGCTATGCTTTACTCATCGCCTGGGGCTTGACGCGTTTGGTTAAAAATCAACGCCTGGCGACCATTATTATTGGTGCATACTGCGTGATCTTGGCAGGCTTAACGATGTTGCGTAATCCTGCTTGGGAGAATAACTACGAGCTTTTCACTACTGATATCCATACCTCTGTTAATAGTGCCAAACTACGCAATGCTATGGCCGGTGAGCTATCGGTGCAGTGGGAGGCCTTGCCAGAAGCGCAAAAAAATCAGCGCACCGATATGCTCAACGAAGCTCTGGGGCATATCAACGAGGCTATTCGCATACACCCTACCTATAAGCAAGCCTATTACATTCAGGGTAATATTCTCAACTACCTGAAACGCTACGATGAAGCTGCCGCGGCTTATCAGCGTGCCCTGCAGATTGACGGTGGTTACACCCAGGCGTTTGATAACTTGATGATCACTTACCTGCAAGCCGGTCGCTACTACGGCGAACAACTGGGTGATGTCGCTAATTCCATCCGCTATTTAGAACTAGCAAATTCTGCTCGTCCAAACGACTATGAAACCATACGACTGTTAGGCGTAGCAAACGGGATAGCAGGAAATACCGGTAAGGCTATAGAGCTGTTTAGGAAGAATACTGAACTACAGCCCCAGAATGCCCGCGCGTGGTATGATCTGGGAACGGCCTACTACAACAACCGCCAAGTTGCTGAGGCGGAGCAGGCCCTGCAACGGGCTCGCCAGATAGATCCAGAGATCGATCAGAAGGTACAAGGCGCTAATTAATGTTTTTAAAAAGTTTAATTAATTTTTTTTGTTTTGCAAATCGTATTTCTTATCTTGCTTTACGGATTGAGAATCCACCCTTATTTTCAGTACTGAATATTCCCTGCTGAGGCCTGGTAGGAGAATTCAATGAAGGTCTTTTTTGCACATATACCGAAGCCGAAGTGGTTTGGGAATCCAAACCATCTTCGCTACGAG
>JBCBWU010000272.1:0-8127 GCA_039816955.1 Bacteroidota bacterium
GACTCCGCCTCCACCCGCAGCAGAGAGTAATGACTATGATGATATGTTTAAGTAGGCATTACTAGACGGTCGTCAGTGCCCAGTAGACAGTGGTCAGTACACAGTGAAAAATGAGCAGTTATCAGAAGAAAGTGCTCAGTGAAGAGCTAATAGCGGTATTAGGAATTACAGTTCGATTTCTTCAATGATTCGTTGAAAGTCTTCTAGGCCGTTGTTCGCCTGCCCAGATAGGAAGGACAGTTGGATGGCATAAAGTCTGCGTCCGCGCAAGAAAACCGCTTGGCGGTTATTGATTATTTCCCCTGTTTTGCGGCGCGCTTTTGCCTCCAAAAGAAGTAGTTGTTTGTCTTGTAGCAAGACTGGGCGTTCCATCGTGAAATTGAGTACTTCTTCCCGCAGCTTGGTGTTTTGACGCACGTCGTCCATGGATAGTTCCAGTGCGTCTACCGCCTTGGCCAGTTGCTCAATTGTTGGTGGAGTCGTTTGTAAATAGGTTACCATGCTTGCTAAGAGTGGATAACTTATCGCTGGTGCTTGACTACGTGTAAAGGCTCCAACTACTTTAGCTGCCGGGCCACCCGGACCAGCGGCGGCCACCTCCTTGAAAAAGGCGTCTACCGCCTCAGCATCTTGTTCATACCAACTACCCTTGTCCAGAAACGGTAAGACCTTATCGCGTAAATTAAGTTCTGTCTCCGCCTTTTCAGCAGCCATATTTGCCATTTCCAGTGCGGCATCCAACAGTCTAACCTCTTGTACTTGATCATCTTGAAAAACGACTTCTGCCTCCAGTCCATAATACCAAATCTGGTCTCTTGATGTACCCCGATCTGGAGTTCCCAGCACTTCCGAAACAGCATCTTTAGACATTCCTGGCCAAACCAGTGAGTAATTTTGGTGCAGGCGGTAATTTTCCCGCACTTTAATCAGCTGATCATTCGAGAAAACCAAGGCAACATCATTAGGGTAAAACCACTTCTCCGCACCGGCAGCAGTCTCAACGATGGTGTCAGGAGCAGCGAAGTTTTCCTCGACAAATGCTTTCGGCATCTGCTGATACATCATCCAACGCTGAAGCGGTAGTGACTTCGGCGGAAGCAACCGAAAGGATATCGGAGCTGCATTTTTATTATACCGAAGCCGAAGTGGTTTGGGAATCCAAACCATCTTCGCTACGAGTATATACTCGCGTGAAGTCGTTTGGCGAGGCCCAAACCACTTCGTAAGCGGTATAACCTTATCCGTCACTATTAGCAGATTATCAGATCGCTCGAGAAAATACCGCTGGTTGTAGTCGGTTTTACGATTGAGTTTCACGTAGGTGTGCCAGGCGGGGGACTTGCTCATCACCGCCCAAAGCTGAGAGGATTCTTTGTCGGATTGACGAAGCAAAAGAAAATCGTCTTCGTTATCTACATTTTGCCACGCCCCTTCAAAATCGGCCTAGCAAGCACACAAACACAGAGATAGAACTAAGAATATAGTGTATTTCATTTTGCGCGTTTTAAGAATGCATATATAGCTGAAAGTACTAGGCAAAAAACAATCGCTCCCGCAAGTATGCAGGAGCGACCGTTAGAAGTCAATAAGGTTCAATTTCTTATTGAGTCAGATCTTCAAAGAAGACGATATTGACTCGTATGGTAACCGGTCGCCAAGGATCTAATGGCTCTCCTCCTCCTTCTTGTACAAATCCATTGAGAATCATTGGAAATGGTGGCTGGCCACCCGGCCAGTTAGTACCACTAGTAGGTGGTGTCGGAGGGGTCATCAGCGCTTTAATAAAAAGTGAGTCTCTTAGCCATCCCTCTCCTCCCGGAAAATCATTGGGGTCAATAATGAGGCGTCCCCGTCCTCGTATCAACTGATCTGGATTATTCGTTGATCGAAATAGGATATTGGCTTGTTGGCCTCCTCCCGGTGCAGGAGATGACTCACCTCGCACTAAAAAGTTGAAAGGTTCCATAAAGTACCAGCAACTATCTACAGGCCAGGTTTGCGCTTGTATACTGGTGCCTAAAAATAGTCCGACCAGTAGTAAAGTATATTTTAGCATTTTCATCTTTGAATTCATTAAGGAAAGGGTTAGGGAATAAATACGAGTGGTTGGACATGCAGTAATTGTCCATCTTGCTGGATGCGGCAAACGTACCACCCTTTAGGAAGATCAGCTCGAATCTGAAAATCAGCACCACCCGGTTCTTGTTGTTGGTAAACCACTTGCCCAATACTATTCACTAGCTCTAGGGTGAAACTTCCGCGTAGTGATAGATCCGCACAACTAATGGTTTGGCCAGCTTGATAAGGATTGGGCCAGCGACAATCCAAACTAGGGACAGGCTCTTCCGTATCCACTACAATTTCGGACCAGAAATAGCGCCAACGTTCTGTATCAGTAGCATTTAACCAGGTACTCATCTGCTCTGACCAATACTGCCAGCCTTGCTCTACTATTTTGAGCCCTGCCTCATTATACCGCAACTGATAACGGGTAAAAAGCTCCCATTCGGTACTTGTGCTATTCCATTCGTCAGTGATGACATTAATAGCATCGTCCGTAAGTTGAGTTTGAGATTGCAGAATATTCAACCATTCTCCATCTTCCCAGAATTGAAGCGTTTGTCTTTCGATTGAGCCATTGGAATGATAGTCAATAAGCTCACGCCGGACATTTTGCCAGCCTTCGGTCTCATCATCCCAAACTTGTTCTACTGACTGGTTCCAGCGTACAGAACCGTTACCCTGGTACCCGACCCGGCGTTCATTAATCCATTCCCCGGCACTGTCGTCGAAAAATTGCTCAGTCACCATGCTCACAACCCCTGAGTCATAATCCCACATCCGGCGGCGGGCATCTTGCCAGGTAGAGCCGTCCCAGCTTTGACGGAGTTGATTGGTTGGCAAACCATTAGCATTGTAGCTCCACTGTTGTTGACTTACATTACGCCAAGCACTATCCTCCCAGCGTTGAAAAAGCACTGCTGTCTGGAGATCCGGTCCTTCGTAAGTATACTGCCAACGGCGTGTATTAGTCAGCCCTTCACCCTCTTGCATGGCCTCGGCTTCCGTGCGTCCAACGAGATTGCTGTTACCGTCATAGGAGTAGTTGCGTCCCTTCGCCAGCACCCAGCTTTCGCTACTTGCTTGCCAGAAAGAAGTAAGTAGCTGAATTGGGTCTCCGTCATCAGAGTAAGTAAACTCCCGGCGGCGCCAGTTTTCCCAGATTCCTCCTTCAACCTGGCGTTGGTTTTCAATTATCAGCGGACGGTTTTGCTCATCATACGCCCGAAAATATCTGCGTTCTTGGTTTTCAAAGTCTTCAGTTAGGACTACCCCTAAATCGTAGTAGGCCGAATCCAAGACATACTCTTGCGCGTTGCCATAATAGACAAGCATTGTTAATAAAGAAATGCTCAGTAAACATTTTAGCTGCATAGCTTGAGTTTTAGCGT
Organism: Bacteroidota bacterium; assembly: GCA_039816955.1. Taxonomy (GTDB): domain Bacteria; phylum Bacteroidota; class Bacteroidia; order Chitinophagales; family Saprospiraceae; genus Lewinella. Next base: position 3,453 of record JBCBWU010000272.1, read on the forward strand.
GATGTATTGCATTTAAAAACTGAGCAAATCTATGATTTCATCTAGCAGAATTACTATCGGAATTCTGCTAAGGTGTGCCTCTATGAATTCATAGAGGTTTGTGTGTTTGGAACCTCGAGTCGGGCACCGCCGGACTATGCCTCTGCCGCCGAACGGAGACTCGAGGGAACGACGCAAGGGAGCGACGTTTAGTTTAGTGTACAACTATTATCGAGTGGTTTGGGATCAGGCTTGGCAACTAAGCTATTGGGCACAACAAAGAAGAGCAACCATCTGCTTATTGGCTCAAAAGTGCACATTTGCACCAGCAAGCAGGTTGATTGGAAAAAACATCCTGTTTGTGCCTATTTTAGTAGGGTTGGATCGAAGCTTTAGCAGACGAGGGGTTTTCCCCATAATTTCGATGGCGAAACTAAATTCTAGCAGCAATGAACACTATTCTTCAACGCTATCGCCCCATCTGGTTAGGTGCTATTTTTACGCTTGTGAGCACGGTGCTGCTATCACTACTTGGGGTCATACGGATCAATCCAACGGCAATTGGAGAGAACATCGCCATCTTCACTATGTGGTGGGTATTGATTGCCCTTGCACTTTACTACATTCCCAGAATAAAGAATAAGCGGCGTTTGCTGCAGCACCTGGGCGTTCTCGTAGGGCTGCACATCATAATTTTCATGGTGGAGTACAATATCGACATGGAGGACAATCCTGCTACTTTTGCCTTATTAGGGGCTATGTGCGTGTATTTCATTTACTGGCTTATGCCAATTTTCTTCGGCAAATACCGCGCTTTTGTCATTGGGGTATACGGGGCAATCTGGCTCATCTTTGCTTACGGCCGTCTAGTGAAAGACAACTATTTTGACTATCAGGAAGAATATATTCTATCGTTTATGTGGCCACTGCTGTTCTTTGCCATACTCTGGCTATACGAACAATGGAAATGGTTTCGCTCTCTACAGTCTGATAAGGCTACGGCCGAGCTGGCTTTATTAAAATCGCAAATCAACCCCCATTTCTTTTTCAACACTCTTAATAATCTCCACGCACTGGCACTCGAGCAGTCGAAGGAAACCCCAGAAGTAATCTGCCAATTATCAGACATGATGCGCTACACGATCTATGAAGGTAAAAAAGACTGGGTACGGGTGAGCGAAGAAGTAGCCTACCTGCAAAACTACATTGAGTTACACGAAATTCGCCAGCATCAAAAAGTGAATATCACCTTTGATGAAGATGTCACCGCGGGTGTAATGGTATCCCCTTTGCTATTCATTCCCTTACTCGAAAATGCTTTCAAGCATGGTGCCGAACGCCTGATCTCCGATGCCTTTATTGATATCCAGCTCACTGCTACGCACGAGAAAATCTTCTTCCAGATCCGCAATAATTTCGATCCTACTGAAACGGTCACAAAAATGGGAGGAGGCATTGGCCTAAGTAATCTTCGCCGACGTTTAGAATTGGTGTATCCAGACCAACACCAACTGGACATCAAAAGGGAAGATAACATCTATACAGCCACCCTAATCATTGAACTTGAGACGGTATGATGATCCGCTATATGATTGTTGATGACGAACCGCTGGCACACAAACTAATCCAGGGTTTTGCTAAGGAACTGCCCCACCTGCAGTTGGTCAAGCAGTGCTACAATGCGCTGGAGGCCATGGCCTATTTACAGTCAAACCAGGTCGATCTGATGTTTCTGGACTTGCAAATGCCAAAACTAAAAGGCTTCGATTTTCTGCGCACCTTGACGCATCCGCCCCGAGTAATTGTCACCACGGCTCACAGAGAATTTGCACTGGAAGGTTACGAGCTTCAAGTAGCAGATTACTTACTCAAGCCCTACTCTTTCCAACGTTTTTTGAAAGCCATTGAAAACGCATTCCCGCCACAAGTCGCTCAGCCCGTCCCTGTCCCTAGTACACTAGAGTCGGGCCAGCGCCACCTTTTCGTGAAAGGTGACAAGCAGTACCATCGCCTACGTTTAGATGACATCCTGTACATTGAAGCCTATGGTAGTTATACCAAGGTATTCTTACCCACTGGTCGGTTGATCACGCACGCATCCATCTCTTACTTCTGCGAAAGACTAAAAGAGCCCACCTTTTTACGGGTGCATAAGTCCTTTTTGGTGGCCGTGGATAAGATTGATCGCATTTCCGGCAATCGACTATTTCTGAGGGATTATGAAGTGCCGATTGGGCAGACGTATCGGCAGAAGGTGATGGGGATTGTGGGGTGATCCTCCTACGCTGTCCGCGAGCGCTAGAGCTACTCAGCGGAGGCGCTAGCCAGCTTCGGATTCTTACGCTAAAGCTTCACCGGCAGAGTACAAACGTAGTTAGTTGGTTTGGTTGGTTTGAAGATAGCAACCAACCGACTTCAACTGTCCGGCTTTTTGAGGAACTCCATCCCCCACTCAGCAACCCAAACCCACCATTCAGCAATCATCCTTGTCCTCACCCCTTTCCTTTCCCCACCTTTATCACAAATACAAAACCATACGCAATCATGAATAGAATGATTGCTACTAAAGATGAAGGGCAGTGAGCTTGCAAATGCAATACACCCCTACATTATTAACACCAATTTTCAATTTTAGTGTATTTCGAATAATACATTCCTTATTCATAGACAGACTATGTAAGGAAGAGTTATTCTGTACACAATAATTAAGCATTATTAAACTTTCAACTATGAATCAATTATCAAAAACAACCAACCGCTTTAAAGTAAGTGCATGGGCATTTACAGTATTATTATGCTGTTTATTGATCCTTACAATCTCTTGTGAGAGATCAGAGGCAGAAATCGCACTCCTAGCATCTCCGACGGTTGAGTTACAGCCAACGGAACAGGAAATTGATGCTGCCATCAATCTCGTTTCATTAACTGGCAAACTAACATACCGTTTGGGTAGTGTGGATTTGACGGTTCTTGATCAATTCCTAAGTGAAGATCAAGAGCGCATTGACCACGAGGAATTTACTAGATTCATCGAACAAACAAAATACCAAAACTCGGAACAGCTCATTGAAGATTTGCGCGAGTACTACGTATGGAAACTAGGAATTCAACTACACCTAGAACGATCAGGTAGAACACAGCTAGCAAATACGCTATTCGCTAAGGCACAGCATAAATATGCGGAAGCGCTCGGCAGTGAGCTAAAGAGCAATCAAGAATGTGCCGCAGAACAGGCTAACTGTATAGCACAGGCTATCACCGATGCAACCGCCGCTAGTTTTTCTTGCAATGGCTCATATGGGGATGAACTCCGCAATTGCTTCACTGGCGATACCGATTGCAACAACAATTCGTTCATTATCCTCCAATTTGATGAATGCGAAGCGCGTGTTTTCACCGATTATGCCAACGCGATTACTAGCTGCCAACAGGAATTTGAAGATTGCTGTGAAGAGGAAAATGAACCAGTTATAATCTTTAACTTCGGTAATCCTAGCTGGACTATAACAACTGGGGGAGGTGGCTGCTCCAACTGCTCCGGCCCAAACTACAATCATGAGCTCCTTGCGGAATGTTTAGCAACTGGCGAACCTTGTTGATTATTAGCCATCGCATTTAACGCTAAATTTTACTGTTCTAACGTTCGGCCATCCTTTAGGCCGAACGTTTTCATTTATGCGATCAGTTGCTAGCTTTAAAAGCAGTTAGAAACCTACCGCCAAGCGAATATCATCAATCAGGGTAATACCAGTGGGGGATTGATCAAAGATCAAACGAATTTGAGTGAGTTGTTGCCAGTTGAAAGCCACGCCAGAAGTGCTCTGGAAGAGGTCAGTTGATAGGATAAAGGTTTCCAATTGTGGTTCGTATTCTTGATCGAATCGTTCCTCGTCCAGGCGTTGGAGTTTGGTAAAACGGGTGCGAAGAACCGGGTGCGGTGAGTGACCTGATTCGCTGAGTAGTACCGAGACCGTTTGACCATTTTGGTCTTCTACCTCGATTCTAAAATCCAGAAAGCGGTTATCATCCGCCTCATCGTCAGATCGATTCGGGAGATCGCTCCAGCGGCCGTGACCAACATCCAAGACTAGATGAGTAACTGTATCTACCGGGTTAATAATTGATGAGGGTACACTAAGGGTATAGTTAGCAAGGCTATCTGGTTTCACCTTATCACCATAATCCCAGCCCGCGACTAGGACGTTGTTTTCAATACTGCCACCGTCGCGCGAGGCAAGGGTTTCTTCCCGCCATACAGCCAAGCGATGAGCAGCTAGTTGAATTCCTGCCTGGCCAGTACTCAAGTCGATATCTTCTTCAAAGTCTTGGATACTGAGATGCTTGCTACTACTGTAGTGCCCTAAGTAGTAGCCATTAGGCAACCAAACATCCTGAGCGGATTGTGGCGTCATGAACAAGGAACGATAAGTCAAGTCATTGTTGAAAACCGCTTCCGCGAAAGCGGAGATAAAAACCTGCGCTGCTTGACGCTGATCTTCACCAGACATGATAGGCTCCGTATTGAGGAGCGCGGCAAAAGTGCCTCCAAAATCGGAGCGCCCCCAACTGCTATTGAACTGGCCATGGTTGGCCCGATGCAGATATACACCCGCTTTAAAGTAGTTGGTGCTATCGCTAAACTGTAGACGATGATAGGGCCTTAGCCCCCAGAAGCTTGTTTCATCCGCATCATAGC
>JBCBWU010000273.1:0-8067 GCA_039816955.1 Bacteroidota bacterium
AATGGTTGTGCCACGATCATTGACATGAGCAACGGCGAACCCACCATTATGGCTGGGGATGACTACGATATCCCCAGCGCAACCCCCTTTGTTTTAGCTGCTGATGCCAGCGACCCAAATGGTGACCCGCTCACCTACTGTTGGGAGCAATATGATAACGAAGCTGGTGAAAATATGCCTCCTCTGGCCACCAATACCCAAGGCCCTATGTTCCGATCTTTTGATCCAACTAGTAGCCCGGATCGCTACTTCCCAAGATTAAATGATCTAGTGAACAATGTGGATCCCACCTGGGAAACCCTACCGGAAACCAACCGGGATATGGACTTCCGCGTAACGGTACGGGATTTTGATGGCACCTATGGTTGTACTATTGAAGACAATATTACCCTTAGTGTTGATGCTAGCGCCGGGCCATTTTTGGTCACAGAACCGAACACGAACGTGACTTGGTTTGAAAGCTCACAGGCGACGGTAACCTGGGATGTAGCGGGTACAAACAGCGCCCCCATTAGCTGTAGTGATGTAGATATTCTACTCTCTTACGACGGTGGCTTTACCTATCCAGTCGTCTTACAGGGTAGTACCGCCAACGACGGTAGTGAAAATATCACGGTACCCAACGGCACTAGCACTACGGCACGGGTAATGGTGCGCTGTTCGGACAATGTGTTTTTCGATATTTCGAATGTCAATTTTGAGATCGATGGAGCCTCAGCTCCGGATTTCACCATCACCTATAATGATGGTGCTGTGCAGGCGTGTGAAGGCACCAATGGAAGCTTGGACTTCGTGGTCAATACCGCAAGTATTGCCGGTTTTAATGATCCAATTACCCTTGCTGCTATCAGTTCTCCAGTTGGGGTGAATGTAGGTTTCTCAGAGAACCCGGTTAATCCCGGTGATGCGGTAACTATCACTGTAAGCAACTTTAGTAGCCTGGCTGCTGGCAATTACGTAGTTACCGTAGAAGGGAGCAGTACTTCCGGCGATAAGACCGTTGATCTTCCCTTTGTGCTAATCGACGCAGCTGATGCCCCCAACCTGACGTTCCCAATAGATGGTGCTACAGATGTAGACATATTTCCCTCCCTGAACTGGGACCTCAGTGCCAATGCTGATAACTATTTCATAGAGGTTTCCGATGTAATTAGTTTCTCTAACATTGTGGCCTCTGGAAACTCCACTGAGACTCGCTTTGGCGTCACCACCGCACTGCAGGCCGAAACAGTCTACTATTGGCGAGTCACGGCTAGCAATGCAGAGTGCGGCTCGGGGAGTACTTCTGCAGTTTTCAGCTTTGAAACTCAGCCTTGCTATTACTACACCTTCTCTGGGAATGTACCCATTAACGCCGGGGCTCCAGATGATTATACCTCTACGCTTGCCATCCCAAATGGTGGCAACGTTGTAGACTTGGATGTCATGAATTTGGATATTACTCATACCTGGGTTGGTGACCTACAAGTACAGCTAGAAAGCCCGCAGGGAACCACTCGCACCCTCTTCACCTACGGTTGTGGAAGTGCAGATGATGTTTTACTGTCCTTTGACGATGAATCTAGTACTGCGCTCGGCTGCCCTCGCAACACAGGAGCTAAGGTCATCCCCGAACAAAGTTTAGATGCCTTTGACGGCCAGCCTTTCGGCGGAACTTGGACGCTTCTCATTCGTGACAATGAAAATCAGGACGGTGGTAGCCTTAACGAATGGAATTTGAAAATTTGCACCAATAATTTTGTTGGTGTACCAGTAGAGTGGGTCAGCTTTACAGCTACCGCTAAACAACGCCAGGCCGAACTGCTATGGCAAACGGCTAATGAGGAAAACAATGCTGGCTTTGATATTGAGCGACGGGCAGAGCACGAAACCGATTTTCGTTCAATCGGCTGGGTAGATGCTACCAGTCTAGCCCGCGACATCAATAATTACAGTTATTACGACAATGACTTAAAGCCCGGTACAACGTATTACTACCGTTTGCGTCAAGTAGACTATGACGGTGACTTTGACTATTCCGAAATACGTTCGGTGAAGATCGAAGGGCAAGAACCACAATGGGAATTCTTCCCTAACCCAACCTACGATCAGGTACAGCTTAGTCTATGGAACGTAGCGGAAGGCGCTACCATCACGATCGTCAATACGCAGGGGCAGCAAGTCCAGCAAATAAGCGGACTCTCGACTGGTACGCAAGTCCTTGACTTAAGTACGCAACCTGACGGCGTTTATTGGATACAACTAAAGACCGGGCCGTGGACCTACACAGAGAGAATAGTGAAACTGTAGGCGGACTGCTTTCGGCCTAAACCAAAAAGCCCCGATCTTTTGCCAGTTTTTCGGCACTAGATCGGGGCTTTTCTCTTTAGCGGCTCTTCATGTGAATCTGTAGTTTGTACGCTCCGCTTTCTACTCCTGGAGGGCCAACCACGACAATCAGCGCCTGGTAGGGATTATTAATGGCCAAAATATCACGTACCGTGCGGGTGTGATCCTGCGTACGGCCCGCATAGCGGCGGTCTGATGAGTAATCTGCTTCGCAACGAATGCAACGCTGTAGATTAGGTACGGTATTTTCCGCTGTGATGTAACCAGCCTGATAGGCATAAAGGCTATAATCCGCTGATTCATCTTCCGGAATCAACTTGATTTCCATTTCAGAATAGCGTGGAATATCTATCATGTAAAGTACATGATTACCACGAAACTTACTGGCGACTGTTTCTGGGAAGCAGGCTACAGAACTGTTCCAAGCCCAAGATAGATCGGGTATAATTTGGCCATTTTCAATATCGCCTGAGAATTCTACGGTTTGATTAGGAACCAACTCCAAATAGGTGATCTCCTGAGCAAAAACAAGGCTTCCGACAGCCAAAAACAGAGAGAGTAGAAAAGAATACTTCATAGGGTTGAGGTTTTTATTTGGATAATTCGGTAACGAAACGCTGAAAAGTGCGATTAAGGTATGCATCAGCGCACAAAGCGCAAGTAAAGTTATCCTTAAATCCTAAAACTGACTTCTATGAAAACATCGATTACCCTATTGATCTTTTCTTTTTTCTCCTTGACTTTATTTTCCCAAAACGACGTTTGCCAAATTGACCTTCCCAGTACCCGCGTAGCTGATTTCGCACACGGCGAACAGGTACAATTCACGTTTGAATACTCCGTTGACGAGCCAGGTGGTGTGCGGATTTTTCCACGTCCGTTTACCAACGGAAGCCTTACGCCAGGCTACGGAGCTAGTGGCTCGCCGGTATATAATGGCGATGGTACAGGTTCTGCCTTCTTTACCATTAATAGTGGTGAAGTTACTGTGGACGAAATCCGTTTTCTGATCACTACTGCCGATCAGTCAGTTACCCTGCGTGAATTCTATATCCCCGTTAGCTACCACTTCAGTGAGAACGGTGTAAATAATTTTCAATTCAGCGTTGACCAAAAAGTAGCCTCTTTTCTGTTGGAGGAACAAGTCAACATCACCTTCGATTACAACATCAATCACAGTGGTGGCACCCGCATTTTTATTCGACCAATTACCGATGGTAACCTAACACCAGGTTACAGTGCCAGTGGCTCACCCGTTTTTAATGGAACAGGTTCGCAAACCGTTAATTTCCGAATTAATTCGGGTATTAATGTCCGCGTGGATTCACTACGTGTATTGGTTACGAATGAGGACCAAAGCGAAGAGTTACGAATCTTTTTCATACCAGTCAATTGGTACTGGAGTACGGTAAAGGTTACCAACTTTGGCATCCTGCAAGGCAACTTTGCCGCTAATGGTGAGCAGCGGACCGTAGAGTACGATTATGAAACAACGGAGACCGCCGGTGTCCGTATTTTTCCACGCCCCTACACTAATAATGGTCTTACCCCCGGGTATGGTGCTTGTGGATCGGGCCTGAATATGGGTTCCGGCAGTAACCAATGCAATTTCACCATCAATGGTAGTAATCAGCGCGTAGATCACATCCGTTTTCAGGCCACAAATCCTGACCAGTCAGAGATTCTGCTGCTCATACTCTACCCTACCGATCTGTTCTTTGGTAACCTCCTAATTGAGAATTTGGTGACCTGTCCGCCTTCTCCAGCCCGCCTACTCCCCGGCGAACGCGTGAACGGTTTTTATGACTACACCAATGACTACGGAGAAAGTGGTCGCATCTTCTTCCGTCCGGCTACCAATGGCAGTCTTACGCCAGGCTACGGTGCCTCTGGTTCTCCGGCTTATACGCCAGGCAGTGGCAGCGGTGATGACTTCTTTACGATTAATGGCGCCGGTGGAATTGTAGACCAAATCCACTTTCTGACGACGAATGAAAACCAATCGGTTGACTGGGGTACTTTCCGTTTCAACGTAGACTATGAATTTGGTGATGGTATGATCACCAGCGTAGCGGAGCCTAGTATACCCGAAACAATGAACCTCAAAATAGGTCCTAATCCAGCACAAGATTATACCTGGCTGCGAGCCTTCACGGAAGAAAGCAGTCGATTACAGCTCCGCCTACTAGATTTACAAGGGCGCGTCGTTGGCACATGGCCGAGTCTGGATCTCCCCGCCGGCTCGTACGTTCGCCAAGAGCTGCCACTTTCATCTTTCAACTTGGCAAGTGGAGTTTACTTGCTGCAAGTACAAGGTGAAACCTTTCAGTGGACAGAAAAACTGATTGTCCACTAATCGGTATTATTTTAGAAACTGGTCTAACCAGCGCCGGACTTCATAAATGGAGTCCGGCTTTTTTATTTTCCCTGGTGCCAACAGTAAGCCATTTCGTCTAGCGTGATCCTGCTAGAAAAGTGATTTTTTCTACGTTACTTAGCAAAAAAAGTATGCCTGCTTCGCTCCTAACCAGTGTACCTACCGCCGAAGATATTCGCGCTAGCCATCGTTTAATCCAAGCCCTGATCCACCGTACCCCCGTGATGACCTCAGAGGCGATTAATACCATGACCGGAGCGGAAATTTATTTTAAGTGTGAAAACTTTCAAAAAATCGGGGCTTTCAAAATGCGAGGAGCGGCCAATGCCGCAAGTAGACTTAGCGCAGAACAGCTAGCCAAAGGCTTAGCTACGCACTCCTCTGGCAACCATGCCCAGGCCGTAGCCAGAAGTGCGCAAGTTAAGGGCGTACCAGCTTATATTGTGATGCCCGAAAATGCTCCTGCGGTGAAGGTAGCAGCTACTAAAGGCTATGGCGCCGAGGTGATCTTTTGCGAAAGCACCCCAGAGGCGCGAGAAGCCAAGCTTGAAGAAGTAGTAGCCAAAAAAGGTGCTTATTTCATTCATCCTTTTGATGACTACAACGTGATCGCTGGACAAGCGACCACTGCATTAGAGCTCCTACAAGATGGCCCTGATCATTTTGACATTCTAATGGCCCCCGTTGGCGGCGGCGGTTTGCTCAGCGGTACGGCACTAACGGCCAAACATTTCACTCCCGATAGTATTGTTCTGGCAGCTGAACCTTACGAAGTAGATGATGCCTACCGCTCTTTCAAGAGTGGTGAAATTCAGCGCAACGCAACCACCAACACCATTGCCGACGGCTTAAGGACGCCTCTGTCTGAGAAAACCTTTGGTATAATTCGTGAACACGTTAGTGATATCCTTCGGGTAGAAGAAGAGGCCATCGTCCACGCTATGCGGCAGGTATGGGAACGAATGAAAATCATTATCGAACCCAGCTGTGCTGTGCCTTTGGCGGCTGTATTCACCTACCCCGATCAATTTCAGGGTAAAACCGTAGGAATTATCTTGACCGGTGGCAATGTGGATGTCGGTAAGTTGCCGTTCTAGTCCTCAGTGGCCGCAACAGCACCAATCATTTGCAGGACTTCGTTTTGAGTGGACAGCGTTTTATCACGGGCGTACCACTTCTGCGTCTCCACCTTGGCTTGTTCTCTAATTTCCCGGCGCTCCTCCGGCGTAGGTGCAGCTAGGGAAGCTGCTTTGGCAGCCATCACCTTAGCTTGTAGTTCAGCCGGGCGTGGGCCCCAGTGGCCTAGCACCTCGTTCGTCTCTTTATCCAAGACAATCGTCACGGGAATGGAACGTGCGCCATTAGTCAGGAAGGCATCCATGATTTCCGGATGTTCGTCGCGCAGAATGAGGTGATGTTCAATCATAGGATGCGCTTGGGCCAGCTGTTCTAGTACAGGTAAAATTTGCGCGGCATCACCGCACCAGGCCTCGGTAATACTAAGCCACACGAGCGGGCGTTTGAACCCTTCGAGGGCTTTTAGGCTCTCTTCTGTCAGGCGAGACCGTTTTTCCAAGCGGCGCATGCGTACAGCATTGAGTTCAGTATAATTGATCATCGCCGGACTCTGATCAGGTCCTGTAGTTTTCCCTTCTGCCAGTAAGTTGGTCATTAGTTCACGAAAGTGCGAGTAGGTATACCGGCCTGGCAAACTTTGCCAATCAATGTGTGTCATCTTGTTGGTTTTTCTGGTTGCTATTCTAACAACCCGGCAAAGGCGTAATGGTTGATCTCACGGTATACGCAGCTACCCCAGATCGTTTCGATCCTGACATTTAGTACCACTGGCGTTCACTAAGTGCCAAGCAGAGAACTTGAAAGACCTCATCGAAAAAATTAAATGAGTAAAACGAGATTTCTAAGGGGGACAAAATCTAATCAATAATATTTTGCAATAACCTGATTTTAAATAACTTAAACTTATCTCGGCCTGACTTAACCTCTGGATTAGGCGGACAAATTATGTGGATCATTTATAACCCTCATCGAAAAAATTAAATAACCAGTTTTCTAGCGCTGATTTTTGAAAATCATCCACGCCTTCCTCTCGCAACCAGGCTCAGAAGCAGTACTCCCAAAGCCGCTCCTCCTACCCACCACCAGAAGTTTGATGGTGATATGGATACCGCTTCAATCTCGCCAATCACAATGGTGGATGCCCAGTGAAGCGGTTGGCGGGTGACAGGGCTGCTGATATCATCGCTGGCCAGGAACTGGAGTTTGGCCTGTTGGAGTGCCTCATCTTTGGGTAGTCCACGATCCAATTGCTCGTAGAATAACTTCATGATGCGTGAGGTGGAGTTGTCGGGAATACTCCATAAACTGGCCACTACTGACGGTATGCCGGCATAATGAAAAGCACGAGCCAGGGTCATCGGCCCTTCCCCGGCTTGCAGTTTTCCGTAGGCGGTGTTGCAGGCACTGAGTACGACCATGTCACCATCGAGTTCCATACCATAGATTTCGGCGGCGCGCAGGAATACATCCGAGGAATCCCCTTTAGTGAAGATAAGCGAAGAGTTCATCGGAAAATCCAGATCATAGGTGCCGTGCATGGCCAGGTGCAAGAGGTTATATCCCTCGGCATTTTGCAGGAAATTTTCTTTAGTAACTGCTTCATTTAACCAACTGGCACCTTGGGTTAATTCAGAAATAGCGCGGACTTCATCATCGGAATAAGCAAGTTGTCCCCAAAAACGAGTAGTGTCCGCGGTTTGGCCACAGGGTAAGGTCCAGGTTGTATCGGCTTCTTTCCATTCGTGGTAGACAAAGTCTTTGAGATATTCCAGTGTAGTAGCATCATACTCCGTGCCAAAACCGGCAAATCCTTTAGTGGCGGAGCGTGGATAAAAATCCTTTTCTAATAACAGCTTGCTGGAGTAGGCATAACTTAAAGCGTATTTTTCGAGTACGAAGCCTTCGGATTTTCGAACATCAGTGATGTCCTTGTATAAGAGCGCTTCGAAGGAGAGAAAATTGAGCAAGCCGTCTGGAATGATAACCAATCGATCTTTTTGCTCCCCTAAGGTATTTAACGGAGTAGCGAGCAATAATTCATAGAAGTAGCGGCCCAGGCGGATGTAAGTTGTTTCACAGTCATCCTCAATCCCATTAGTGAGTAGTTCACGAAATAGCTCAATAGAGTCTGTCAGCCCAGCGGGCTTATCTTGACTGAACACTTGCAGATTTGCACCATCCATTACGAAAGTGTAGATACTATCCTGTCCGATGAAGTACTCTAATAGGGCTTGATCACCAGCAAGTTCTTGTTGCACCTCGCTCACCTGAGGCGGTTGATCGGC
>JBCBWU010000274.1:0-8051 GCA_039816955.1 Bacteroidota bacterium
CATCGCCGTAAATCCGGTGGATTATAAAATTCGTCAGCTCATGCAGCCTGAGGCTGGTGAATGGAAAGTACTAGGTTGGGACGCCGCAGGAGTGGTAAAAGCAGTAGGGGAAGAAGTGAGCCTATTTCAGGTAGGCGATGAGGTTTGGTACGCGGGTGATTTACTGCGTTCTGGCACCTATGCCCAATACCAATTGGTAGATGAACGAATTGTGGGCAGGAAACCCGCACAATTATCGTTTAGTGATAGCGCTGCACTGCCGCTTACCTCACTTACTGCTTGGGAGTTACTCTTCGACCGTATGCAGGTAGCAAAAGATAATACGAGCAAAAGTATATTGGTTATTGGTGCTGCCGGTGGGGTAGGTTCCATTATGGTACAGCTGCTAAAGCAATTGACCCAATTGCAGATCATTGGTACGGCCTCCAGAGCAGAAACCACTTCCTGGCTTAAAGAATTAGGAGCGGATCATGTGATCAATCATCGCAATAAGTTGAGTGAAGAGTTGGCGCAACAGAACCTTCCCGAACCAGATTATATCGTGAGCCTCAATGCCACGGAGCAACACCTGGAGGAGATCATCAAGGTCATCAAGCCACAAGGCAGATTTGGTTTTATCGACGATCCTAGCACGCTCAACGTCCTGCCTTTCAAGCAGAAGGCCGTTTCTACCCACATTGAGTTTATGTTTACCCGCTCCATGTTTCAAACGTCAGACATGATTGAGCAACACCATATCCTCAACCAAGTGGCAGACTTAATTGATAAGGGAGTAGTAAAAACAACTGTTGGTGAGCATCTAGGCGCGATTAATGCTGAAAATCTCCGGAGGGCGCACCAGATACTAGAGTCAGGCAAAGCCAAAGGTAAAATGGTCCTGGAAGGTTTTTAACCGATGTCGTAAGACGCTCCTCGATAGCTATTGGGAGCGTCTTTACGGGATACCTCTCCAGGCCCACAAATGATTTTCGTAATATCACAACCGCTAGAACGAATTACACATGAAAGGTTTCGAACCCATCAACCGCGCGTACAACAGCGTTTTCCAAGCCGGACAACTCAGTATTGGCGTCGTGGTACCTATTGAGCGCTACGCGCACGGCCCGGTACCGCAGATGCAAGACCACTTGCAGCGCGTACAGCTGATTGATCGCTTGGGCTACAAGGCCTTGTGGGTAAGAGATATTCCCTTCAATGTACCCTCGTTCGGTGATGCCGGGCAGACTTATGATCCCTTTACCTATTTGGGTTACTTGGCCGGACAGACGAAGGATATTGCATTGGGAGTCTCGAGTATTGCTTTGCCGCTACATCATCCATTGCACGTGGCTAAATCAGCTGCCACTATCGATCAGCTCTCGGGTGGACGTATGCTTCTTGGCATTGCTTCTGGCGATCGCTTTGATGAATATCCTGCCATGGGAGTGGAGTTCGAAAAGCGTAGTGAGCTGTTTCGTGAAGCCTTCGGCTATTTGCGCAAAGCAGCCGAAGATTTTCCAAGTTTGAAAGGCAATCAATTTGGTGAATTGCGTGGCCATATTGATGTGCTCCCAAAGCCTACCGCTCATAAGCTGCCGCTATTGCTCACGGGCTACAGCCGGCAAAGCTTGGAGTGGAATGCCGAACACGCAGACGGCTGGATGTCGTACCCAAAAAACGTGCATCAGCAATACTATACTATCGCCAAATGGCGGGAACTCGTAGCCCAGTCAGGAGCGTATGATAAGCCTTTTATGCAACCGCTATATGTGCAACTGCAGGAAGACGATGACGCCAAGCCGCTGCCAATCCCGCTGGGACTTAGAACCGGCGTAAACCACCTGGTAGAATACCTTCAACAAGCGCGTGAAATCGGGGTTAATCACGTAGCCCTAAATCTTCGTTTTAACGAGATGGATACAGAGCGAACACTGGAGTATATCGCCGAGAAGGTATTGCCCCATTTTCATGTAAACGTCAAAGCATCAATCGAACAATGAAAAAGCATATTCTAATTACTGGAAGTACTGATGGTATTGGCAAATTAGCCGCTATCAAATTGGCTCAGGATGGCCATCATGTAATCCTACACGGTCGTAAACCAGAGAAGCTAGCCCAGGTGCTGGAAGAAATTAAAACGGAAAACCCAGCCGCTGAAGTAGCTGGCTTTGTGGCGGATTTTGCTAAGCTGGATGAAGTGCGCCGGATGGCTAAAGAGGTGCAGGATGCCTATCCAACAATCGACGTGCTCATCAATAATGCTGGCGTTTTCAATAGTCCAGTCACTCAGGCGGCTAATGGTTTGGAGGTACGCTATGTGGTCAACTACTTTGCGCCCTACGTGCTTACCCAAGCTTTACTACCGCAATTACAACAGTCGGATAAGGCTCGTATCGTTAACCTCAGCTCGGCAGCTCAGGCTCCGGTGAATTACGAGGTTTTGCAAGGACAAATTCCTGCCCAATCTGCCCGCGATGCCTACGCTCAAAGTAAGCTGGCTATCACGATGTGGAGCTTCCAGTTGGCAGCGCAGTACCCAAGTATTACGGTCACCGCATTAAATCCTGGCTCCCTACTCAATACCAAAATGGTGCAGGAAGCTTTTGGTCAATTTTGGTCTTCTGCTGATAAGGGTGCGCAGATCATTTACGATCTGGCGGTAGCTCCCAAATACCAAGGGGTCACTGGTCGTTATTTTGATAATGATCAAGGCGATTTCGGTCCGGCACATGGGGATGCTTATCAAAATGCAGCCATTAAAAAACTGATGACCGCTACGGAGGCGGTGTTGGGTGACCTGGGATAGATTGTAGCCTTATGATAATACCCAATTTTGTGGTTTCGCGGAATTCATTCCGCAGTGGGAACTGCAAGCGGAATGAATTCCGCGAAACGGACGGAAGAGGGGGAAATGATATTTAACCTGCCATTAGTATACATACCGCTAAATTTTCAACAATCTCCCTGTTGATTGTTTAAGAGGTATGAATCTTCTTTTAGTCCACGGCAACGGCGGCGCCAATGCACGCTTCCAGCTATTTCGTAAGATAACGGAAGAGCAGGGCGCGTCCTACAATATTCATCTTCCGGAACTACCGGGATTCGAAGGTCGCCCCTTGCCGACCGCGGGAGCACCCTGGAGCTGGTTTCTAGAAGCCCTGGCCGAAACGGTTGCGGCTGTGGATGGCCCTTGGGTGTACTACGGACACGGCATTGGTGGATCTATCCTCCTGGAATGGGCGAAGCAGGGATGGGCCAACAGTAAGGGGCAAGCGTTCAAGCCGCAAAAAGTACTCTTGCACGGTATTATTGGGGCTTCTCTGGAACATCGCTTTTTCCCCAAGTTGATGAAGCCCATGCTCATCCGCCAAACTATGAAGGCCTTGATTGCCGCTCCCGCTTTGCGTCCAGTTTGGGAACGCAAGCTTTTCCTGGAGCCAAGTGCGATACCGGAGAATTTGCGCCGGCAATTTTTTGCAGCCTACAGTCGCTGCGCGGCTTTTTCGCTCTTTTTTGACCTCATTACGCCAGCCTGGTACCAAGGTGTGAAATCAACGATTGGTCAAGAAAGTTTCCATTTTTTGTGGGGAGATAAAGAACGAGTCATTGCCTCCAAGTTCTTAGCCTATTGGCAAAACGATTTCCCTAATTCCAATTTTACTATCATTGAGGGCTGGGATCACTTTCCCATGCTCGAACAGCCCCAGGAATTTTACAAAACGATATCTGGGATGATTGTCTAACCAATGTCCTATCATCCATGAGCAAGCTTTCCCAACTGCAAAAGATTCGGCAATTGAAAGCGCCAACTGCGCCTTTCAAAAGTGTATCCTACTTTGAATACCAAGCGGGCAGGTACGATTTGCATAAGTTGGATTTTCCGGTAGCGGTACGCTCTACCTTTGATCAGGAAGATGGTGAAGAACAAAGCTTCGCCGGGCACTTTGAAACCCGGCTACAGGTAGAGCAGAAAGCAGTACACCAAGCTATTGGTGATGTTTTTGCGTCCTATCCCGATGCGTCGAATCAGGAGGTGATTGTCCAGCAAATGATTGAGCCACAGTACAGTGGTGTACTCTTTGCTTACCAGGCTGGTATCTGGCGTTTAGAGTTGGTGGAAGGCTTAGGCGAAAACCTGGTGAGCGGTAAGAAAACGCCCAAACAATTGCTCCTGCCAAAATTTGATCAGCTTGATCATTGGGTACAACGGCTGTACAGGATTTGGCGAACCGACCTCAATGATAGGGCCCTCGAAATAGCGCTAATTGAGTTGTCCACCTGGGCTCAGCGCTTGCAAAAAGCATTCGACTCCCAGCACGGTTTGGATATTGAATTTGCTATCGCGAAAGGTAGATTGTACATCCTTCAGGCCCGTCCCATCACCACCCCGGACGAAGCAGAGGAAGTGCTTACCTCTGCTAATCATAAAGAGATACTGCCGCCTTATCCGTCGCTACTTATGACTGATATTATAAGTCGTAGCGGTGGAGATCTTTTTCAGTACTACAAAGATTTGGATCCCACTTTGCCGGATCGTCGTTTCCTGAAAATGGCGGCCGGTATGCCCTGGATTAACCTATCCGCCCTATTGGATATTATGCTGCATTGGGGACTGCCTACCCAGCTGGTATGTGCTTCGGTTGGAGCAGAGGATTTCTATCGGGTAGGGCTGCGGCCACATCGTGCTTTGCAAAAGATCAGCGTATTTTTCAAAGTGTTGATTCAGCAATGGACCGTGCGTAAGCGTATCAAAAGATGGCTGGGACAGACCCAGGAAAATCATCAGCAAGAACAACAGCAGCGTGCGGTAGTATGGGAGGATAATCCAGCAGTAGCTTTTGAACACTGGGCGACAGCCTTCCGAAAGCTGTACGTGGAGTTGGTGACAAATATGCAGATTCTCACTGGGGCCATGTCCGGGCCGGTCAGTTTACTCAACCGCTTCGGATTACTTAGTAAAGTCAGTGATGCGGCGAAGCAAAAAAGCGCGACGACAGATTACCTCAATGCCTTCCAACAATTGTCACAAGGTAGCTTGTCAATTGATGCTTTTGTTGAGCAATTTGGTCATCGTGGATTTTACGAATCCGATATTGGTCAGCAGCGTTTTGCTGAGTATACGACAACGCAATGGCAGCGACTATTACCCTCCTTTGATAAGCAGGAAGGGCCTACAGTGCTGCCATCTGAAAAACAGAATACTGCCTGGTGGGCCAGCCTCTTCCGCGGAGCTATTTCCTTAATCCATACCCGCGAATTGTTACGCGCGGAGACGATGCGTTGGTTTGCTGATTTTAGGTACGAAATAATCGAAAGAACACAGGCTTCGCAGGGTACCGCCTTTTCTCCTTTTGCCTATCCTATTGATGACTTGGAGCACCTCTTGCGGGGAGAAACTACACTGGAGCAGCTTGAGCAGAAAAAGTATCCTGAACAATCGGGTTGGGATATGGATACCTTTGTCGCCAACACCCTGGGCCGACGATTGCCGCTGCCAAGTAGTAATGGTCCCAAGGCGCAAGTAGGAATTGGTATCTACCCAGGTAAAATCAAAGGACAAGTATGGCGCGTTTCTGCCGCTGACTTTGCTGCCTTCGATCAACCACCATTCCCCAACGCCATCCTGGTAGCCGAGGCCCTGGATCCGGGCTGGATTCCCTTTTTCACCAAAGTAGATGGCGTTATATCCTACGTAGGAGGCTTACTCTCCCACGCCTCGATTATCCTACGAGAATCACAGATCCCATCGATCACGCAACTTCCCAGGCATATTGAACTCCAGACTGGCGATTGGATTGAGTTGAATGGATTGACGGGGAACGTGGTGAAGCTGGAGAGTGGTGACTCAGGGGAGTAGTGATGAGCCTGGGATTTTTGGTAACGCTTGGCAGGTAGTAATTCGCACTATCGTGCTCATGGTAGAAGCTCCCTACCGGTCGTGATAGAGCCGACCTTGTCGGCGGCAGTTGCTGTACCGCTAGGCGAAGCGAGCTTTAACCGCGACCGATAGGGAGCTTCTACCGCGAACAAAGTGAGCACCACCTACCAAACGAAACCTCCCATACCCAGCACCTTTCCAATACCCATCATTTCCACACCCTCCATACCTTTGCAAGAGGCTTCAGCCGCCGGAGAAAACGGCTACGTAAAGGCAGGACCAGTCACGGTAGAGTCGACTTTGTTGGCGGTAGCCGCTGCACCGCGATGCTAAGCGAGCTTTAGCCGTGAACGATAGTGAACTTCTACCGCGAACGCAGTGAGCACCACCTACCAAGCGAAATCCCCAACGTCAAGCACCTTTCCACCCTCCATCATTATTTCCGATTTCCCACTTCTGACTTCCGATCTTTCCCCCATTCTCCCAAACAATTCCTACCTTATTGCATTGATTTATCAGCTACTAACCAAATCCTTTTCCTGATGCTCAATTTGTCTGTTCTACTTGAAGATAGTGCACGTCGCTTTCCTGCTAAAGATGCTTTCGTTTTCATGGATACCCGTTTGACGTATGCACAAGTCAACGGTGCGGCTAATCAAGTTGCGAATGGACTAAGAGCAGCGGGTATTCAACCCGGTGACAAGGTGGCCCTAAGTTGCTTGAACTTGCCTTACTTCCCAATCATCTATTTCGGAATCTTGAAGGCAGGAGCAGCGATTGTTCCTTTGAGCGTATTGCTAAAACGCGACGAGGTGGAGTACCACCTGAAGGACTCGGATGCAAAAGCATACTTCTGCTTTGTCGGTACACCGGAACTACCAATGGCGCAAGAGGGGCATGCAGGTTTTAGCCAGGTAGATAGCTGTGAGCAATTTTACGTGATCACCGCTTCGCCTACGGATCCATCTCCAATAGAAGGTACCTCCACACTGGGAATGTTGATGAATGGCCAATCTCCAGTAGCCGTCACCGAAGCTACAGATGCCGAAGCTACAGCTGTTATCATCTATACCTCCGGTACTACGGGCCGACCTAAGGGTGCAGAATTGACACATTCCAGTCTACTGTTAAATGCGATCTTATCTACGAATATCATCACCACAAAACCAGATGATACGCAGCTGATTGTACTACCACTCTTCCATATTTTTGCCATGACCTGCCTCATGAATGCGGGCGTCTACAAAGGCGCAACCAGCATCTTGCTGCCACGCTTTGATGCGGAGTCCGTACTGGGGCTCATGCAAAAGCATAAGGTGAGCATATTTGCGGGTGTTCCCACCATGTACTGGGGGCTCCTCAATTACGAAAATACCAAGTTTGATTTGGACGCCATCTCGGAGCAACTCCGTATGGCGGTATCCGGTGGAGCGTCCTTGCCGGTGCAAGTATTGGAAGATTTTGAGGCTAAATTTAAGGTGCCAATTCTCGAAGGCTACGGCATGTCAGAGGGCTCACCCGTGGTGACTTTTAACCAAGTAGAAATTGGGCGGAAGCCCGGTAGTGTAGGCACGCCGGTCTGGGGAGTAGAGGTGAAGCTGGTAGACGAAAATGATCAGGAAGTACCCGTAGGTGAAAAAGGAGAACTGGTTTATCGGGGCCATAATGTGATGAAGGGCTATTACCAACGCCCGGAGGTCAACGCAGAAGTGCTACGCGGCGGTTGGATGCACTCTGGCGATGTAGCCATCAAAGATGAGGATGGTTTCTTCTTCATCGTAGACCGGACCAAAGATATGATTATTCGCGGTGGCCTCAATGTATACCCGCGTGAGGTAGAGGAGGTCATTATGAAGCACGAGGCCGTCTCCTTGGTGGCCGTTATTGGTGTGCCCGATAATCAGTTTGGAGAAGAAATTCAAGCTTGCGTGGTCCTCAAGGAAGGGGCCTCCGTTTCTAGCGAAGAACTCATTCTCTGGACGCGCGATCGCATTGCCGCTTACAAGTATCCTCGTATCATCGAATTCCTGGATGCACTGCCCATGAGTGCTACTGGGAAAATCTTGAAAAAGGAACTCCGTAAAAGCTAGCAAGACAAATTCCTTTATCGTCGTATCGGGGCTGTCTTAAAAGCCCTCTTCCAATGATTTTGTATTCGGCTCGATGATTTGTATCTTAGGAGAAAGCTAATATT
>JBCBWU010000275.1:0-7956 GCA_039816955.1 Bacteroidota bacterium
TGCACTCGGAAAGCCTCTTCGCCAGAACCCACAATGGCTCAGGCTCATCAACACCACAAAAGTTTAAATCAGTTCAAAGAGAAAAAAAGCCTCACCAACTGCTTGATGAGGCTTTACAAAGTTTTGGAATATTAACTAGCAATTATTACTGGGCAATGAGTTTTCCCTGGGCCAGAACTACCCCTTCACTGCTTATCCTAAAGAGAAACAGACCATCATGAGGTAGCTGCGAGCGCTCTATCCACAGTTCATTATGCTGCATTGGTATCTGCTGTAGCAGACGTCCTTGGGCATCATAAATCTGGCACAAGCCAGCGGGAATTGTTTCGCCTTCAAGCCGAATATGGGTTCGGGTTTGTACAGGGTTGGGGGCAATTGTAAGCTGCAAGTCCGGGCGTAGCACCTCGTGGGACTGTACCATGATAAAGTCTTCGCCAATCGTGTGCCAGACCGTATTCGTGATGATTGGGTCGTTGAAGTCGAAGTAGATGCCCGCTGTGTTTTCAATAATGGTATTAATGGGGTTATCCAGAAGCTGCTCAATGCTAAACTGCACGAAGCCATTTGAGCCCGCCAAGTTCACATTACTATCTGGAAGCATAATGTTGTCGAAGTGGAAAATGAGTAGGCCATCTTCTTTCAACTCCATCCGGTAAGGGTGACTAGATGTTCCAGGTACAATTGTAGTAGGATCTAGGTGTTCACTGATTTGGTCTTCGATGCGGATATTGAAGGCCGTATCGGTACCCGTGTTCTGGAAGCGGATTAGGTACTCAAGTGGGGTGTTGGCTTCAATATAGTGGGCTTCTCCGTAGCCTTTCGGTAAGGCTTGTTTGTCGTTGGGGTCATAAGCGCCAATGTTTTCCAGACAAAGTTGATCTTCGTTAGGATTAGGAGTGCTGAGACTAAACTGGGTAGCCATCCCGGGTGTGAATCCGCCACAACCTTCTACGAAAGCTGCTGCTGTACCACCGTAAGGATAGCTGTCGTCCTGCGGAATTTCCAGACGCCAAGTAGAGCCATTGGCCGGATAACTAAATTCTTCCTCACTACCGGCATCCAACTGTACTGGAGGGCCATTCATATACATGATCACATCCTCGACAATGCGTATTTGCTGTGCTTGCGTCATATTGATGGTTCCCGCATTACGTACTGTAAAGCGAACTTCTCCCTCTTCTTCATCACATTCACCACTGACTATAATCTCCGCGAATTCATCATCTGTGCTACAGGTGAAAGGCTCAATACTGGCCGTTATGCAATGCGTTTGTCCCAGTTCTGACTCACAACTTAGTATGGCAGTAATGACTAGCGAGCCACTAGATGCGGACGTAAGAGTCCCTATATCGAAGAGATATTCTCCATTCCCAAGGGCAACGTAGGGTTGAGAAGCGGACTGGATGGCCAGGAGTGGGTCTAAATTCACTTGTACCACTACGTCCTCGATATCAATACCAGAATAATTGGTGTAGGCAACCGAAATTTCATTTTCGAAACAGCGGCGCAGGAAGGGGGCTGCAACATCTACGCTTAGGTAGTTACAATCTTCTGCTAAACCCAAAGCAAAGTTTGCACTCTCACTAAAATTCAGGTAGTCTTCAAGTAGGATGGTCGTAGCGCAGCCGGTTGAAAGACCTTCTGGTAAGATCAATTCTACTTCTATATCACGTGGATTATCATTAGGTAGATTTAGGTATAGAAAGTATAATCCTTCTTCGTTCGTAGCAACGGTTTCACTAATGCCCGTTTCGACATCTGTAGCACGGACGAACCAACCTGCAAAGCCACTGTTCTCCTCCGCTGCATCCAGTAAACAGTTGTCATTAGCGTCCAGGTAAACCTGACCAGCTAGTGGGTGAAGAATATTATTTACTATTACAGTTGTATTACAAACGTTGGTATTGCCTGCCTGGTCTACTACCCAAAGTTCAGCAGTGGATTCACCCATTACAGATGGTACGATAATAGATGAAGTGCTCGGAAGTGTTCCGTCCGAATCTTCCGCAAGGATAATCCGCAAATCAACACTACTACAATCGTCATAACTACCATCGTCGATAGCCTCTGCTGTCAATTCAATTTGTTGGGTGGTAAAAGTGCTGGCGCTGACGATTTCGTCGCAAATCGCAACCGGCGCAGTAGTATCATCGTCACAATTGAGTGTTCCTTCTACGGTAACGGTTGTCGTACACATATTGAGATTGCCGGCAGGATCTGCTACCCACAGCTCTACAGGATAAGTACCGGTTACCGGGGGAAGTGTAATAAACGGCGTGATAGGGTAGGTGAGGTCTGAGTCCTCTTGAAGAATAATGCGCGATTCTACCTGAATACTACACCAATCAAAGCTCCCCGCATCGATATCTTCCGCCCAGATGTCAATACCTTCCGTTGCATCTGCCGTTACGGTTAAGCCTTCTACACAATAGGCGATAGGAATGTTGTCATCTGGGAAACAGCTGTCACCTTCAACTTCAATGGTGATATTTGTAACACAGAAGTTGCTATTTCCGAAGTCGTCGATTGCCCAAACTTCTACTGCGTATTCTTGGCTGTGAGAAATGAAGGTAATCTGATCGTCACCCTGCGGGGCACCAGTGCTATTTTCCACCAAGTTGACACTGACCGTAGGGGAGTCATCGCAATTATCGGTTGCTGAGAAAACAAAGGTACTAGCATCTACAGTTACCGAAAGAGTAAGTGGATCAAGTGTAGCACTTAAACCTGTCAAGCATAGAATATTTGGCGCTTCATCATCGGTTAAGCAGCCATCGTTTTCTAAATCTGTAATGGTCACATCTGTAAAGCAGCTGTTAAAATTTCCTGCTTGATCAACCGCGTATAGGACTAGAGTGTAGGTGCCAAGCTCTGGTGGAAGCTGAACGGAGGTGGTGCTAGGCGGCTCGCCGGTATCATCCTCACTGGTGGTTACGAACAGTTGTACATCACTACAATTATCGGTTGATCCTTCATCTAGATCCTGGGCCCAAATGACTAGACCGAAATCAGGTATGGCGCTAGCAGTTATGCTTGCCTCGCAAATTACGGTAGGGCGTATTTCGTCACCGGAACAATTCGTGGGGTTCCGAACCTCCAGGATACTGGTACAAACGGATGTATTGCCGGCATCATCTTCTGCCCAAATCTCCATAACATGGATGCCTCCCAAAGCGGTAGTGTAGCTGGCTGAGCCTTGTGGTGCACCAGTACTTTCACTTAATAAGTTAATACTAAGCGTCGGTGAGAAATCACAATTGTCCGTGACCTCTGCTACAAAGTTACTGGCGAAGACAGTGACCGAGTTTTCATTAATACCAAATAAACCCAGCACTGATTCTCTGCAGGTGAGTTGGGGGGCTTCGGTATCATCCGTACACGGACCCACAATAACATCAGTAATGGTGGCCTCCACCCAACACATACTGTGATTACCGGATTCATCCACTACATATAGGACTACTTGGTAAGTTCCTACCTCCGGTGGAAGTAGAATATCGGTAGTAGTTGGAATGGAGCCGTCATCATCTTCTAGATTAGTGATAAATAAGGATACGGACGAGCAATTATCGTACGAGCCTGCATTGATGGTGGAGGCGGAAAGCGGGGCACCATAATCTTCTGTAGCCACAAGTACTAACGAACCGGTGCAGATGGCTTGTGGGGCATCATCATCGTCCTCGCAACCACTAGGGTCTTCAATAATTACATAGGTCAGGCAGAAATCACTATTACCTGAAAAGTCGATCACCCAAACCTCTACTTCGTACAGGCCTGCCTCGGTGAAGGTAATAGAAGGTGCACCTTGGGGCGCACCGGTACTTTCACTGGACAAATTGATGCTTGTAGTAACTGTTGCAGGACAATTGTCCACTGGAGGGCTAGCCATAATATCATCGGCCCAAATAGTAGCTGTAGGATCCAAACTGGCAGAGAGCCCGTTGATACAAATGGGGGTTGGAGCTTCCTCATCGTCTGGGCAGGGATTAGCAAGGATCGAGCTTACCATTACATTTGTTATGCAACTGTTTTCGTTGCCCGCTTCGTCAACCACATAAAGGACCACTTGATAGGTTTCTAGCAAGTCAGGTATCAGCAAAGAAGTTGTACTTGGTGTGCTCCCGGTATCGTCCTCGAGAAAAGTTAGGAAGAAATCTACAGACGAACATTCGTCATACGAACCGTCATCCAGCATGAAGGGCCAAAGGGTACGACCCACTCCATCAACGACGGTAATCTGCAGTTGATCATTACAGATAGCCACCGGTGCAGTCATGTCTTCTGCACATTCATTTTGAGTATGAGCTACCGTAAAGCACAGTGAGAGCAAGGTAATTAGTAGTAGATATTGTTTTGTTATGAAGCTTTTCATGATCGTATTTTTAGTTCTGGGATAGGGTATTCTGATCTGTTGACATGACAAAAGTGCCTCCTTTGGTATATATCTACAAAAACAAAAAACGATCATTGTAGCTATAAATTTGCGTATTTTTATGTTTATAAGATTGATTATCAATAATAATGATCTATCTAGTATTTGACTTATATGGTGAAAAGTAGCGTTCTTTCACGTTCTATGCAGCTCATTTTTTCGCTCTCTAAGCGAGAACAGTCCGCATTTCGACAGTTTTTGGCTTCCCCCTATCATAATAGAAGGGCTGATATTTGTGATTTAGCAGAGGAAATCCTACGTTATGAGCTACCTGAAATGCTCCCTGATAAGACGGTTCTCTGGAAAGAAATCTACAATGCTAAACCTTTCGATGATCAGACTTGGCGCTTGTTGCAAAGCAATCTCAGCCGGCAGGTTGAGCGGTTTTTGGCAGTTGAAGCTACATTAGAAGATGAGTTTGAGCTAAAAATGCGGGTAGCGGCGGCTTTGCAAGGACGCTCGCAAAACCAACTACACGCTAAGTTATTACGTGAGTCACGCCGCTTATTGGAGAAAGAGGAGATTCAAAATGCGGAATATTGGTTACGTTCCTATCGCTATCAAGAGGCCTATTACCGTCAGTCCTTAACTCAACGACCAGAAAAGGATGATGATTTTGCTCAGCTAAGCCAGAGTTTAGATCGAGCCTTTATGGCTATGAAGCTGCGACAAAATATGTGGTTGCTCAACCATGCACAAGTATACCAGTGGGGCTGGGAGCCATCGGACTTGGATCAGTATATCGCAGATCTTCCTTCAGGGGCCATTGAAGATGTTCCCGCTTTACGCCTCTACTACAATGGTATTCAAGTATTGCAGCAAGCCGAAAATGAGGAGCTCTTTAAAACCTTTACCACTAGCTTGTTTTCTCACGCAGCATCTCTACCGGAGTCAGAGGCACGTGATTTGTACTTACTGGCGATCAACTTTGGTGTGCGACAGGTTAACTCTGGTCGGCGGAGTTACTTTCAGCAAGTAATGGCCTTGTATCGCAGTGGCTTGGAGCAGGGGTATCTACTGCGCAATGGAGTGCTCTCACGTTTCACCTACCACAACATTGTTTCTGCCGCCCTGCAAATAGAGGATATTGCCTACGCAGAAGCCTTCATTGAGCAGTGGACTGAAAAACTGGAACGTCGCTATCGCAATCGCATGTATAACTTTAGCCGCGCCAAGATTGCCTACGTAGGGCAGCGCTACGAAGAGGCCCTCCCACTACTACAACAAGCCAATTATCATGATCTGCTATTGAATCTGGGAGCACGTACATTGCTGCTCAAAATCTACTACGAACTGGGAGAGTGGGAGGTACTACAAAGCCACCTGGATGCCTTCTCTTCTTACCTGCGCCGTAAACCGGGAATCAGCTATCATCGAACCAACTACCGTAATTTGATACGCTACACCCGTCGCTTGCTAAAATTGCAGAGTGGCAACCCTGAGGAAAGAGCAAGCCTCCTTAAGAGTATCAAGGCAGAAGCTACTTTGACGGAGAAGGAGTGGTTGTTGGGGATGTTGGGGGAGGGGGAGAAGTGATGGAGTTTAGGAGCGGGTATTTGTAATTAGTTGAATCGGTTTAGTGGACGACCCGCATGGCGGGACCCACCCTCACCTGGTCCAACAACCGCCCACTTTTTCCTTAAAGCAGGCAGCAAGATCACACCCATTTCAACGACAACTCGTCAAAATGACCAACACATCTTTAAACTTGAGCCGAAAAGCAAGGAATAAGAAACATCGAACGCTTCGCCCATGGCGCGAAGTTAGAGAGACACTGATTGGTAGCTTTACACTATGCTCGAAACAAATATAATTATTTTGTTTTTAATTATTGAAAAATAATCAAAAAATTAAAATGAGGTCATTTCTTGCTATCGTATTTATCAGCTTGTTCTTTGCTTGTGAATCCCCCGGCTTTGACGAAACCACTGCACGACAGCAAATTTTGGAACTGGAACAATTGCAACGCCACGTCCACTTCGCCGCTGATGCTACCACCTTCGCCGAGCTGCTGGCAGAACCCAACCTAGCTGTAAACCGTGGTAGAGTTAGTACTTCCACCCGGGCAGAGAACCAGGAGCGTTTTCAAGGCTATTTTGATAGTGTTCATTTTATGGAGTGGAATGATCTGGCGGAACCAATCATCCGCTTTTCCAAAGATGGTACTTTGGCCTATTCCGTACTGCAGAAGCGGGTTACCGTCCAATATCCTACGGAAGAAGGTTTATATCACGGCTCTACCGACTTTGCCTGGACCAGTATTTACCGACGTACGGGAGATAGCTGGGAAATTGAGGCCGTCACCTCTACCAATCAGGAGTCTAGTTCAAGCTATCTACAAAACGTCGTTGCAGTTGCAGATTGTCACGGACCAGATGGTGCTTATACCACCACTTTAGCAGCCGATCATATTGGCTTTCTTGAGTTCCAACAAGAATATAGCTACCGCAAGGGGATTTTTATTGCACAGGTTTATGCCGATTCATTAGGCCAGTCGCTTCGATCTTTAGACCAAGTGGATCAAGCCTTACCACCAGAGGTTATCGCCATGTTACAAGGGCATAATTTCATTTGGATGTACCTGCAGCCTGAACAGTTTTTTAGCAACTTGAAAAATCAGTCACCATGGTATTCAGAGGGAGTAGATATGTTAGGCAACCCCGTTGAGTTAAAAAGAGATGAGGCTCAATATCAAATCCAGGAAATCCACATGAGAAACCCAATGGATACTACAGAACTCATTGAGATTCAGTATCTATCATTTGAAGCTACCGCATTCGGTAGTCTACCAAGTCAGCTTCGAGTGGTGCAGGGTAGACGTGATACCTTTCATTTTGAGTTCGAGGAGCTATTGTTTAATGTGGAGGATTTTCCGAGTTGGGCGCAATAGCTCAGGCAGTAGCATGAAGATCCAGCTCGTGCTCACTTACCTCTTGTGTGAGAATAGTTTGGTATCTCAGTTTCGCCCGATCTAATTCCTTTGCGATGTGGGTAATACTCGTCGTACGTACGATATTGGCTCGATTCATGACGAGGTCATATTCCGGGTTTCCTTCCCCAGCTGTTTGGTGAAATTCTAATATGGAAGAGGAGGTAAATTGCTGCTGCCGTGCTCGCCAATCCCTAAACCATTGTTGCCGCTTTTTTTGCCAATGAGGATCATAAAGGGTAGGGGAGGACCAAAGGTGTGGCTCATCTGCCGCCAATTCCCGAAAGTGCACCTGCTGCTCATCCCAGCGCAGGTCGAAAAGTCGGCCTTTATCGTAAATCACCATGGTGAAGGGCTCCATTCCTTCAAAGTCAAAGTTGTGTCGAAAGGCGCCGGCATCGTCGTATTCAAAGAACTCTAAAGCCATTATACCACGACTCAGGCGGTAGGGAGGCGAATGGTGGTGCCGCGTAAAGGCCCCGTTTAGGATACAGACCAGCTGGTTATGGTCAGAAATGGCAATCCAGGTACCTTTTGCTAAGCTGTCCTGGGGGTAGAGCAGTTGCTTGCTACTTCCTGCCACTTGCTGCACATT
>JBCBWU010000276.1:0-7955 GCA_039816955.1 Bacteroidota bacterium
CACCCAAGTCACGCACGATAGAAGGTTGAGTGACGCTTCCGTCTTTTTCCACTACAAAAGTCACCACTGCTGTTCCCGATATATTTTCGTTAATCGCCTCTTGCGGATATACCACACGCTGGTACACGTATTGCAGCATCGCCTGATTGGCGCAGGCCTGCTTGGCCATAATCGTGGTATCCAGCGTTTCACAAGATGAAGGAAAGCGAGGCATTTCCTCCACCACCTTATAGATGGTGGTATCCCCTTGTGCCCGGGTACCAACTACACTCAATAAAAGTGTAAACAACAACAAAAACTTCTGCATAGGAACTTCTTTCATTTGCCGCAAAAGTAGTGCTTTACAATGACCTTAATAAAATTCGCCTATTTGAACCACTGCTCTTAGCTATTGAAAAGACTTGTTTTGCCTTAGGATTAAAACACGATTGCACCAAGCAAATCATGCGTCACTGCCCCTTAAACGACGCAGCCCGAATTTTCGTCGCCTGGGCAGGAGACCAAAATTCGGGCCGAGTATTCGAATCCGTGAGAATCAATAAGCCTATTCGGCTAGCCTAAACTAGTTACCGACAGCCAATTTGAATTCACGCACATTGTAGTTTGGTAACACTTCGTAGGCATTAGCATTGCCAAAACGCTTACTGATCGCCATCCGCTCTAATGGAGCAAAGAGAAAGATCAATGGTTGTTCGTCGTAGACAATTTCCTGAAACTCGCGGTAGAGCGCATTACGCTCCTCCGCGTCCAGTGTTCGATTAATCTTTTCGATTAAAGCATCCGTCTCTTCATTACCAAACTGCCAGCGGTTTTGTCCGCGGGGTACATTACCAGAGGTGTGCCAGAGCGCCATTAGGTCATCTGGCATGTGGTAGCCACCGGCTCCGGCTCCGTACATATCATATTCCCGATTGGCTACATCCTGGCCCAGTAAAGTCCGGATATCCCGCGCTTCCAGTGAAATATTTACGCCAATACGCGAAGCACCGTCCTTCATCAACTGTGCCATAGTTTCACCAAATTGTCCACCAGGAATATATAAGTACGCAAAGTCTAGCTCCATGCGTTCGCCATCAACTTCCTTATCGCGGATGCCGTTACCATCCGTATCTTCCCAACCGGCCTCGGATAATAACGCAGCAGCTTGATCGTAATCGCGCTCAATAAGTGGTAAATCTTTGTTGTACGAAGCTTTCTTCGGAGAGATCGGTCCAACCTGACGAGCAGCTAAGCCCGCAAAGGCCTGGTCAATGACTTCCTGCACGTCAATTACGTGAGCCAGCGCCCGACGAACACGCTTATCGCTCAGCCGTGGCTCTTTGTTATTAAGGGCTACGAAGTAATAGTTGAAGGTACTGGGAGTGTGAAAGTTATACGTTTGCTGTAGGAACTCATTCTCCTTGAGTTCTCCTAAATTCTGCGCGTCAATGGTACGGATCAAATCCACTTCCTCCGAACGCAGGGCATTAACGGCAGTAGCTTGCTCTTTGATAATCTTGAAGACGATACTATCCGGATGTGCCTCCAACACGGGATGATCAACTACATCCGCCCACCAATTGTCTACCCGGGTCAGGGTAATGTATTGACCATCTTCCCAACCGGTGAGGCGGTACGGCCCCGCGCCGATCAGTTTTTCCGGACTACGAGAAAATTCAGCCGAGCGAAATTGCTCCGCAAATTGCTGCAAAGCAGGTTCTTCCACCAAAGCCTCACCTTCTGTCTTCAGTTGGGCAAAGGAATAAGCATCCATCAAGCCCGCCGAGTCAAAAATATGCTTTGGATAAATGCCGGTATTGCTGTAAGTATCCTCGGCTAGAATGTACTTCTCATTGCTGATGATACTAAAGCGTAATGGATTATCAGGATCAGCCACTACATCAGCAAGGGCTGAATACCCCGGGCGAAAAGGTGCAGCTTCGGCGATGTTGTAGTTAAAAAAGATCTTAAAGGTGAAAATCACATCTTCCACCGTTACTGGCTGCCCATCTTGAAAAGTAGCACCATCAAATAATTCGTAGGTATACTTGATCCCCCCAGCATTTGGGCCTTCCGTAATCTCTTGAATGATAGGGCGAGCTTTTGCCAAGGCCGGCGTAAACCCGAAGGTTCCCTTATTGTATTCGAGTAAGGGAAGAAAGATCTGCTCATAAATAGGACGTGCATAACCGCTGGTAGTCAGAAATGGCGATAAGCGATCCGGCTCAGCCGCTAGACGGACACGAACCGTATTATCGGTGTATTTGAATGTAGACTCCTCGGGTTCAGGCCCGCCACATGAAGTAAGGGCCAAGGTAAAGCACAGCACTACTAGACCTAAGCCTAGGTAATTCAGAAATTTGTTCATGCTAGGATTTGTTGTGATTCGTGCCGAAATTACGAACTTTTTCCGTGGGGGAAACCATGCAATGATGTTCTGGCCAGGTGAACTTATCCTGCGGAAGGTGAGCCATTCCATGAACAGAGAACATTCAAGCTTGTTTCAATGGTCAAAACAACAAAAGCAGTATGGCCACAGTATTGATCGGCGGCGGCAGCGGCCTTATGGGGAGCAGACTCAGCCAACTCCTCCAGGAGCGCGGTCACGAAGTAAGGCATTTCAGTCGCTCCGCGAAACCTGGTTCTGAGTATCCTACCTATACTTGGAATGTCCAAGCTGGCACTTACGATGAAACAGCTTTAGAGGGTGTTACGCACGTCATCAACCTGGCCGGAGCCGGCATTGCCGATGCCCCCTGGACCGCCAAGCGAAAGAAGCTAATCATCAGTAGCCGTACTGATTCCACTCACTTACTACAAGAAGGCATTTTAAAAAATGGAAAGTCGGTAAAAGCCTTTCTGGCCGGCAGCGCAATTGGCTACTATGGTAACCGTGGCGAAAATATAATGACCGAAGACAGCGCTCCGGGCGACAACGGCTTCCTTGCTGAAAGTGTAAAGATTTGGGAAACTGCTACACAAGAACTTACTGCCGCCACCAAGCTACCTACCCTTACCGTTCGTACGGGCATTGTACTGTCTACTAAGGGCGGTGCTCTCCCTAAGATGATGTTGCCACTTAATGTGCTCACCTCTACCTACTTTGGGCGGGGCCAACAGTGGTATTCTTGGGTGCACATTGATGATATCTGTCAGGTGTTCGTCCGGGGCGTAGAAGATGATACCTTCCGCGGAGTCTACAATGGAGTAGCCCCTAACCCTGCCCGCAATAAAACACTGGCTGGCGCTTTGATCGAAGCCAGTGGTAAAGCGGCAGTTTTGGTGCCAGCACCGGCCTTTGCCCTCAAGCTGACATTAGGAGAAATGTCGCATACCGTGCTGGATAGTGCAAGGGTCTCTGCAGCAAAATTAGAGCAGGCGGGCTTTACCTTTCAATTTCCAGACTTAGTAGAAGCACTACGCGACCTGCTAAACAGAAAGGTCTGAAACCAGTAGCAGCTTCAGACCTTTCCATCATCAATCAGATAAATTCCTACGAGCGAAATACTTCGATTTCGCGATTCTCCACCACCAAATCGGTGAACTTGCCCTTAAAGCGAGTAGCACGAACAATGTGGTTATCAATCCAGTGGTAGTTTCCACCACGTGGCTTGTTCATGAGCAAGCCATGATACAGAAAACCATGCTTCTTCAACCACTCTTCAGTGATGGCGCGGTGCTCTTCCGTACGGGAAGTAAAGAAGGTAATAAAGTGTCCTTCTTCGTACCACTTATTGCAAATTTTCAATGCATCAGGATAAGGCAAACAAGTGCCCATGCGCTCTGGCTCCTCATTGGGAATATCATCGCAGATCGTACCATCGATATCGATCAAAAAATTCTTCACGCCTTCCGGTAGGACTGGGCTAATAGTCTCCCCTTTCTCGTTATACGCCTCTTCCAGTCCCTGATTCAATTCACTCATGGTGTTAATTTTTTCCTTAGTTCAAAGTGAAAAAGCTACCGCAAAAGTAGCAATATTCCAACGTGATAGAAGTAGCAGGAGTTGCAATTCAGCACGTATTTCCAAGATCTAAGTGTAATTTTCACACTTTTTTAATAAAAACGGCCGGAAAACTGACTTTCTATCAGCTTTCTGGCCGCTTGCTGGACACCTAGGTCATTCCGGATGACCGCACTTATTTAGATTTGTTTCACCCCGCGTAGTGCCGGCTTGGGCACATTGGTGCGTAGCAAGTTTTGCAAAGCAATATTTACTTTCTCCGCTATGGGATTTAGCAGGGTATTCACCTTACTAATAGCTTGGTTATAAGCGTTTACGTCAGCCTGCGTCAGCTGGCCACCCTTCTTAACCGCATTTACAATAGCGGGGTAATCGTTTTCTGCTAGATTCTTAATGATTTCCAATTGTTCCACATTGGCATCCCGATAGGCGGCATCTCCTTTAAAATCGGGCTTAACTTTAAGTACTGGCAACTCTTCATTGGCGGCTTTTACCATTGCCTGCCGAATATTCTCCAATTCCTCACCGTCACCTTTCTCCATCGTCACCATAAAATTGGCGTTCATTTTACCAAGGCGGAAGCTACGCAGGAAGATATCTCGCTGGTATTCATTGAGCGCATTCAACTGCTCGGCCTGAGTGGTGGATTCACCATCTTCCATCAGTGAAATCCGATTAGCTTGCGCAAAGCGCTTTTGGGCAGCTAATAGTCGAGCACTAGCCTCAGCCATTCGCTTTTCCGCAGCCGTCTGAGCTGCCAGGTAGCGCTCCATTTGTGCAAAACTTTCTTGTGACTCTACTTTCAAATTTTCCACCTGCTGGAAACCTATATCAAATAGCTCTTCGTAGGTCGACAAAACCTCGGTCATGGTAGCTTTCAAACCGGCATCATTATCGAATTGGGGTACTTGATTGACTTGTTCCTGAGTAGATTGCACCTGCTCTAACAGTGCCAATCGCTTTTCGGCAATTACCCGGATATCGTCGCTGTGTACAGCATACTGGAGGTACTCCATATTCTTCTGCGCCAGCACATTGTGTTGCTGGTTGAAAAAGTCAAAATAGCCAATTGGATTATTTAACGTCTGTTGTGCTTGGAGGCTACCGACAATCAATAGGGAAACAAAGAGGCAAAAACGAGTCATACTTAAATGGTTTTTGATACGCAAAATCGGGTTACAAGAGCTGCGTAAAGCTCACTTTAACGTAAAATGTGATGGTGGAAAGCGCTTTTTCTATTACTTCAATTTAGCGCTTTTGGTTCAAAGGTAAAGCAGATAAAAAAAGTATTAAAATATGCACAGTCCAGTTTTCAAGCTCCTACCTCGTGGCTCCACTCCTCTCTTTTTCGGTACACCATCCCTTTGAACAGAGCCATCTTATCATCCTGATTGCGATAGACTGTCACCTGGTAATGAGCCAACTTGTGCTGAAGATCCAATTCCTCAGCCTCGGCAATAAGCGTGTCTCCTACTTGCACCGCCGCCAGATGACTAATACTAGTATCTACCGAAACAGCGTGCCGCCCCCGACTATTTGAAGCGAAAGCAAAGGCACTATCGGCAAAACTAAAGCTTACGCCTCCGTGCAAAATACCAAAGCCGTTGACCATTTCGGGTCGCACCCGCATTCGAATTTTGCAGTAGCCAGCTTCCACGGCCAGCACCTCAACACCTAACCACTGGCTAAAGGCGTCGCCCTTGAGCATAGCATCTATGATTTCATTTGGTGTCATTGGCTCAGGCATCCCATACTGGTTTAATCCAGGGATAAAGGTAGTACTAAAAGGTGAAGATCGGTCATCTCCTTGAACGTCAAGTGGTAGGGGGTTACTGCAACCTAGGGAATCACTTTTTACAAGAAAAAAACCTATCTTACACAAGCGGAACTGCCAATTTGTTCGTTATACAGGCAGCGTCGGCACCCGTTAGGGTATCTATTAACCATAATGGCGTATCAAACCTTGTTCTAGATAGCCGGGTGGAATACGCAAAAAAGGCGAAGGTTCGCCAGAACGTCAAATGACGGAAAAAGAGTTGATTAAAGGCTGCGTACGAGAAGACGCCCATTGCCAGCAACAGTTGTTCAAACTGTATGCCGGTAAAATGATGGCCGTTTGTGTGCGCTATGCCCGTCATCGACTCGAAGCAGAGGACATCCTGCAGGAAGCCTTTGTGAAAGT
This sequence comes from Bacteroidota bacterium, assembly GCA_039816955.1. GTDB lineage: Bacteria > Bacteroidota > Bacteroidia > Chitinophagales > Saprospiraceae > Lewinella. The sequence continues at coordinate 6,126 of JBCBWU010000276.1, forward strand.
ATTTGACAATCTGGACAAATTTGCGTTCAAAGGTTCTTTTGAAGGTTGGATTCGGCGCATCGTCGTCAATACCGCCCTCAAGCACAATCAGCGCAAGTACTTTACGAACGAACAAATCGCCGTAGAGCATTTTCCGGATAGCCCCCTTCAACCTACCGCTTATTCACGGCTTGGTGAAGAGGAACTTCTGAGAATGATCGCCCGCCTGCCCGAGGGTTATCGGGTTGTATTTAACCTTTACGCTATCGAAGGCTACAGCCACAAGGAAATTGCGGAACTACTCAACATCAAAGAAAGTACTTCGCGTTCCCAGCTGGTCAAAGCCCGCAAGATGCTACAGGCTCAATTGGATAAACTGCAACGAGTTGCCGTATGAATCAGCGACACCCGCTAGACGAATTGTTTAATCAGCAACTGCGCAATGCTTCAGCGCCGGTGCCCGAAGATATGTGGAGCCGCATAGCGCAGGCTCGCCAGCAAAAGCGCCGCCGCCTGTTTGTGGTGTGGAGCAGTGTTGGCAGCGCCAGCCTGACGCTACTGGCCGTAATTTGGATGTTCTACAGCAGTCCAGACCTTGGCTCTTTCCCGCTTTCTGTTCCTGAGCAAGCAAGTACTCCCAGGAATAGTGTAGTAGAAATTCGCACCAACCCGCAAGAAGTAGTTCCCCCTACTTTTGAAGGACAAAGTACTTCTACTGCTCAAGAAGGTGATGACAATCTAGGCTTACCGTCGGCTGTTGCCGAGCCGGCATCATCTGCACAACAGGCAACGCAAACACCAGCAGCTGGTCAAACGTTCGCGCTCAATGCGACTACCAATACCTTAAATCAAACCATAGCTCCACTGGAGACCAACCCCTCCGCTACCGGAGTAACAGATAATACCGTAGCCGTTACCGAAGAGCCGATGGCTACTGCTAATTCGGTTAGTATAGTTGAAGAAAAATCTGCAAGCACCCGGGTAGCTGGACCTCACCAGCGCCAGACGGTACAAATTGTGGATATGTTGCCCGAAAAGGGCTTCCATTTGGCGAAGCAAGCGGAAATAAAGCTCTTTGCTAACCACGCACCCCGCTGTGCTGATTTTGCGGCCCCGTATTTCCGACTTGATCTCGAAATGCTGGGAGGTCCTGCTTACGCACATCAAACCCTAAAAGCAAAAACATCAGAAAGCCTGGCTCACTTGCGTCAACGTCAAGACAGTGAATCTGCTGGTGTTTCCTATACCGGTGGTTTCCGCCTAGCCGCCTCTTCCAATGTTGGCCTTGGGCTAAGGACCGGTTTAATGTATACTCAAATTAACGACCGTTTTACTTTCAATGTCGGAAGTCGAATGGACGTATCAGTGATCTTTGGCCCCAATGGTCAGGTCATCCGTACCGATACTGTTTACACAGAAGGATACGAAGATACCCGCCGCAATAAATTGCAGTTTGTAGAAATCCCTCTTTTACTGGGCTACGAGCGCCAATGGGGTAAACTGCGCGTTGGTGTAAACGCCGGTGCAGTGCTCAATCTTTATTTCGGTGCCAAAGGTGCCATCTACTCTCCAGCTACCGCAGAAGCCATTGACTTTGGCCAGCAAGGCGATCGCGATGTACTGCCCATTTTTGAACGGCAGGCTACCGCGGCTTGGTACGCTGGCTTAAGCTTAGCCTACAATCTGCATAGCCGTTACAGCGTCATTGCAGAGCCGTATTTCAAAACCTATCCACAGGCCCTCAGTAGTGATGCTTATGATTTGCAGCAAAACTACTGGTTAACGGGTATGCAACTAGGAATGAGAATGCGTCTGTAGACTAACATTTCACCAGTCGGTTCTCGCGGATTG
>JBCBWU010000277.1:0-7949 GCA_039816955.1 Bacteroidota bacterium
CGCTTGAGTGTGTAGGAACTCACAAGCTATGGATTTTGCCCTTTTTTATTGACTTTACTCAAAATCGCCACGGACTATTGTCGATAGGAAGAGGGAAAAATCAACACCAGACAAACACCTGTTAAACAATAATTTAAAATTAAAAACTCCTTCACAAACCCTTGTATTAATTAATGAAAAAACGTATCTTTCTAATGCTCAAAAGTGATAGTTTTACATACTATTACCAAACAAAAATAAACGCGCTCCTTATCATTTTGATTTCATAAGGAGATTCAAGTTTGGAGATTTTTTGTCTGAAGTGTACGGCTTCAAACCGTATAGCTTAACTGACTTTATTTTCGTCTATGAGTTCTTTTCACTCAGTGGACTAGCCGGTGTATTGTTTTTATCCAAACTTGATTTTGTACTAAAATCTGATTCAATTTTCACCAAATCGCAGGCCATGCTTGTATATCTCGGTGTACAGTCAACTGTCTAAGGTTGACGTAAAATCCTTATGTCTATGTCTTTGCTAAAACGCACGCTCCTCGTATCTCTTCATGCGCTGTTAATCTGTGGCGCAAGCCCCTTATTCTCTCAAATAATTGGGGGAACCAGTACTGGGCAAATGGCACCCAAAGAGACCCAAGCGGGCTCGGTTGTTTCTGGAGGTGTTTCGGGTGACGTAAATATGTTTACTGGCACCTTTAATGCAGCTTATGATTTAGGCTCGGTAACTACACTATCCGGCTTGAGTTTCAGCCTGTCAATGTCATATAACTCTACTTTTGCCAGTGGAGATAATGTCCCCCTACGCTGAGCGGTGTTCCTTACGGAGAAGGTTGGAGTTTGAATGTACCCACCATTACTGTTAGCAGCGAAGATTACAATAAGTACAGCGCTCGCCGCCGAAAAACATGGCGGCTAATCGGCGGCCCGTGTATCTTTCTACCGAAGCACAACAAGAGGGCGATCTTTACTGGTTTGAGCCTGTGATGAACATTCCCGGAGTCGGAGGGGACAAAATGGTGCTTAAGCGAACCACAGAAGGTGGGAATAAGCACGTCTTCGTACTACAAAAGTTCGACCGTTACATCGAAGCGATATTTGACGGCTCACGTTGGGAAGTAATTATGGATGATGGTACCCGTTATGAGTTTGCCCCAATGATGAAGGCACATCGAGAAGCATCCAATCAGCGCGTACACCCCAATAGTGCCAGCTGTATCGAAGGCATCAATCCCGCTTATCCCGCTACCGGTAGTTTAATCCTACCCAAAACAGAATATCTCAGTTGGTATTGCACATCTATTTGGCATCCAGACTTAGTGGGAAGAATCTCTTTTGCCTATAACTACTACGGTCAGGAAATCGACTTTTTCAAGCGTTATAAGCAGGCTGTCCACCAAGGTGCGTACGACTTTTCCGACGACCAGGATTTGAGTTCATTGCCTCAAGTATACCGGGATGTCCACTTAGCACTCATCCAGTCCTCCTACGAACGTCTATTACTAAACTATGATCAAATTGATCCTCAGGCAGGAGAGGGTCTTCTTGATATCAGTAATCAAGATGTTATTGCGGTTGACGGACTGTACGCTAAGAAATTAATCTACTCCACGGATGACAGTGGCATGAATGATTGGTATCGGTATCGTCACATTAAGAGTATTAACGAAAACCAATACAACTACAACTTTGCTTCTGCCACTAATCCCTACCTTAAAGTGGATGCCAACTCCACCGGCTGCACGACTGGCAATGCGCCAATCGGTGAATACTTTGTAGAACGGCTTGCTGACAATCGGTTTGACCATTCTTTTCTCGAATCTCCGCGTATCAATCCATTTTCTTCTTTTTACACTGGACAAGGGGGAAGTTCAGTTGACAATCTAGAAATGCCGCCGGGGGAAATTTATGAAGTAAAGACGAGTATTACGGGTGTTACCGGCAGTGCCTTATTCGATGTAAATATTGCCAGTGGAGACTTCTCTGTTGCGCATGCCATGCCCCAAGGAAATGGTGCTCAATGGCTCAAGGCATGTGAATTCGCCGATACTCGTGGCCATAGCATCCACTCTACTTTTGACAAGGCGCTTAAGTGGCAGGTTACGGATGACTACGATGCAGATATTTCTGAGTTTTTTGTCTTGCCTAATAATCCAATGGCCTATGCCGGGTTTAACATTCAAATTGGTCCAGCAAATTCAGACAATAATTATCAACTAAACCCTACCGAAATATGCCAGTTCACGCAGAATGGTGCCGTCTCCACTATTTCCTATTTTAACTTTAGTCTTTCCTACAGTGATACCTACTTTCTTGATGAAATGGGGATTCCTGCCAATGAATATGATGGTCATGATACCGGAATTCCGGTAACGGTCCCATCTGATCCTGTCTTGTATCCAACGGACCGACTGGGAGCTAACTTTGGCCTGGGCATGCCTTGGCACAATATGTTAGATTTCTATGAAATTGCCGACCCTGCCACTTCTTCATTTTGTCCTCCGGGAAATAACGGTTCCGACTTTTGGTGGAATAGCCAGCCTAATCCTTGTTTTTATGAATCCGTCCCGACTAGAGCCAACGAGGATTTCCGCTTAGGAGCAGTAGAGCTATGGCGTTACAGTAAAACCCCACTGATGCTTATTGGTGTAGTTAAGCAAAATTACACCGGTGGAAATACGACCAACTTCGATCCAGATGATACAAATGCAGGCTGGGAAACCGTAGCAAACCTGGAGTTACAATATAGTATCGATCCGGTTGCGATTACCAATACCGTGGTAAGCAACGGTAGCGCCACGAATGAATCAACCGGCTATTTCCGCAATATTGTCCGTCTGGACCGCATCATCGTGCCACCTGTAGGCGCTCTTGTGGGCGATGGGACTAATACTTACCCTACCACCCATTTCTACTACAAAAACGCCGCCGAACTTATTCGACTTGGGGATGTGATGCAGACATACTTCTTAGACAACCCTATTGATGATGAGAATAGTCCCTACTATGTCGAAGGTGATTTACAGCAGGCCAATAGTTTTCAGGTATTAGATAATATTGTCAATCCGCTTGGTCAGGTTACACGCATCAATTATCAACCAGTTAACAATGGTAGTGGAAGTTCTTACGCTATTGCCAGGTACTTAGGAACCAGAGGCCTTGCTTACGAACCGCCTCCATTTTATACCAAACTACTAAATGAAAGAACCTATAAAGTACCAGGCTATGCCATCCAGACTTACATGGTGGTAGAAAGCAAGGAGGTGGATGATAAAGAAGAGGTTGCTCGTTGGACTTATGAATTTTCGCAGGGTACCCAAAATGATAATAGTGTTCCATTAGATCCGAGTCTACGATTATCTGATCCAGATCGAAACCGGGATTATGGTTTTGGTCGGGCAGTAGCATATGGACCAAGTTCAAGTACCATTCGGACCGAATTTGACCATTCCACCAACTGGTTGCTATGGGGTAGGTTATTAGAGAGCCGTTCCTACGATGCTGATGGAAATCAAATGAGCAGGAGCACCGTTGAATACGAAACACAAGTAGCATTTGAGCCCGTTCAGCTGCGCTTGGCGCCAAATTTTCAAGATGATCCGCTGAACAGGGTTGATCACTACTACAACTACCGCATTCCCGGGCGACCAAATATCGAGGATACCGAATTCCAGCACAATGGCTCAACCCTTAGCACGCTTATTTATCAACAAGGACCATCTCCGGCCTATGATGCCTACTATGATGCTGTGCTTGCGCATTTTCATGAGACAGCGGGATCAGGAGGGGAAGAATGCGGACCAAGCTATAGTCCGGAAGACGCTTTGCTAACTGACGACGCCAGCTGTTATAATCTACTATTTAATAGACCAGTTGATGACCCATTGGGCCCGCTTTTGGAAACGTGCAATGAAAATTTCAGCAGCTATGATCCAGAATCCGTAGCTTATTCAGAATGTCTCGAATTACAAATCTGCTACAACAAATACCTAAGCCTAATTCCAACTTGTAATAATGGTATCTTCTATGATTTCAGTGCATTTCATCCCGATATTCGAAGTAATGACGGCGGAGAATTTGAAACGCCCTACTACTATTTAGGAGAACCTAAATTCTTCAACTACGCAAGGCAAATAAATCCTTCTGTGCTATACAGCTATTTCATCAAAAAGGTGGCGGAGACCAACACGAGCTACGATGCCTCCTGTAAGGGAGCAGATGGCGGCTTTACCAGCCGTACGCAGTACGAGTATTACGATGCCGATTATCAAGGTCGCTTCACCACCGCCGGTTTTGGAAAAATGGGAATCACCGGTGAATTACACAATGGAAATTATCACCTAAATTGGGAACCATCCTGGCAGATTTACAAGGTGACGCAGTCCTCACCATCCGTACCCAACTGGGGGCATACTGAGGAATATTTCTACGTATATGACCTGATTAATCATATCGACTACCAAGATGATCCAGAGGAAGGCTATAAAAAGCCAACTCGCGGTATGTTGCGCCAAATTTTTGATGTCAAAAAACGCCGTGATTTGGTCTTCGAAAAACGAGTGACCCGCAAGGGTTCTGGTGGTGGAGAGAACATCCACTCTACCTTCTATGTCTATGAGAATGACTGGACCCCCGTCCTGCCGGGATCAGTCATCCAAACCTACGAAGGGCTCTACGGCGATGATAGCTGTGAAGATGATGAAACCGACGATACCGGTTCTAACCCTAGTGGTGGTAGCAGTGGCGGGACATCTCCACATAACGTATGCCAGAACCTGCCCCAGGGCAACCCTGGTTTATGCCTGGTTCCTGGCTCTAGTTTATATTGTCCTTGCGAGATCATCGGACAGGACGACGCCGGTACAGGTTCTAATTTCACCGGAGGTAATTTCGATGATGGCAATGGGTTGGATGACGTAGATCCCGGTGATGTGGAAGAATATTTAGCCAACTTTGTTGCTGGAAATATCTACCTCAAACAAACCTATATCCAAACGGACGCTATTGAAGGAGGAAGCGCTGGCACCTTAATCTCTTTTGATCCCGAAGACTTCTCGCAAGCTACCATCAGCTGCCCTCATCTATTGACGCACACCATTAACGCCCGAAATAACCTGGGGCAAGTAGTGGAAGAGGTGGATGAAAAAGGTCTGATCACTAGTATTGATTACGGAGCCGTCACCTTAGTGGAATATGACTATTGTTCTGATGGGCAGGTATACCGCCAATCTCAGATCATTACCCCAAACGCGGGCTTGCCTGAGTCTATTACGGTTGGGTTAGGACTAGATGATGCGCTTACAACCTACTATGACTACCACCGCAGCCGTCAAGTTGACTATATCAGAGATCCTAATGAGATTATTCTGACCTTTAAATACGATGGTCATAACCGTTTGGAATGGAAAAAACGCAATGGACAACTTATTCAGGAAATCCAATATCACAATTGGTCTAACAATCACGAATTAGACTTTACCGAAAGAGCACTTGAAAACTCCGTTTCCGTTAAAGATTACACGGAAGCAGGAGACTTTACCGACAATACCCAGTTCATTGACCCGCGCGGCCGCAATGTATACACAACATCTGATGGTGGAGGCAGCAGCCCACTAGTAACCGATAATTATTTTGATGTATACGGCCGTGTAACCCTGGCAGGACCGCCTACTGGCAGTTTGCCGGGGACCGGAGAAGCGGATACCGGTCTACGAGGCACCTGTATGGGTATGGACTACGAGTTAGACGTAGCGCCCAGGAATCGTCCTATTCGAGCGGCGAAGAATGACTTGTGCCTCGATGATGATCCACATGTTGTCTATGATTATTGCATTATTACTGCCGATGATATTATTACAGAGCATACCGCAAATGGTGGTAATCCCGATGATTTCAGCGATGTACTACCTTCAGGTATTTCTGTTCTGAAAACCACCATTACCGATGAGGATGGTAAAACGGTCATTGAGTACACCAATGGTATTGGCCAAAAGATCGCAACATTTGGTGGTGGGATTGGCGGTGTAGTCTACGCCTACGATGAGTTTGGTAATGTGAGCAAAACCATTAACGCTGAGCAACAGTTGTCTGAGTATGACTATAATTATCTCGGCCTTCTTTACCATAAGCACACTGTAGACGAAGGTCATACCAACTACAGCTATAACCCTTCCGGTCAAATGATCACTATGGAAACCTCCGAGCATCAGCAAATATGGGGTTACGATGAATTTGGCCGAATGACGATTCAAAAGGATATGATTGGTCAGCTCACTAATAGTGGATCCGGTTTACCTTGGGTTTGTGATTCTGGTTGTGGTGGTGCCCCTGATCCAGCATATATCAGTAACTATAGTGGAGTACTAGCAAACAGCATTCCCGAAAAAGCATGGTTCTATAATGCCGCCGCCAATAACCCCGCTTTAAATGGAGATTTCGACTCTTATCTCGCCGAGATGGACGGGGTACTGGGTAAAGTGGCCCAAACCATTAGCTACAATGGTCAAGACCCAGTAGAATCCCGCCTACTCAGCTATAATAGCGACGGTTTTCTGGATTGGGAAGTGGTTAGATACCTTGGCTTCAGTAGCGACTTAAGCTACCAACTCGCTTACCCTTCTTATAATCTCCAAGGCAGCTACAAGGAACAGCAAGTCAATTTAAATTGCGATGGAACGATCGACTTTAATTACCTGTACAAATATGATGGTCGAAATCGTATCGATGAAGTATTGATTGATTACCCCTCACTCTCGGTGTTTAATGCCAAGATCGCCTCGTATAATTACCATCCCTCCTACTTGAGTGTAGCGGAGAAGGCACTACACGATTATGAATTTGGCTTAGGTTGTACTGCCGAAGGCGTAGAAGTAGTCACTTACGAATACGATAGTCGTCAACGGATGAAATCCCTGGGCAGTAATCTGTTTGCGGAATCGTTGTACTACGACGGTGACAACTACAACGGTAATATCGATGCGATTGATTTCAATTACCGCATGGATCGCTTTAATGATGTACCACTGATTTTCTCTGGTAACACTTCCTATATCTATCAGTACGATGGAATGAATCGCCTCAAAAAAGCGGAAGCGACCGTGGGCTTCGACCTTATTGATGCACACCTGTATTCTGGTGATTTTGCTGACTTAGGAGACGTAAACTACACCTACGATCGAGTTGGTAATATCTTGGGTATGACCCGTGGAGTTATCGACCATGAACTTAAGAAAATCGGTTTTGAACAGTTAATTTACGAACTGGAAGAAGGCAACAACAAATTGACTAATCTTCGGTACACTGGCTTAAATGGCATTGAAGAAGAATTTGGATATGCCTACAATGGAATCGGCTGCATGGTCGAAGATGGCCGACGCGGTATTGCGGGTATTGATTACGTTCGTGGCGTCTATCCAACGGCAGTTAGCAACAGCTCCTATTTGTACGATGTCAATGATATGCGCGTTGGCCGAAGTGGCGAAGAAAAAGAATACTACCTACGGGATGCTGCGGGTAAAGAGCTGGCGATCTTTAACAGCGATGATGGAATTTCCTGGTATGTGCACGGAAATGAAAGAGTAGCAAAAATTGCGGCTGATCGCTGCGGAGATACCGCCTGCCGGCCTAAAAAGCCAGAATGTTCTTCCGAAACGGCCCAGCAACAGGCAGACCAATTGGCAGCACTACCGTACGTTACAGACCCAAATGCGATTGTCTACCCTAATCTACTGGTACGGGTGCAGTTCTGCGATGGTAAAGACCGCTACCTCCTCTTTGAAGAGTTGAAGCTGGTTGACGGTCCTTACAATCTGCTCCAACAAATTGTGCTGACCGATCCGAATCAAGTTCTTTCCGTATCGCTAAATGATGATCCGGTAGAAGCCATGCTCTTACAGCAATTCTTTGATGTGCGCGTACTAGCAGAAACGCTAAACGCCAACAATTATCAAGCTTGGGCC
>JBCBWU010000278.1:0-7904 GCA_039816955.1 Bacteroidota bacterium
CAGGAAAGTTACGGAACCAATTTCCACACTAGAAACCTAACTATGCTAAATATTATTGCAGTTTCTGGTCAAAAGTGAAGCTATATATTATGACGGGCCGCACCACGGCAACGTCAGTTAAAATGAAAGTTTACGGAGCGCATCATCTTTGACTGTCATTTTAACTATCACTTTTACTGTAACTGATCATTTTTTTGACAGAACTGCAAAGGCAAACCTTACGTTAAACTATATTTGCGCCGCAAAATACAATCAATGGTTATGGATTTTATTGAAGAATTGCGTTGGCGGGGTATGTTACACGATAGCACCCCTGGTTTGGAAGATTTCCTAGCATCAGGCCCAACTGCTGGTTATATCGGCTTTGATCCAACGGCACCTTCCATGACCATTGGTAATTTCGTGCAAATTATGCTACTCTCGTTTTGGCAAAAGTCGGGTCACCGGCCAATCGTCCTAATGGGGGGAGCTACCGGCCGCATCGGCGACCCTTCCGGCAAATCTCAGGAAAGATCGCTGAAAAGCTTCGACGAACTGGATAACAATCTGGCTCACCAGACCAAGCAGATGGAAAAGCTGCTAAACTTCGATGGGCCTAATGGAGCTATCCTGGTGAATAATCTTGACTTTTACAAGGAAATGAACGTGCTGAGTTTCCTACGTGATGTAGGCAAAACTTTGACCGTGAGCTACATGATGTCGAAGGAAAGCGTGAAAAAGCGTTTGGAAACCGGCCTATCCTTCACCGAATTTAGCTACCAGCTCTTGCAAGCCTACGATTTTCAGATGCTGTACCAAAAGCATGGCGTGCGGGTGCAAATGGGTGGCTCGGATCAGTGGGGAAATATCACTTCCGGAACAGAATTCATCCGGCGGAACCTTACCGATGCTAAGGCCTACGCCTGTACCACTCCCCTACTCACCAAGGCGGATGGCTCCAAGTTTGGCAAGAGTGAAACGGGTAATATTTGGCTAGATCCTAACATGACCAGCCCTTACCGTTTCTTCCAGTTCTGGCTGAATGCCGACGATAGAGACTTGCCCAAGTTTATCCGCTACTTCACTTTGAAGTCGCGTGAAGAGGTAGAAGCACTGGAAGCAGAACACGATGGCAATCCACGTGCGCTAAAAGCAATCCTAGCCGAGGAGCTAACTGTGCGCGTGCATTCGCAAGCCGATTTTGAGGCCGTACAGAAGGTATCTACCCTGCTCTTCAACAAGAAGGCCAGCGCCGAAGATCTGCGTAGCTTGGATAGCAGTTCCCTGGAAACAGTCGCTGCTGAAATTCCCTCCTTTAAAGTGGCTAAGGATGCCCTGGCTAACGGGGTCTCACTGATCGATCTAATGGCGGAGCACACTTCTATTGTGCCTTCAAAAAGTGAAGCTCGCCGTGCGATCAAGGGAAATGCGGTTAGCGTAAACAAGGTAAAAGCCGGTAGTGATGATGCCCAGGTAACCTCCGAGGACTTGTTGCATGGTCGTTTTGTAATGGTAGAGAACGGCAAAAAGAATAAATTCATGGTGGTAGCGGAGTAAGCACTCCGTTACCCATCTTTTTGTTGGACACCATGTCATTACTAAAACTCGCCATTGATGAACAACGGGGACCAGCTATCTGATTATCAAGCTCTTGTAGACTATTGGAAAAGTAATAGTCGAAGTGCGTTGGCCAATTATTGCAATAAGCACTACAGCTTCGTCCCCAACCTGCTCCCCGAACTCGCCGTACAACTTGATCCTCGAATGGTATTGGAAAGCCTGGCTCAACGCTATGGCTATGGCGCTTTGCAACAGGCGCTATCTCCATTACAAACAACCACTAGCCCGATCGCTGGTCAGCAAACGACTGAATGGATCAAGTGCGTCAACATGGTGGGGGTCAATGTCCGCACGGTCCAGTCTTTTTGGAATGTGGTCAAGTACGCACTTACCTTACCAGAAAGTCAGTCCAGCATTCATCTACTCCCCATGTGGGAACCCGGTGTTGTAGCCAGCCTTTACGGTATGGCCTCCTGGCAAATCAACCCAGAGTTTTTTAGCACCGAGCTCTACCATTTGGTACCCCAACTGGATACCGTAGAGAAGCAGCTAAAGGTGGTAGTTAATCTGCTACACCTCATGGGTAAGACCGTAGGGATGGATGTGATTCCTCATACCGATCGCTACTCTGAAATGGTCTTGGCCCAACCGCAGTACTTTGAATGGCTTCGGCGTAAGGACATGGTAATCACCGAACACCGCGCCAACTTACACGAGGCGGCGCAAGGGGCTATTATGTCTTGGTTAGTCCGTAACGGAACGGCAAATGCGCACCAGTCTTACCCAAACGAAATAGAAGCGTTTTTTGGTCCAGGATTAAGTGAAGAGAAAAGACTTGAAATTCTATTTGGAGCACCCCACGATTACGAAAAGCGACTTGCTCGCCGGGCTAGTCTCGTGGATTGGTTATTTCATAGAGGATACGAACCAGTCCCCGCTACTATGGCGCCGCCTTACCGTGGCTTGGAGGTAGATCCTGATCCTGCAGCACAGGTAGTGGATTTTGCGGGCCGTGAGTGGCGAGACTACCGAATCACCAAACCCGAGAAAATGTCGCGGGTATTTGGTCCGCTGACTCGCTTCAAATTTTACGAGCGACTCAACGATAATCAAGATTGGGAAATTGACTTTTCCCGCCCCCGTACCGAGGTTTGGAATTACTTCTGCGACCATTATGCTGCGGTACAAGAAACCTACAAGCTGGACTTCATGCGCGGTGATATGTCGCACGTGCAGATGCGGCCGGAGGGAGTGCCCAGTGAAGTCGATGAATATTATGACCCACTTGGGGCCGTTAAAACATACGTCGGAAAAAGGGTCCCCTACTTTGGCTATTTCGCAGAGAGCTTTCTGGCTCCCGCTGGCGTTATGGCCTACGGAGATGAAGTCGATCACTTGGTGGCCAGCAAAGCGGATACGACCTTAGGCGACTTACAAAGTATGGTAGTGGGTGAGGAAGAATTCATGGCCAACTTTAGTCGCTACCTAAAGATTGGTGAAGCTTACTCCCTCAAGCCCAACTTCACTATGATTACGGGGGACAAAGATGATCCTCGTTTTGATCGATTCTACCTCCACGGCAACGAAGCTCGCTTATTCATTGGTCTCTTCCTAGCAGATACACCCTCCTACCAGGGCCTTGGATTTAGTCAACGTGATCCACATCCAGTACCTGCGCCGAACGAGCATTACACTAAGCTCTATGTCTTCCACTTAGACCACGGGCCTAAGGCTACGCGAGGGCCATACATTTGGGGCCAGAACGGAGAACTCTTCCATAACTTACAACGCATCCGCTTGTTTGGTGAGCAATATTGGCCCCAACTAAAAGATACCCAAACCACTTGGCTCATTGCACCAAACCCAGGCGCCCAGCAACTCCTGATAGCCTGGACACAAAAGGGCAAAGCGGAAATGCTATTCATGGTCAATCTAGGTACGGAAGCTGCCACACTTCACACCCACTTATTAAATCCCGATGATCAAGCTCAGTGGGAATTGGAAGGTATATTCTCAAGTACACAAGTGGAATTTGCGGAGAAGGGTCATTGGAGCCCAGAAGGCTTGAAAGTATCCACCTTGAGCGGTGGTGAATGTAGAGCCTATAAAATCAAATAGTCATGCTCAGAATCTATCAAGTTGATGCTTTTCACCACGAAGTGCTCCGCGGCAATCCGGCGGCAGTAATTCCTTTAGATCGTTGGTTGCCTAATGAGCAGCTACAAGCTATTGCCCAGGAGAATAACCTATCGGAAACGGCTTTTTTCCTACCGGAAACGAATGGTGCGATACCCTTGCGTTGGTTTACCCCTAACAAAGAAGTTCGCCTCTGTGGGCACGCCACCCTGGCCAGTGCGCACGTACTATTTGCGGAAATAGGTATTACCGCTCCCACCATCCATTTCGACACCTTGAGTGGTCGGCTATCCGTAGATCGTTTAGAACAGGGTTACCGCATGAATTTTCCAGCCGATTTTGGCAAGGAAATTCCAACGCCAAATGGACTGGAGCAAGCGCTAGGCGCTCCTATTCAAACCACCTTGGTCGGCAAGGACGACGTGCTAGCCATATTCGAATCCGAGGAAGTAGTGGCCAGACTGCAGCCTGACTTCAACGCTCTGCTCCAGTTAGCCGACGTCCGTGGCGTAATAGCCTCTGCTCCTGGCAAGGAAGTCGACTTCGTATCCCGCTGTTTCTACCCTAAGTACGCGATTAACGAAGATCCTGTTACGGGTTCTGCACATACCCTGATGACGCCCTATTGGGCGCAACAACTGGATAAAAAAGAACTCAGTGCTCGCCAGATCAGCGAACGGCTAGGAATCCTAAGATGCACCCTACAGGAAGACCGAGTACTGCTACAAGGCGAAGCAAAAACCTACTTGCGGGGGCAGATATACCTGGACTAAGGCAGCAGCAGCAGTCAATTATTGTACTAATTCTTTGACTTTTTCAATAGCCCGATCCTCCATCTCTAATTCAGTGAGCAAGGACCTAAATAATGCTTGCTCATCTCTTGGGTAGTCTACTAAGTGATCGGGGGTAATACCAGTCACTTCGAACAACTGCCCATCCATGGTCTCGTAGACCTCATTCGATAGATGATATAGCCAGCCGTTAGGAAGTCGCTTGTACAACATATCTGAGAGTGCTCCATTGGTATTTGACCCAATCCGGGTGAAATTTGGGAATTGCATACTTGCAATTATCGTAGTCTCCGCCGCGCTAACCGTGTAGGGGCTCATCAAAATATAGACATCCTTGCTGTAGGCGGGCTTAGATGGTGTAATATTAATCACCTGTTCGTCAGAAAAAGAATCCTTGAACCGCCGCTTCTTTTTAAATACCTCGTGCTCCTGATCGATGAAATGACTCAGAAAGGCCAGTCCTACTTGATCATAGCCCCCTGAATTGAATCTCAAATCAATAATGCAGGCTTCGCTATCTTGAATATCATTGACAATTCTTGTCGCTATGGTATGCGTTCCGTCAAATAGATCTTGTTCGTAATCATCGCTTTCTTCGGCCGCTTCCCAATAATCATCAGCGCTGGCTGGCTGATAATCTGCCAATCCATCCATTCCATTGAACTGTACGTAAGCAACACGCTCCGAAATATTCCCCCAAACCAGCTGATTTCCATTATACATCTGGACATCACCCACATATTTTTCCAGTATTTCATCCTTTACCTGCCCTCGGTAATCATCAGCATCGGAATCTTCCATCATTTGCTCCCATTGCTCTTCAAATTCATCCGGGACCTCAAAATCAGAATGGTCGTCTTGTAATTCCAAAACCATCTCTTCCAATAGGAGGTAAAACTCAAATGGTAAGGTCTCCTCAGTAAATCGCTGCTGGTATCTTGCCTTAATAGCTTGCCAATCCACCTTACGCTCGTCGAAGAATGCATACTGATCATTGAAGGTATGCCAAATAGTTTCGAAATTATAGGTATTGCTAGCGATTTGCTCTTCCGTGAGATCAGTACAAATCACTGCTGGTTTATCCACTTTTTTATAGGTAAGAATGGTAAAACCTTCCTGGTTGGTAAAGGTCGTTTCGTCAACAATCTTAACCGTGGGTGAATCAGCATTGAACTCCTCTCTGGACATTTTCCAGTAGGGGTAACAATTAAAGGAGCTGCTATTGTAGAAAATTACGAGAGAGTCGGTAAACTCTACTATCTCTCCTTCACCTTGTTGTTCCCAGAATCCGCTTAAGTCAGCCTTGCTGGGTATTTCCTTTTCGGTGGAATGTGAACACGAGAGAAGTAGCGTCAAAAAAAGGTAGCCTGCCTGTTTCATAAATCTTTACTATGCTTTTGTAAGGAGTTTCATCATTCTATTGATGTAGACCGGCAGGAAATCCCCCTATCGCAATAATTTAGCTAGACCGTTCTTAGCGTTTGTACTTGTCATTTAGCCCGACTCCGTTCAAGAGCATGGGTTTAATTTTTTCCAAACGGCTCAGTTTAGTTGCCTCCCGTTTGGCTTCAGTAATGTACTCCGCAAACTCGCGCTGCTTACCGGGTGTGAAGCTATCGAAAGCCAATTGGTAATCTGGTTCACTGGTAAAGAGTGCTGCCATTTCTGGTGGTACGACCACTTTCTTTACAGGACGAGCCGCTTTTACCTCCTTACCTTCCTTTTGGTTTTGGATGGCTTCTTCCACATAAGCTTTCACTAAATCGCGGTCGATCTCCTCGATACTATTGAAGCGCCATTGCCGCATGCCCTTCGTTTTTCCATCTTGTGCATTTACCAAAACGCCCGCGGGATCCTCCAGGAAGACACCTTGAAAAAACCACAAGCCGCAGTAGGACTTGAAGCTGCCTAAGCCAACCACATTTTTATTTTGGAGAGTATAGCAGGGAAATGACCATTTTACCTTTTCTTCCAGTTCTGTTTCGTGCAAAATTTCCCGCAATATAACCAGGGCGTCTTTCCAGTTATCCTGATCAGAAATAAAATCATCTACCGATGCATAACGCTTCATAGGTGGCTTTTAAAACAAAAGAATACAAAATCATCACAACATAGCAAAATAGTTGCACATGCACCTCAATTACATTCTCAATCATTTAGGTGAAGACCGTAAAAAATACTTTGGAGCAGTTGCCCCACCGATCATTCAATCCAGCAACTTTGCCTATGATAACTTGGATGCTTTTCGCCAAGCCTTTGCCTCCGAATACGATGCTCATTTATACACCCGCGGCAACAATCCGACGGTTAAGATTTTACGAGAAAAACTAGCCGCACTAGAAGGAACAGAAGATGCCCTCGTTTGTGCCAGTGGTAGTGGAGCCATTTCTGCTGCGATTATGAGTCAGGTCAATCAAGGTGATCATGTAGTGTGTGTTAATTCGCCCTACTCCTGGACCAAGAGTTTGCTCACAAATTACCTCCCGCGATTTGGCGTAAGCACTACTTTTGTAGACGGCCGCTCTACCGAAGATATTGCGGCAGCTATTCAGGACAACACCAAGGTTTTATATCTGGAAAGTCCGAACTCCCTCACTTTTGAATGCCAAGATCTAAAGGCTTGTGCAGCATTGGCGAAACAGCACGGCCTGACCTCCATTATCGACAATAGCTATTGCTCACCTATCTTTCAGCAACCACACCGCTATGGCATTGATATTGTGGTGCATTCCGGCACCAAATATCTTAATGGCCACAGCGATGTTGTGGTCGGCGTAATTTGCGGTAGCAGAGAAAAAATGGAGCAGATATTCTATCAGGAATACATGACTTTAAGCCCAATCATCAGCCCAAATGATGCCGCTTTGGTGATACGTGGCTTACGTACCCTCGAATTGCGCTTGCAACAAAGTAACCAAAGTGCTCAGCTCTTGGCGAAACGATTGGCAGCGCACCCTAAGGTAAAAGAAGTGCTTCATCCTTTACTGCCGTCATTTCCGCAGTATGATCTGGCCAGTCAGCAAATGAGTGGCGCTGGAGGTCTGTTCTCGGTGCATTTCAAAGCAAGTTCAGCAGCTGCAATGGAAGATTTCACGCATACCCTCCTGGCCAGCAAACGATTCAGCATGGCCGTCAGTTGGGGTGGGCATGAATCTTTGGCTCTGCCTACTGTTGCTTTTTACGGCATACCCGGTCGGCCAGATTCCCCCATTCCTTGGACTATGGTCCGTTTTTACATTGGCCTGGAAGACCCCGAGTGGCTTTGGGAAGGCTTGGAAGAGGCGATGGAGCGATTGGATGGTTGAATTGGTTAATTTAGTTGGTTTGGTTCGGCCTCCGTTGTCAGCCGTAGTTGGTTCTCCTGTAAAAAATAGTCATGTGCAAGTATCCTGCTGAAGAGACGCATTGCAATGCGTCTGTACGTCCCTGGCTGTAGCT
>JBCBWU010000279.1:0-7819 GCA_039816955.1 Bacteroidota bacterium
GTCTGTACGTCCCTGGCTGTAGCTATTGATTTTTACACCTTCGTATTTGTGTGTGAAAAGTCGATTCATGGAGTTTAAAAGGTTGGAAGGTCTATGTGAATACCGCTTAGGTGAACTTGGTGGCTTAGGTGGTTCAGATTATCCCTTTCATTTTGACTTTGATTCTTTGACTCTTACTTCAGTCACTGTCCGACACAAGCAAAAACTTGTAATTAGCTGCTTTTCTGTGGCCGTCCCCTCTTTTCTCTCTATTTTGCTCGGTCTTTTATTTTTTGATCAAGCAACTGAAATGAAAAAAGTATTATTCCACTTAGCGTTGTGCTTTGTCACAACCCTGGTGATCACGGCCTGTCAGAATGATGATAGGAGCCGGACAACTGGCCCGCCCAGTACGCCGGTAGCTCCGGCAACAAATCAACCAGCAGCAACGGCTCCTGGAACAGTTAATGCGGGGGTAGAGCACTATATTTGTCCGGCTGGACACGTTGGGTATGGCAGCTCTGCGCAGGGCAATTGTTCGCAATGTGGTATAGCACTGGTGCACAACCAGGCGTTCCACAACAACACGGCCGACGCGCCAACACCAAGTCCGCCGATATTCCAAAATCCGCCCGAGGGAACTGCACCAGCGGCTACTATCGCACCACCTGCTGAGCCGGCTCAGAATGCCGCGGGGGTTTGGCATTATACCTGCATTGCTGGTTGTGCTGGCGGAGCCGGTGGCTCAGGAGCCTGTAGCAACTGCGGAGCAGCATTAGCGCACAACCAGGCTTACCATAACTAAAAGCCTATCAGAAGCAGTTATAAATGAATACCACCTCTCTCCCTGAAAAAACGCCTTGGACTCCTATAATAATTGCGGCAATAGTCTATGCGCTGGTCTATTTTGGGGTCGAGTACATAGAAACCATTGATGGAGAAACGCTGATGGGCGTCACCTTACCGAAGGAAGAATTCCTTTGGCTCTCGCGCCTACGGTATGTCGTAAAGTATACTTTAATCCTTGGGCTGTTCTCCTATATTTTTGGTCAGCAACGCGCCGCCATTGGTGCTTTTTCAGTGGTTATGGTTCTTCAATTTGTAGCTGCTTTTACATCTGGTCCAATTGGTTTTGCCATTCAGCAAATTGGTTATTGGTTACCGTTTATAACTTATGCCTTTCTCGCTTTTGGGCAAAGCGGACTATTGCTGGGAGTGTCAATGGTTTGTTTCCAGGCGGTGCACTTGACTAGCCTACCGGAAATGACAACACTTGGGCAAGCTTGGCAATCAATTTCCTACTTACTAGGACTTGAACAATCTGAAGGTCTAAGGACGATACTAACCAGCCTTTTTAATCCTTACACTACTGATCCCTTTGGGCTCTTCCGGATATTAATGGTTAGCGGTTTAGCAGTTATGTATTTCTGGCTCATGACAGCACTACACCGCCTGGCTTCGCAAAGAGAAAAGGGCTGGATGATGTTCCGCTGGATCAAGCTAGACTTTCAGAATACCAAGGCCGGAGCTACTGCTCAATTCTTAGCACAACGCTGGTTTCTTTATGCACTTTGTTTTGGTGCCTTTCAACACCTTGCCTTTATCAGTATTTTGTCCTCGGGTAATTTGGATTTACAGCAAAGTACTGTAACAATGTACGCCAACGCCATCCACCGTCAGCTATTATCCTGGGGTGGCTTGCTTATTGTGGCCTGGTGGCATCGAAAATTCTTACTCGAATACTGGTTTAGTCGAGGACAAACGCCCTCCTTTGGTTACTGGTTATTGCAACTACCGTTCGTGGGTCTGTTGATCTGGGCAGGGCAGCAATTGTACTTCGGCGTCTTAGCCCCATTACAGGAACGGATTACACATTTTGCTAAACGAGATGAGGAAGTGGTGCGTTGGCTTAAGACATCCTTCCTAGGCCTATACGCATTGGGCATTCTGTGGCAGTTTGTAGGTCAATCTACTAACATAGTAGACACCACCTTCTTCGTAGCCATGATAGCGGAAATTATCGTAATAGGCATATTACTAGGGCTATTCATCAACCGGTCAAAAGCACTCTATTCCTTCGTGCCTTTTGTAATTGTTCTGACTAGCTTAAATATCGTCCTACTCTCGCCAGATTCCGCATCTAGAGTTATTGATCGGAGCCTGTGGCTGGCTGGCCTCGGGCCGTGCCTATTAGTTGTATATTATGCCTTATTTCACTTCTCGACCTTCTATCACACGGCGGTTGGGGAAGAAGAATAAGAGGTGATGCGCCCCTTCAACATTGACTTTCTCGACCATGTAGCCATCCGGGTCAAGGACTTGGAGATATATGCCCAATGGTACGAACGTACTTTGGGCCTAGTCCGCTACAGCCCAGAGGCCTGGCAGCCTTTTCCCATCTTCTTACTAGCTGGCAAAACAGGGATCGCTCGTGAATAAAATCCTGACTGGCCTGGAGGCTAACAAACCGTATGATGGACTGTTCTTCGATATCCACGGCGCTATGAGTGTTGAAGGAGTAGATGACCCCGAGGGGGATCTAATACTACGTGTCCGCTAAGTAATTGGTCAGGAAACCATCCTCTCCACTTTTATGGACTTGCACGGCAACATTTCTCCCCTCTTGGCGGAACAATGCGACCTTATTACTTGCCACCGCATGGCCCAACACTTCTGGAAAGTGCGGCATGACTTTGAGTTTGTGGCTCCCACTACTTCATTCGAAGAGAGCATGCAACTCGCCCTGGATAGCCCTGTTTCACCCTGCATGGTCAGCGAAATGGGCGACAACCCTACCGCTGGTGGTGCCGGTGATGTGACTTGGACCCTGCGGAAAATCTTAGCTCGTCCAGAATAATCATTGTAATTCACTTATTGGTTTCGCGGAATTCACTCCGCTCTAGACAGGTGCAGCACGCTAAGGCTTGTTTTATTGATGGGGCTCCGCTTGGCCCCACGCATAACGTGGTGCAGCGTCAGGCTATACAGGCGCTCCCTGCGGTCGGCCTTCCTATCCTTAGCCCTTGCGCCGTCCCGGCGCCGTGCTCCTGCCAGGGCAGTCGCAGAATTAGCAGTTTTTTGCCGCAGCGTAAATACTTTAGAACGAGTTGTTAAGAAGTAGCCAAAGCCAGTGTATTGTTGCGATCTCAGGCAAAAATGGGTTTAATTCGTACAAACGAAATCACCATGGCCAATCAACTATGTACCCTTCTTAGTCTAATCCTTTGCTTTCATTTAGCAGCTTGCCAACCAGTAGCAGAGCCTACTACAAATGATGCTCGTCCAGCTGTTTCCTTTTCACCCTTGAATCCAATCACAACGGCACTACCGCAAACGCCGCTATTTATTTCTCATGATTATGGCCAAAGCTGGGAGGATGCCAGCTATAATTTACCAGCGGATCTACAGGTGTCCTTCATAGAACAACAAGGAGAAGAACTAGTAATCGCCAGCGATAATTTAGGCGTCTTCAAGAGTAGTAATAATAGAACCCACTGGACCGCAATCGGAGCATCCCTGCCCAGTTCTAAGATCAACGCCCTGCACATCAATGGTGATGACATCTACGTGGGTGTTTTCCAAAAAGGGATTTTCAAAACCACTGACAACGGGCAAAACTGGCAATCGTTAAACGAAGGTTTACCCAACCTAACTGTGCAGTCCATCTACCAGTTCGAAGACCGCGTACTGGTGGGTACTGATATCGGCTTATTCTACCAAGACCCCGACAGTCAACAATGGCAACCGACCGGCCTAAAGGTGCAGGTGCTCAGCCTTTATGAGCAAGACAAATTACTGATAGCCGGCACACAAGACGGCACGGCTCTATCTCATACGGAAGGTACCTCCTGGGAATGGATTCACCGTGGGGAAGCTGTGCATTACACTCACCCGGTAGGTTCCAGAATTGTTGAGCTCGTCCTCACTGGGGATTTAAATTATTCTGATGATTGGGGTAAAAGCTGGAACAGCATTCTGTATGGCCCACGCGAAGGCTCTTACGTTTACGAGATTATCCCAGTGGGAACTTACCAACTGATGAGTAACAATTATGGCGTGCATCGCTCCACGGATAGTGGCCAAAGCTGGCAACTGATTTTCCCCATTGAACAGATGGCATTCTTTGACTTCTTGGTCGTGGATGAAACCATCTATGGAGGTACGCGGGTATGGGATGAATTTAGAGGGAGAGACTAGGGTGAGAATTAGAATTAAAATTAGCGTTAGAATGAGGAGGAAGTTAAAGTCAAAA
Organism: Bacteroidota bacterium; assembly: GCA_039816955.1. Classification (GTDB taxonomy): domain Bacteria; phylum Bacteroidota; class Bacteroidia; order Chitinophagales; family Saprospiraceae; genus Lewinella. The sequence continues at coordinate 4,232 of JBCBWU010000279.1, forward strand.
TGAGAGTGAAAGTCGCAAATTGAACCACCTTAGGCACCGAAGAGCACCAAGATAGGCTGAGCACTGTCTTCTGATAGCTGCCCACTCTTCACTGACCACTGTCTACTGGATACTGACTACTTTTTTAAAACCACATTAGGCACATAAGAACACATAAGCTTCCCCTCAACACGATCCACTATTCGACGCTCAGACCATCTAACTTCCCAACGATCTAACATGCTTTTAAACCACCAAGGCACCGAAGAGCACCAAGATAGGCTGAGCACTGTCTTCTGATAGCTGCCCACTATTCACTGACCACTGTCTTCTGGGTACTGACTACTTTTTTAAAACCACATTAGGCACATAAGAACACATAAGAACCAATTCAACTAACCAGGACCGCAGGTCCAACTAAATTCACCAAATTCACCAATCTAACTGCTAACCCTTATTCGGATCAAAATGCACCCACCCCTGGGCTTGTAGCGGATGTATGTTGCCACCCTTGGTGTGTAGTTTGACACCATCCGTAGCAGAGGTAATTTCGCCAGCAATGTAGATATCTGGCATGTACTTGACCTTTTCCAGATCCTCAGGCTTGACGGTGAAGAGAAGTTCGTAGTCTTCGCCACCACTGAGAGCTGTAGTGATAGGGTCTAGCTTAAAGCGTAGGGCTAGCATTTGCGCGTCAGGATGAATAGGCACACCGCTTTCTTCGAGATAAGCACCAACACCGGAGGCACGGCAAATGTGGAAGAGCTCGCTGGCGACCCCATCTGAGATATCGATCATAGCAGTGGGAACCAGGCCTTCTTTAGCGAACTGGCGAATCATATCGCCACGGGCTTCGGGCTTAAGCTGGCGACCTACGCAGTAGGCTTCATTTTCCAGGTCCGGTTTTACGTCTGGCGTGGAGAGGTAGACTTGCTTTTCGCGCTCCAGCATTTGGAGGCCAAGATAAGCTGCTCCAACATCCCCGGTAATGCAAATGATATCGCCCACTTTGGCTCCAGAGCGATAGACCAGCTTATCCGCCGTAGCCTGGCCAATAGCCGTTACGCTAATGATGAGACCTTTGTTGGAGGAGGTCGTATCACCACCTACTAGATCTACCCCGTAGCGTTCGCAGGCTAGGTAAATGCCGGCGTAGAGTTCTTCCAAAGCTTCTACTGAGAAGCGGTTGGACAAGGCCAAAGAAACGGTGACCTGCTTCGGCGTAGCGTTCATGGCGTAAATGTCCGACAGGTTCACTACTACTGCCTTGTATCCCAAGTGCTTCAGCGGCGAATACATGAGGTCAAAGTGAATACCCTCAACGAGCATATCCGTAGAAACGACCGTTTGGAGGCCCTGATTGTCGATCACGGCGGCATCATCTCCGATCCCCAGCTTGGTAGATTCATTGAGAATGGGAAACTGCCTGGTCAGGTGGTCAATGAGACCAAATTCACCAAGGGTATTGACGTCCGTGCGTTGGGGTTGTTGCGCTTTTTCAGCCATGCTGTAATTTGTGCTTAAGGGGCAAAGTTATCGTTATTTCTTAACTTGCCTTATTCATGTATGATGCAAGAAAATCAAGTTTTTATTTTCCTGCGTTATTAAACACTACTCATGAAGTTTTGGTTAAACACCACCATCCTAACCCTACTTCTACTCTCTGTACTTGCGGCCTGCTACCAACCACCGAAAGATCCCCAGGGTATGAAAGAAGCAAAACTATGGGCCGGCACCTACACCCGTACGGAAGGTCATGTTGATGGTAAAGCAGAGGGCATCTATGGCCTACTTTACCGCCGCAAGAAGCTCAACATCACCCATACACATGAGGATATCGTAAACCCATCTTTTCTTACCCTTGACCCCACCCGTGAGGTACTTTACGCCGTAAGCGAAATCGGTCCTGACGTGGATACGACTGGCTTTGTCTATAGCTATCGTATTGAAGAAGGGCAGCTCGTTTTACAGAACCGCCAACCTACGCATAGTTTTGCGCCCTGCCACGTAAGTGTGCATCCGGATGGCGAATGGTTGTACGTAGCCAATTACGTTGGTGGCGTAATTGCGCGTTATCCCTTGGCAGCGGACGGGCAAATCAAGGCAGTTAGTGATATTAAGCGCTTGGCCGGGCAGGGGCCGAACCCTCGTCAGGAAAGCTCTCATCCGCACTCCATAACCGTCAGCCCAGAAGGGAATTGGGTCATCGTAGCAGACCTTGGCACGGACTACCTGCACACCTACCAAGCCGACCTCCCTACCTGGGAATTGGTGAGCACTACCGAACTCCCAGCCGGCTCGGGGCCACGGCACCTGGCTTTTCATCCTAAGGCACCTTTTGCCTACGTACTCAACGAGCTCAACAATACGGTCAGCTTGCTCGAATACAATTCTCAAAATGGAGCGCTCAATTTGCTTGACTTCTGTTATACCCTACCGGAAGGAGCGGATAGTACGAGCCTAGGGGCAGATATCCACCTCACGCCAGACGGAGCATTCCTGTACGTCAGTAATCGTGGCCACAATTCATTGGCTGGTTTTGCAGTAGATCGGGAAACGGGTACGCTTACCAATATTGGCCACTGGCCCACGCGAGGAGACTTCCCGCGCAACTTCGTGATTCACCCGGAAGGGGAAGACCTACTAGTAGCCAACCAGAACACCGATAATATCTCTCAGTTTCGGATTGACAAAGAGACAGGCCAACTCAAGCACCTGCGCGAATGGACGGTAAAAACACCGGTTTGTCTACAATTTGAAGAATAGCGCGGTTACCTTTTTTAATACACGACAATGAATTGGAAAATTATTCCAAACAGCATTCCTTTCCGGACCCTGCCCAAAACACATTGTCATGATTATTTTCGGAACCCGTAGCGTAAAATTTACCAAAGAAAAAGGCCAATTTCACTGCCCTCAATGTAATTGCCAAAGAGAATACCGGCACCGAACGGCCCGCCGCTTCTTCACCCTCTATTTCATTCCCATCATTCCCCTTGATAAATTAGGTGAATACGTGGAGTGTCGTTCCTGCAAAGGCACCTTTATTCCTCGTGTACTGGAATACCAGCAAAACAACAGTTCTGACCAGTTCTTGTCAGAATACGAAAAAGCCATCAAGCATGCTGTGGTACTGATGATGCTAGCGGATGGAGAGATCGATCAGCGCGAAAAAGAAGTTGTCCTACAGGTAGTCAATAAATTTAGCCACAATGATATTACCATACCGGAGCTAGATCAGTACATCCAGCAAGTGCAAAACAAGCCTGCGGACATTAGTACCTACTTAAAGCAAGTAGCCCCTCGCCTGAACGCCCACGGAAAAGAAATCGTGGTAAAGTGCGCACTATCCGTAGCCGCTGCCGATGGTCATATTGATCCTACCGAAATCGCGCTTTTGAAAGAAATTGCCGAAGCCCTGGGAATGACTGGTTCACACCTGCGCGGAATTCTTACGGAAATGACTACTCCACAGGAGCCTGCGTTTTCAGAAAACTAGGATGTACTTATCTTAGTCGCTGTACTAAGAGCATATTTGGGAATTTAATTTGGGAAAGAAATGCGTGCTTCCTGATTATCAAGGATTTGCAAACCTGGCGTCAGGCTAAA
>JBCBWU010000027.1:0-44336 GCA_039816955.1 Bacteroidota bacterium
AAAAGAAGGAGCAAAGGCATAAGGAGGAGTAGCCGCTGTTTACTCCTAAATCTACGAATTTATGAGATCATACCTTTGCTCCTTCTTTTGGTTCTATTAGTACTCTGTTCACCTTATGAGGCGGCGAGCCAACGTTTCGCCTATCAACATTATCGCCAGAGCAATGGGCTGCCAGCACAACAGGTACGTGCTGTAACTAAGGGCAAGTCGGGTGCTTTATGGGTAGGTACCGACGATGGTCTATTTCGCTTTGCTGGCCAGGATTTTACTTCTTACAATAGCTTGTTGGAGAGCCACTACGTACGGGCCTTCGCCCAAAAGGAAAATGGAGATCTCCTGTTTTGCAATGATACGGGTATTCACCTGCTTGTTGAAGAGGGTGATTCAGCGCGTATTGAACCACTTATTTCTGCCTCCTTTACTCCGAATGATAGCACTCTATTTTATCCCAATACCCTCTACTATGATCAGGGTGAAATACTGTGGATTGGTCAGCCGGATGGTCGTCTGGCGCGCTGGAAAGATGAGCAGTTGGAGTTTCTACAAATAGGGGCTTCGTATCAAGGCCCCAGAGGACAGGCCCAGTACTGCTTCACGGAAACCCGTGGTGGTTTGCTGCTGATAAGCGACCCACAGGGGCAGGTGTTTCGATATAAACGGGAAGAAGATGAGTTCGAACCCATTAGTACGGCTGCTAATGGTCGGGCGGATGCCCTCTTGATCCACGCCGGACAAATTTGGAGTGGTGGTGATGAGCTTCGCCACTTTATTTTCGGCCGCGATCGCTGGCAGTTAAATCAGAGCTTAGGTACTCCGCATGGACGCATAACAGTGCTCCGGCCTACTGCTGATCCCGACCATCTTCTGGTGGGTACGGAAGAGGAAGGTTTGTTTTTGTATGATGCCGCAATGGATACCTGGCAAACCGTTTTTGGAGCCAATGATCCACATCGAATAGAAGAACTGCCCCTCCAGCATATCAACGAAATTGTACCCGACCGACAGGGTGATTGGTGGGTCTGCACCGCTGAAGGCTTAGGTCTTTTGCAGCAACCATTCTTTTCCATTGTATTTGGTCAAGCCAATAATAGTACTGTTTGTTTAGGTACGCATCCTGACGGTAGCATCTTGGTATCCTACGGGGAGGTATATCGGATGACGCCGGAGGGCGATGGATTTTCCAGTGAGGTATTGCCAGAGCTAGAAGAAGGGCTGGTGACTTCCATTGTGGTAATGGGAGGCGTTGTGTGGTTGGGAAGCTCGCGCGGTGAACTAATCAGTTTGTACCGGGAGGAATTGACCTTGCAAGCAGATCTACAAGAGCGGGGTGGGGGCATCTTTTTCATGGAACCAGATGCAGCGCAAAACCTTTGGCTTTGCCAAGCACCCGATGAAACACCCATTGTGGGCGTGGCGCGTTACCACGAATCTGAGGGGGTAGCCGTTTACGGTCCCGAAGAGGGCCTGGATAACCGTATTCTTGTGGTACGGCAAGGGCCAAAAGAGCGGATTTATGCTGCGGGTATCGGTGTGGATACCTATCTCTACCGTTACGATCCCAAAGCGGATCGTTTTATCAATTTGAGCTTGCCGCTCACCTTTTCGCACAGCCCTACTTTTGAGGTGCACGATATGACAATTGATGCCAAGGGAGTAGTCTGGTTAGCTACTACCGATGGTCTTTTGCAATATGACCTTGAGCGTATTCAAAGAGTAGATCTTGGTGATTTTACTGCTGATGAAATTCGCTCTGTAGAGGCAGGGGGAGACAACCAACTTTGGGTTGCTACGGCCACTGAAGGCGTTCTCTATTACGAAATGGATACCCGTAAGTTGACGCGCCTCGATGGTAGTAGTGGACTTCCTTCGATCATCTCTGCTTATCGTGCCATGTTGCAGGATGCCGCTGGGCGTATCTGGCTTGGTACGGCGGAAGGAGTCGTGTACAGTAAAGTGGACAACCCAGTGCCAGAGGTGAGTCCACAACCATATTGGCAAGATTTTCTCTTAAATGGCCGCTCCATAGCTAATGGTTCTGATATTCGAATCACCCCCCATGACCAATTGCAACTCAATTGGAACACGACTGCCTTTTCTGCTCGCCTGATGCAGTATCGCTGTCGTTTGCAAGGGGCTGCAGATAGCAGTTGGGTTTCTTTAGGCGAGGATATACAGTTGGAGTTACCTATCCTGAATCCAGATAAATATGTCTTTGAGTTGCAGGCCCTACAGGCTGGTGGTTATCAATGGAGCGAGTCATTAACCGTGCCCATTCAGGTACGCAAGCCGTGGTACGAGCGTTGGTGGGGCCTAGGTTTGCTGTTGTTGGGTGGAGTGCTGGTCAGTACGGCATTATTCCGGAGTACGATTGGGGCTTTGCGCCTTCGTTTACGTGTCTTGAATCGGCAGAATACGAATTTGCAATCCGAGAAAAGAATGTACCAAGAGCAGGAGCGTATGCTGAAGCAGAATGCTGTGCGAAACGAAAGACAGTTTAATGATTTGGAACATCGCTTGAGGGGGTTACAACAGTTATCGGAGAAAAATCTGCACGGACTTTCCTCTCTTGAAATACTCGAATCCCTAGGCGCGGATCTTGCCAATCTATTCGGGGCCGACTTGGTAGAATTAGCTTGGCAAGAAGAGACTCAGATGATTCGGAAGGCCTACTGGAGAGGCCCAGCTACCTATTTGACCAAAGAGCAGGAACTCGAAGACTGGCCCTGGGCTGAAGGGGGAAGAGGGCAGGTTGAAAGTGGACAACAAGAGGTTGGTTACCCCTTAATGGTGGTCAACCCAGATGAGGATACAGAGCTATCGTATTTAAAAATCCATTTACTATCCATTGCGCAGCAGGCTTTCAATTTGTTATTGTATCGGCAAGCAGGTGGAGCATTCGGTGAGCGCGATGAACAATTCTTAAAAATAGCGGGGCGCTATCTGGAGGAACAACTTGACCAAACCCTAGAAAAATAGCCAGCAGATGAAGATCAGAAGCTCCATAGCTGCATTATTTTTACTGTGTCTGCTGCTCTGCTGTTGGGTAAAGCTTGTAGCTCAGGATACCATTCCACTCAGAGTGGGTCTACACCACGATCCTCCCTTTATTATCGAACAGTCGGATGGTAGCTACTCGGGACTTTGCATTGATCTATGGCAGGACGTCGCCAATGAGTTAGGGTACGAATACGAACTGGTTCCTTTTAGCGATGTCATTGGGATGGTACGCGCGCTGGATTTCCAGGAATTGGATGTGGCCATTAACCCCCTGACGGTAAGCAGTGCCAGACTGCAAATGCTGGATGCTTCGCAACCCTTCTACGTATCAAGTGTGGGGGTGGCCACTTCCAATTCTAATAAAGGTGGTTTTCGCGTCTTCCTCAGTAATTTCTTTTCGCTTGATTTTATCAAGATTGCCATGGCGCTGCTCTTCATTATTTTCTGCTTTGGCACCTTACTCTGGTTAGCCGAAAGGCATCATAATGAACTACAGTTCCGTCCGGGGCTCGTTGGGCTCTTAGATGGTCTTTGGTGGTCGGCGGTAACGATGACCACGGTAGGCTACGGAGATAAATCACCCAAGACCCAGCTGGGACGTACGATTGCCATTATTTGGATGTTTACGGCGGTGATAATTATCTCTGGTTTCACAGCTTCTATCGCCTCCAGTCTCACCGTGAATTCTTTGACGGTTCAGATTGAGCAATTACAAGATCTGCAAAGTGTGCAGGCTATTGGGGCAGTAACGGCCAGTGGTAGTGAAGATTTCTTGCGGAGACACCAAGTGGTAGCACACCGTACTTTTGCCAATCCCACTAATGGCATTCGTAGCCTGGCTAGTCGGGAGGTTGACGTGCTGGTTTTTGATAAGACCACGATGCGTTATCTCATTAATCGCGAACAGCTGACCAATAGAATTCAACTACTTCCGCTCACTTTTAACAAACAATACCGCTCTTTTTTGTTTCCTAAAGGGAGCCAGCTGGTGGATAATATTAACCCGGTGCTGGTAGACCGTATTCAACGCGCCAGTTGGGAAGAAGTCTTAAAGAGATACGACATGGCGGAAAATTAGATTCTTGATATGCCGATACCATCGTGGGAGAAGATAAAGGAGCGCATTGCCTATGACGGTTGGCGGAGTATGTTGGTGAAAACCTTCCGCCTACCCGACGGACAAGTGCAGGAATATGATGTTGTTCGCAATGGTGCCTACGTAGTCGTTGCTGCTTTTACCAAAGAAAAGGAAGCGATTCTAATTCAGCAATACCGGCCTGGCCCTGAAATGGTTCTGAGTAGCTTTTGCGAAGGCTACATTGATGAAAACGAAACGCCAGAGCAGGCAGCAGCGCGCGAACTATTAGAGGAGACAGGCTATCGCGCCGGTTCCATAAAGTTGCTTCGAACACTACGAACTGCCTACAGCACGGAAAAACGTATTTGCCTGTTGGCTCTGGACTGTGAATACGAACGTCCGCCCGCCGGAGATGCGGATGAGTTTATCGAAGTATTTACCATGCCGATGGCCGAATTCCTCGCTTGGGTAAGTACAGATGAAAGTGCCTTCTACACTTTGGATGCCTTACTGCTAGCATTACAAGCTGAGCCCTCTTTACAAACCCAGCCAGAACCGCATTAGGCACACCCAAGTGGTGGCGATGTTTCACTACTTGCTTTTGATGTCCTGCAGGTAGCGTTCCAGTTCGATCTCGTCATAAACGAGTACTTCACGCGCTTTTGAACCTTCGGAAGGACCTACAATGCCCATGGCTTCCAGTTGATCCATAATACGACCTGCGCGGTTGTAACCAAGCTTAAGCCTACGCTGGATCATGGAAGTAGAGCCGTGCTGTTGGCCCACAATAAGACGGGCGGCATCCTCAAACATATCGTCCAAGTCGCGATAGGAAAGGGAGGCGGAACCTTGCAAGTCTTCGTCACCGTGGAACTCAGGCAACAAATAAGGTTCTGGATAACCCCGTTGAGCGGCAATGAAGTCAATCACGCGTTCTACCTCAGGGGTGTCAACGAAGGCACCTTGCAGGCGAACCATTTCACCACCTACGCTTAGGAGCATATCACCACGACCAATCAGCTGGTCGGCACCGCCGCCGTCGAGGATGGTGCGGGAGTCTACCTTGGCTGTCACCTTGTAGGCAATACGCGCTGGGAAGTTAGCTTTGATAACACCAGTGATAATATTTACCGACGGGCGCTGGGTAGCGATAACCAGGTGGATACCAATGGCCCGAGCGAGCTGCGCCAAACGTCCGATAGGAAGTTCTACCTCTTTCCCGGCCGTCATGATGAGGTCGGCAAACTCGTCAATGATGAGTACGATGAAAGGCAAGAAGCGGTGCCCCTTCTCTGGATTTAAGCGGCGGGCAACGAATTTCTCGTTGTATTCCTTGATGTTTCGGGCGGAAGCCTTTTTCAATAAATCGTACCGCTGATCCATCTCAATACAGAGGGAGTTCAGCGTGTGGATTACGCGATTGGTTTCCGTGGTGATCGGTTCCTCCTGTCCCGGTAGAAAACCAAGGAAGTGATGCTCTAAACGGCTGTAAGGAAAGAGCTCCACCTTCTTCGGGTCAATCAAAACAAGTTTGACCTGGCTAGGGTGCTTCTTGTACAGCAGCGAAATAATGATCGCATTGATACCAACCGACTTACCCTGGCCTGTTGCACCGGCCACTAGTAAGTGAGGCATCTTCGCCAAATCAGCCACGAATACTTCGTTGTTGATGGTTTTACCAAGCGCAATTGGCAGCGTCATTTTACCCGTACGGAATCGCTCATGGTTGAGCACTTCCCGCATAGAGACAATCTGTGTCTTCTTATTTGGTACTTCAATACCAATAGTCCCCTTACCAGGAATTGGGGCAATGATACGGATACCGAGGGCGGAGAGTGATAAGGCAATATCGTCCTCCAGGTTCTTAATTTTTGAGATACGTACCCCCGGTGCTGGAACGATTTCGTATAGGGTTACCGTAGGGCCAATGGTAGCACGAATCTTGGTAATCTCAATCTTATAGTGGAGCAGCGTTTCAATGATCTGATCCTTATTCGCATCCAGCTCCGCACGGTCAATTTCTACTTTCTGATGTGAATAGTCCTCCAGTAACTGTACACTTGGGTGCTCGTAAGTGGACAATTCCAAGGTAGGATCATAAGGCTCAGAGTGGTCTTTATTTTCTTCTGTAAAGGATAGCGGCGGTCCGGTTGGATTACTTGTGCCAGTCCCGCTAGCTCCGGGAGCGGAGGCTTCAATTTCGAGCTCTGATTCACCTGCTACTAAGCTGGTTGGTTTTTCCAGTTTGCGCTTTTGGGCCAGCTCAAAGGCCAATTGACTGCCTTTGGGTACCAATGTTTCCGGAGTGGGCTTAGTTTCTGCCGGTTCGGCTAGTTCTGGTATATTATCCTCAAATGGATCATCGTCTTTAGCGGTAGCTAATTCCCGTTTTTTGCGGGTGGCTAGCGTTTGGTCCCGCTTTTTACGGCGCTGGTTGGCACCACTGAAACGGTCGCTGAAATAGTCCACCACGTTTTCGGCGAGTTTCTCCAGCGTTAGTTCGTTAAAATTGGGGTTGGTTCGCCAAACGATCATTCCAGTGATTACCGCAATAATAAGTAGCCAAAGGCCAACCGTGCCAACGAAGTTCTGTAGCCAGTTGGCAAAACCTTCACCTACGGCGCCACCCCAAGGAAACTCCGCGCTGCCGGCAATGAATTCTAAAAACACGGCGGCAACGATCATGGCTACAATGGTGTAGTTGATCGTGGGCATAAGGGTCTGGAATGGCTGTCGATAAATGCGGTTAATCCCAATTCGGCCTAGCAGGTAAACCAGCAGAAAAGAAGGAAGTCCAAAGCACCACCAGAAGAAAAAGTTGGAAACGATGGCACCAAGGCGCCCCAGCCAATTGGCCATTTCGAAGTCGCCTTCCAGCAGTTTCCAGCCTGTATGGTGGTGTACCCGGCTAAAGTCAATATGCCAGGTGAATAGATAAGAGAAGAACGCAACAAATAGATAAGTGGCAATGAAGAGGCACAAAAGACCAAATAACTTCGGGATTCGCTCATCATTCAGGCCCAACCGCAATGCCAACTGACCTTTCTTTTTCTTTTTCGCCATAGTTTGCCTCCTTGGCTTCCAGGATAGGTGAATGGCAAAAATAAGCAATTATGTTTTACCAAATCCGAAAATGGCACTTCCAGTTGGGAGAAGGAGAAATGTGGTGTAAACTCAGGGTTGCGATCGCTTTTCCTTTGTTTGCCACAGGATAAATTGCTATCCTGCCAAAAAAAGTGCGATGAAAGCAATATCGGTATTCTGTGGGTCTAGCAGTGGTCAGCAAGCTGTGTATAGAGAACAGGCCTTCGAGTTGGGGCAATATTTAGCTCAGGAAGGAATCAAATTGGTCTATGGTGGTGCCAAGGTGGGCCTGATGGGAGCCGTAGCAGATGGCACGCTGGCTGGTGGTGGAGAGGTGATAGGAGTATTGCCTCATTTTTTATCCGCTAAGGAGATTGCTCACCCAGGGCTTACGGAATTAATCCTGGTGGATAGTATGCACGAGCGCAAGCAGTTGATGAATGAGCATTGCGAAGGTGTGATTGCGCTACCCGGTGGTTTTGGTACGCTGGAAGAACTATTTGAGATGCTAACGTGGGCGCAGTTGGGCTTGCACCAAAAGCCAATTGGCATCCTTAATATAGCAGGTTACTATGATGCCTTGGTACAACTGTTAGATCATATGGTGGAGCAGGGCCTCTTGCGACTAACTAACCGCCAAATGTTACTCGTTGATTCTTCTATCTCGGGCCTGGTCCAGCAGCTGTCAGACTATAAACCGGCATTGGTTGGAAAGTGGCTGGACGAAAACCAAACATAATCCTTTACATTAGCAGCAAATAAACCTGGGCAGTATGTTGGCACCAATTCAGCTTCATCCAAATGGACCTACTTTATCTCGGCTTACTGCGGGGGTAATGACCTGGGGCGTATGGGGGCATAACCTTCCAATTAAGGATATGCAAAGCCTGATTGAACACTGTTTATCCGAAGGTATCACCACCTTTGATCATGCCGATATCTATGGCCACTATACCACCGAAGCTACTTTCGGTAATGCCTGGGCGGGTATGTCTATTGACCGTTCTAGTGTGCAATTGATCAGCAAGTGTGGTATCCGCCTGGTTTGTGAACAACGGCCAGAGAACCACATCAAGGCTTACGATACAAGCAAGGAGTATATCATACAGTCCGCCGAGCAAAGTCTGAAAAATCTTCAGACCGATTATTTGGACTTACTCTTAGTTCATCGTCCAAGTCCACTGATGCGAGCAGAAGAAGTGGCGGCCGCCTTCGCGGAATTGAAGGCCAGCGGGAAAGTTTTGCATTTTGGAGTATCTAATTTCACTTCCAGTCAGGTTGATTACTTACGAGCCCAAACGCCATTGGTGACTAATCAGGTACAGGCTAGTTTACTGCATGATAAGCCATTCTTCGATGGAACCTTTGACCAGGCGCTTCAATATCAAATGTGCCCTATGGCTTGGTCGCCGCTAGGAGGACTTTTTAGCCGTGATGACGATGCGGCGCGGCGGGTAGCTGATGCGTTGGATGATGTGGGTGAAAAATATGGCAGCCCCGGTAGTGATGTACTGCTGTTGGCTTGGCTATTACACCACCCAGCGGGTATTATTCCTGTCTTGGGTACGGCTCGTCAAAGCCGACTATCGGCCGCAGTCAAGGCGCTTGATATTCAATTTGAAGATCAAGATTGGTTTACACTGTTGGAGGCTGCTCGTGGGCACGAGGTGGCTTAGAGACGATTAAAAAATTGGCGACCCTCTTTCGCGATATTATTTTTTCCTGTAGACTTGTTTGGCTACTTAGATAGGGAATAAAAAGAAAGGTGCTGACCGGAGAGGTTTTCATTACGTCTCCGATCAGGCTGGACTGCTTCCTAGAGTACTTCATCCAGAATACCATAGGCTTTCGCCTCCTCGGCCGACATCCAGTAGTCGCGATCACTGTCTGCTGTGATCTGATCTACCGGCTGCCCAGTATGCTCACTGAGTATCTGGTAGAGTTCTTTTTGCATACCCTTAACCAGTTGGTAGGTGATCTCCATATCTGAAAGTTGTCCTTGCATGCCACCGCTAGGCTGGTGAATCATGACACGGCTATGTGGCAAGCCTGAGCGTTTACCTTTAGTCCCGGTACTCAAAAGCACTGCGGCCATACTAGCGGACATACTTGTGCAGATGGTAGCAACATCAGGCCCAACATACTGCATGGTGTCATAGATCCCTAAGCCAGCTGTTACTGAACCGCCGGGGCTGTTGATGTACATCTGAATATCTCGCTTAGGATCTGTGCTGTGCAGGAATAGGAGTTGGGCTTGAATAACGTTAGCCACATAATCATTGATGGGGACACCAAGGAAAATAATGCGATCCATCATCAGTCGGCTAAAAACATCAAGCTGGGCAATGTTGAGGGACCGTTCCTCGATTACCATCGGAGAAATAGTGGCTTGCGCCGGAACGCTGGTGCGAGCCATGTAATTAGCCAAGTGCATGCTGCTCATTCCCAGGTGGCCTACGGCAAAGTGCTGGAATTCTTTTCCGAAATTCATTTGTGGTTAAATTTTATTTAAAAATCATTTTGTTTTATAGTTAAAAATGCCGATATTAGCCACTGTTGATGCGCGACTCTTTTTCGACCAAGTCGTGTATCTTCTCAGTGGTCCTTATACCGAGGTTGAAGAGGGTTGGGAATCCAAACCTGCGCCTCGAGTATATCCGCCTGCTGTGCCAGCATGGCCGGCAGGTACTCGCAAGAAGGATTTAGGCGGAGCCTAAAACACTTCGTTAGCGATATAACCTCCGGAGGGAATTACCCTCAAATGGTCAACGGAGGAGTTCGGTGTTTTTATAGTTGATAGGCATCTACGTTCTGTAGATGATGATAAAGGTATATCTAGTCGGGTCATGTTGACCCATATCTGGACTGGCGTTCAGGCAGCGGGTGGGGCCCCTCCCAAGGGGCTTTTATGTCTTTTAGTGAAACCTCTGCTAATTTTTCCCTTCTCCTTGTGTAATACAAAGTGTGACTGGAAAATAAAATTCAACCTTTCTTCTTCCACCACCAGCGAAAAGTTTTTGCCTTTGGGGCCGGTGCCGCATATACCCAGCTGATAACCTGCTCAAACTGCACAGACTCTAGTAAACTAGTTACCTGATTGAGCTTTTGCTGTAGCTCTGCCGGTGTTGGTTTTTTCATGATGCTGGATTACAGAAGAATGGATGCATAGATATGGAGTCGTTCACCGATGCTCAAGCTGCGGCCATCTTCACTTAGCATTTCTCTTAGGCTTCCTCTGGCTCTGCTGAGTCGGGTTTTAACAGCGCCTTCACTTACCTGCTGTAATGCTGCGATTTCCTTAATGCTAAATCCACTCCATTCGAATAATCGCAATGCCTCTGCCTGGTTATTCGGGAGTTGCTCCACCGCTTTGAGGAGAATATCAACATCGAGGGCTGTATCCGCATCGCCCAGTTTGCTTTCCAAAGCTTCCAGGCGTCGTTCATCCCAGTTGCCTTTAAATGGGAGTCTGCGTCGATGATTACGGACCAGGTTGTTTACCACGCCAAACATATAGCTCAAGAGCTTACTCTTATCCTTGATCTTTTCCCAATTGGCCAAGGTCGCCAATACTGCTTCTTGCACCAAGTCTTCAGTATCCATGACACCAAACGCACGGCTGCTGCAGTAGCGTACTAAACGCTCGTGGTAGGGTTGGTACCAAGAAAGGAAGGCTGATTTTGCAGGACTACTTACCATAGCAGATCATTTGTCATTCTATTACTAGAGCGCGCTGTTGTTGCACCAAAAGGGGCGTAGCAGCATGCTTCCACTATAATAGTAACGTATCCCACCGAAAGGTTACCGAGTAACCGCAAAAAAAATCTAGAAGGGAATATCCTCACCATCGTTCATCTTTGATGGCTTGGTGATGATGTTGTTGAACGGACTCTCAAAGGTATCACCAGGTAAGTCACCAAAATCAGGGTCGTCCATGTTGGAGAAGCGGGCAAATTCGCCAGTAAAACGAAGGCGCACATCCATGAGCGCACCATGACGGTGCTTGGCTACGATAACGTCCGCAACACCTTTTAAGGATTGACCTTCTTCGTCTTCCAGGATTTGATAGTATTCCGGGCGATAGATGAACATTACCATGTCTGCGTCCTGCTCGATACTACCCGATTCACGCAAGTCACTCAGCTGCGGACGTTTGTCTCCACCCCGGGTTTCTACTGCACGACTCAGCTGAGAAAGCGCAATAACCGGGACGTTTAGCTCCTTTGCTAAACCTTTTAGGGCCCGCGAGATGGCACTTACCTCCTGTTCACGATTGCCACCTTTGTTATCACCACCGCCACTCATGAGTTGTAGATAGTCGATGATGATCATCTGAATATCGTACTGCATCTTCAAGCGTCGACATTTTGCGCGCAGCTCAAAGCTGTTGATACCAGGGGTGTCGTCAATAAAGATGGGAGCATCGGCTACCTTCTCAATGGCAGTATGTAATTGCTGCCATTCGTAATCTTCCAATTGTCCATTCCGCAGCTTACTACCCGCAATCTCTGCTTCCATGGAAATAATACGCTGGGCCAGCTGTAGACTTGACATCTCGAGACTGAATACTGCTACTCCTTTATTGAAATCTAAAGCTGCGTTTTTTGCTATAGAGAGCGTGAGCGCAGTTTTACCCATGCCCGGCCGCGCCGCTAAAATGATTAAATCCGACTTCTGAAAACCACTGGTAAGGCGGTCTAATTCGGTGAAGCCGGTAGGTACTCCGGTGAGGCCTTCTTCTACGTCCTTGAGTTCCTCAATTTGCTTGAGTAGCTTACTGGCCAGACTGCCCATTTTATCGACACTACGCCCCATATTTCGCTCCGCAATTTTGAAGAGTGAATTCTCGGCAGAATCGAGCAAATCGAAGACATCAGTAGTGTCTTCAAAGGCGTCGTTGATGGTTTTAGTGGAGATGCGAATCAGTTCCCGCTGGATAAACTTTTGCGCTACAATCCTAGCGTGGTACTCGATATTGGCTGCGGAAGCCACTTTATTCGATAACTCAGCCAGGTAGGCAGGGCCTCCCACTGCGTCGAGTTCGCCAGATTTTTTGAGCTCTTCCATGACCGTCAATAAGTCGATGGGTTGCGAGCGTTCAAAAAGGCGAAGCATCGCCTGGTAGATGTACTGGTGAGCATCTACATAGAAGGCATCAAATTGCAACACATCCAACACCTCCGTAAGTGCATCCTTTTCTAGAAGAATGGCACCAAGAATGGCCTCCTCGAGCGGGACTGCTTGAGGGGGGACTTTGCCGAATACGTAGTTCGAAAGATCTTCTCGGCCTTGCTTAGCGTCCGATCTGCGCCGTCTGGTTGGTTTGTTAGTGGAGGATTCTGCCATTTATTTCTTGCGTGTAGTCTACAATAATACAGCCTTTTACTGGAAACTACACGCAGTATTTTCTTACACTGCTCGTGGATAAGTATGTGGAAAACTAATTACGGCGTGCTTGAGTTACAGGGGGGGCTTGGACCCATCTTTAAGAATAGGCTCTATTTTTTGAAAAGATTATCCCAGCTGAATCGATACGACATTCTGAATAGCATTATCATTATCTCTTCAGCATTTGACTTTAGAGTTGTCATGTCTTTTACGCCCTCATACTCTGGTGCAACTCCAAAATGCTGGTATCTAAGTGAGACTGTAAGCCTACCTGATAGTGTTGCTCCTATGCCCAGTGCATAGGTTAGGTTAGATTGTTGTATCCTATCATCGGTATCAGTATGAACATAATAGGATATAGAAGAATATCCTAGGTGAGATTCAATAAAGAATAGTTCCTTAATCGGCAGCCGGTATAAAGCTGATACGGTGCTAAATCTTGCATCATTTGGGGACAATATTTCTGTATCTCCCTCTATCATGCTCCTGGTTCCGGGGATGAAGTTCCCCCCAGTAGAAAAGTCCAACCCCAGCTGCCCGAATTTAACGGGAGTAAGAAGGTTGAAATAGATTTCGGCTTTGCCCAAGGTGTGTTGCTCCTTGACAACATTTCCAATTCCCATTCCAACTTCCGTAAAGAAACGCTGCGCTTTACTGCATTGGACAAAAAGGAGGAAAGTGATAATTGGGATTAAATAACTTAAATTCTTCATGGAACAGGGAATACCTAGCAAAATAGGCTCAAAAATAAACATCCCGAGCCAGGGTGTCCTGACTCGGGATGAGGTTTTATACTTCAGTTGGTAGTTTAGTTACCTCCTAGTATTAAGGGTAGACCACCGCTACCGTCGCTGCCAACTACCACTACTTTACTTCCTGGTGATTTGGCCAATTCGAGGGTCGCTTCGATACCTTTATCGCGCAGGATATTGTTACTCAACGAGGCGTTCAGAATCTGGTTTGCTCGTGCCTTAGCTTCCGCCTCAATAATGCGTCGTTCTGCTTCTTGGCGCTCCTTAGCCAGGATAAACTCATACTTCAAGGCCGATTGTTCAGCTTCCAGTTTGTCTTCAATGGCACCACGTACTTTGTCTGGAAGCTCAATGTCTTTGATCAATGTAGCCTTCAGTTCAATGTAGTTATCGATCAATGATTTTTCCAGGTCAGTTTGGATAAGGGTTTGTACCTCATCACGCTTGGTAGAGTATAGCTCTTCCGGTGTAAACTTACCGATTGCTTCCCGTACCGCAGAGCGCACCTCAGGGCGAATAAGGGTGTTGACATAGTCTTTCCCAAACTTCTCGTGCAGAGAACCAATCTTATCATACGCAGGATTAACCCTGACTGTAACATCGACAGCGATATTTAATCCATTGTTGGAAAGGGCATCGATTTTTTCTTCAATCTGCTTTTCCCGCACATCGTAGCGGTACATAGTATTCCAGGGAGCAAGTACATGGAAGCCAGGTCGGTAGGTGTTTTCCAAGTCCAATCCGCCGCCGAAACGACGGAATAGCACTCCGCGTTCACCTGCGTCGATGGTTAGGAAGGTGGCGCTAGAAAAAATAACTAGGACCATTAAAATGATGAAGCCAACCACAGCGGCACTAATCAGTTTGCCTTGGCTGGTTCTATAACGTTGATCACTCATGATTTAAACAACTATATTTTGTTCTTCAAGTTATGTGCATAAACCTAAACCGAATTACATTGGACGATTGCTGATCTTTGTCTGTAGCATCCTCCAAGTTCATTCGTGAGTAGTATAACAAGGTAACAGTTTATATCCATAAACGGATTTGATTTTTGGACGAGCGCCGTTTTTCTCCGGAAAAACAATAGGTTCTTCGGGGTCTGGTGCTACTTTTGTGAAGCTTAAAGAGAGCGAATAAAACGTACCATTGTCAATATGAAACAGTTTTTAATCTTTTGTGCTATCATAACTGCAGTGTGGGCTTGCGGTGATAGCAGTGATAGTTCTTCTACTTCCTCCAGCGCTGCGTCAGCAAGTGCAGCCCCGGCACCATCCAAGCCTGATGGCAAGAAAATCTATAAGCAATACTGTGTTACTTGCCATGGCCTGTACGGTGATATGGGAGCTAGTGGGGCACATGATCTAACGGCCTCCGTTCTTAGTGTAGAAGAAAGAGTGGCTGTGGTCACTAAAGGCCGCGGAGCTATGACGCCATTCGAAAACCTGCTGGATGCTGACGAAATTGAGGCCGTAGCCGAGTACACACTAGAGCTGAAAGAAGACTAAATAAGGCAGCTTAACCTCTTTGTCTAACGCGTAAACTCCAGTAGTTATGGCAATCTATCAGGTAATTGGTCTGATGTCGGGTTCATCTCTGGATGGAATCGATCTGGCATGGTGTACTTTTGCTTTTTCTACCACGCAGCCTACTCAATTGTTACGTTGGGAATTTCACGCTGGAGAAACGATAAGCTACTCTCCCGATTGGCAGCATCAGCTGCGTACATCTATCCAACTTCCTGGACGAGAACTGTGGCATTTGCATACGCACCTGGGTTTGTTATACGGGCAAGAGGTAAAAGCTTTTGCTGATCGACATCAGGCCTCGGTAGATTTTGTAGCGAGCCATGGGCATACGGTATTTCACGACCCACAGCGGCAAACTACCACTCAAATTGGGGACGGTGCTGCGATGGCTGCAGTACTGCAATTGCCTGTCATTGACCAGTTTCGTACGCAGGATATGGCCCTGGGAGGGCAAGGTGCGCCATTGGCTCCCTTAGCTGATCAATATCTGTTTCCTAAATATTTTGCCTGTCTCAATTTAGGCGGTATCGCCAATATCAGTTTGCGAACGCCGGGCGGGTATGTGGCCTACGATATTACGGGGGCGAATCAGGTGCTCGATGCCTTGATGGGAGAGACGGGAGTAGCCTACGACGAAGATGGACAATTGGCTCGTACTGGGAAGGTGATCCCGGAATTGCTTGAACAAGCGAATCGTTTGCCTTACTTGAAAATGGCTCCTCCAAAGTCACTTGGGAATGATTGGGTGCAGAAGAAACTTCTTCCCTTGTTTCAAAATACGGGCTGGCCGCTGGCGGATCGCCTGCACACGCTGTGTATACACGTAGCGGAGCAAACAGGTGCCAGTATTCGACAGGTAGCTGAGCTGGAACATCTCTCGCTTGGTGAGCAACAACAGGTACTGGTGACGGGTGGAGGGGCTTTTAATGGTTTTTTGTGTGAGCAAATGGCCAAGTCTGTCCAGCCGTTACAATTGGAAATGGCTTCTCCGGAGATCATCGCCTACAAAGAAGCCATTCTGATGGGATTGGCAGGAGCCTTACGTTGGCAACAGCAACCTAATGTCCTGCCTTCTGTCACTGGAGCGAGTCGAGCTGCAGTCGGTGGAGCCATACATTGGGGCTAAGTGTTTAATCTACCTTTAAGTGCACATGAACTATCAACTTGCCCAGATCAATATTGCCCGCATGCGGGAGCCACTGGATGCTCCGCTGATGTGGGAGTTCGTCCATTTCTTGGGCCCGATTAATGAGTTAGCGGAGCACCAAGATGGTTTCGTTTGGCGGTTAAAGGATGAGGAGGGAACTTCTGCCACCTCCATTGAGACGCCCTTCCCGGATGATATGGTCATTGTCAATATGTCGGTTTGGGAAAGCCTGGATACGCTCCGTCATTTTGTCTACCAAACTGCACACAGCTACTTTGTTCGCAAGGGTAAGCAATGGTTTATACGGATGGACAGGCCACACATGGTGCTTTGGTGGGTGCCAGCCGGTCATGAGCCTAGCCTGGAAGAAGCCGCGGCAAAGCCAGAGCAGCTTGCGGCCGAAGGGCCTGGCCCGGAGGCTTTTGATTGGAGTAAAATGTATGATTCTGCTGGTGAACTAGTGAAGCCATGATAACACTCAACGCTAGATTGCAGCTGGTTCCTGTTTCTGCCCAGCAAGCCGATCAAATGCACCCCTTGATGACTGCTTGTTACCCTCCAGTCTATGCGCACCTGTGGGAAGATGGCGCGAATTGGTACTTGCGGGAAACGTACAATGCCAAGCGAGTAAGGCAGGATTTGCAAAAGCCAGCTTCACCCTACTATTGGGTACATTGGGATGGAGAAGCCGTCGGTATTCTTTGGCTGCACGAGGAGGAGTGTTCTCCTGATTTTCCAGACCAGCCAGCCCTTAAGCTTCAGCGCATTTACTTACATCCCAAGGTACATGGTAATGGCATTGGTAAGGCGGTGGTTGAGTACGTTGTAGGACAGGCAGAAAAGTTAAACAAGCAAATTGTCTGGTTGGAGGCTATGGACACTCAAGAGAGCGCGCATCAGTTTTACGAAAAAGTAGGCTTCCGCAAGTCCGGTACTTTTCGGCTCACCTTTGAGCGTATGCACCCGCATTACCGCGGTATGGTGCGTATGACCCGTTCCGTTTAAAAAGGCCGTAATGCCACTTCCCGCATTACCCAGAGTAGTTCCCGGCCAATCTCGCGTACAGCTTGGTCGTAGCGCACAGTTTCTGCGGGTGTTCCATCAGCAATTTTAGGGTCTTCAAAGGTGAGTGGAATTCGCTTGTCGGTGCCGGGTACCCAAGGGCAATTTTGGTCAGCGTCCGAGCACGTCATGATCGCCGCGAAGCTTTCTTTAGGGTTGGCTTCGTCATCAAAGCGTTTTGACCAGGCTTTGGTACCCTGCCCCTGTTCGGAGAATAGCACGGAATAAATGGGGTTGTCTTTGCTCGCATCATCCGTTCTGATCTGGAAACCAGCCCGCTCCATTGCCGCAATGGCCCGAGGCTGAAAGGCGGTAGCTTCCGTACCTCCAGAGTAGGTGAACACATTGGATAACTTGAAATGCCGCGCCCCCGCTGCTGCCCAAATTTGAGAAATATGGCTACGACGAGAATTATGGGTGCAAATGAAGTTGAGGTGAACCTCTCCTTTTTCTTGCAACATTTGGTGAACGTAATCTACCAATTGTAATAGTAGCTCCTTACGTTCTGTAGTGAGGGTTTCGGCTACGCCTTTGAGCAAATTGTTGGCAAAATCTGCTAGAGGAGGGAAAAGTACTGAAGATTGCATACGGCAACAATGGATTAACTAAGGCAGGTGGCTCAGCGACTTGTAGGGCAAGTCTGCAGGCCTGCATCTTGTTCGTTCTGAATAAGTAAGTTGTTTCCGCTTTTCCTAATACTGTCTATAGATACAGGCCTAGCCCAACGAATGAGCCAGTGCCTGTTGAATGTTGATTAAGCGTTGGCCGTTTTGATGGCATTAAAAGTGGTAAAGGAATTGGTCAGGCGTTCTGCTACCGTTTCCATACCCAATAGCGCCATTACGGCGAATATCGATGGCCCTTTCATGGTGCCGGCCACACCCAATCGGAGGATGGGTAGCACCGCGCCAAAGCCCAATTCATTTGCTTCCATAAAAGCCTTTACACAGCCTTCTACCGCGGCTTCGTCTGGTGCGTTCAAGGCTGCTAACTGATCTCTCAAGTCTTCAAATAGCGGCTGCTTTTCTGGCTTCCACTTCTTGCGAATATTCTTTTCATCCAGGGAAGACGGTGTTTCGAAAAAGTAGCTACCGTTGTCCCAAAACTCACCATAAAAGACTACGCGCTCTTTCATGAGTCCGATAAAAGTGAGTAGAAACTCGTCGTCCTGGTCGACGCCTTTTTCAGCCAGGAGTGCTTTTACGGTAGGGAGCAAATCCTCATTTGGTGTATTGATGATGTACTGTTGGTTAAACCACTTGGCTTTATCGAAATCAAAGCGAGCGCCCGCCTTTCCAATTTTTTCTATCGAAAACGCAGAGATTAGTTCCTCCAATGAAAACATCTCTTGCTCTGTACCTGGGTTCCAACCCAAGAAGGCCAAGAAGTTAAGAACAGCACGGGGATCAAAACCAAATTCACGGAAGCCAGTGAAGGAATCTTCTGGCGTTTCGCCGTCCCACTTCAGTGGAAAAACGGGAATCCCCAATTTGGCTCCATCCCGCTTACTCAATTTACCCTTACCGGTTGGTTTCAGGATTAGGGGTAGGTGAGCAAAATTGGGCATGGTATCCTCCCAACCAAAGGCACGGTACAGCAACACGTGATGCGCAGTGCTAGGTAGCCACTCTTCACCCCGAATTACGTGGGTGATTTCCATTAGGTGATCATCCACAATATTAGCCAGGTGATAGGTTGGCATTCCGTCTGTTTTGAGCAAGATTTTATCATCTAGCTCATTACTCTGGAATTGCACTTCTCCGCGGACCTGATCGTGAATAGTGATGATCTCGTCCTGAGGAACCTTCAGGCGGATAGTATAGGGAGTCTTGTTGGCCAGTAAGTCAGCCACTTCTGCTTCTGATAAGGATTCGCTATTACGCATGCTAGCACGGTTAGCAGATCCGTAGCGGAAGCTATGGTTGCCCGCTTCTTTTTCTGCTTCCCGCCGAGCATTTAGCTCGTCCGAAGTATCAAAAGCGTAATAGGCCTCGCCCTTACCCACTAGTTCTTGAGCGTACTTCTGGTAAAGTGCTTTGCGCTCTGACTGTCTGTAAGGACCATACCCACCACCGTAGCCTGGACCTTCGTCTGGCTGTAGGCCACACCATTCCAGTGCTTCCTTGATATAATCTTCTGCCCCAGGGACGTAACGGGTCTGATCGGTATCCTCAATTCGCAAGATAAATTGGCCACCGGTCTGCCGGGCCAGTAGATAATTATACAGCGCTGTTCTAACACCGCCAATGTGCAGGGCACCAGTGGGGCTAGGGGCAAATCTTACGCGTACTTTGGTCATGTTTCCGTATGGTTTTTAGCAGTATCTATTGGAGCAGTTTAAAAGGGCTCACTTACTTATCGTCTGCTTGAGATTGGTCTGAGTATCAATGTGTTCCTGGTTTTGAGTAACCATTTTTGTGAACAATTAATTCCAGATTGAGTTTTTTCTAAAAAAAGTTTTGCATTCAGGCAGCAAAACCAAAGGCTTATACGTTTCCTCGGAAACTTTTGCTAGATAAATTTGGTAATAAGTTCAAGGAGGCGATTTTTATGATGCTCCCCGTCTTTAAATCCTTTCTTGGAGGCCCTGCCGAAAGCCCTGCAAAAGTAGCAATTAAGATTTATAATCTTTCGTCTACTTACTTTCCCTGGTTGTTTAGCACTATGAATGAAAACTAGATCGTGGAGCTGCGTGACAGCTACCGCACAGTAACAGTAAAATTATCCCTGAACATTTAATTTGCGAATCCTTATGTATCTCGTTAAAACCCCGAAGTTCATCCAGGAACTTTTTCCCAACTTTACCTGGAGAATTCCTTCCCAAGAGAAGGTTCTCTATCTCACTTTCGACGATGGCCCTATCCCTGGTGTTACGCCATGGGTGCTGGAGCAGTTAGCCGCTTATGACGCTAAGGCCACTTTCTTTTGCGTAGGTGATAACATCCGTAAAAATCCGGAAGTTTTCGAGCAAGTGAAAGCAGCTGGCCACGCCGTAGGGAATCATACGTTCAATCACCTTAATGGTTGGACGACTGACAACCTCCCTTACTACCACAATGTGCGTCACGGCGCTAATCTGACCAAGACTGTTCTCTTCCGCCCTCCTTACGGAAAGCTTCGTCCGCGTCAGACACAGTTTCTGCAGCGCCACTACCGTATCGTAATGTGGGATGTACTCAGCGGTGATTTCGATCCGAATATCACGGTAGAGCAATGCTTGCAGAATGTAGTGCGCAACGCTAATGCTGGTTCTATTGTGGTTTTCCACGACAGCCTTAAAGCTGAGGAGAAGCTTCGTTATGCTTTACCTAAAGTACTGGAACATTACAGTGCTTTGGGGTATCGTTTTGAAGCCTTGAATGAATACGAAAATATGTTGAGCCCCGAGCAACGTAAGTCTGCTTAGGACACAATCTTTGTAACATAAAAAAAGCGCCTTGGATAATCATCCAGGCGCTTTTTTTATGCCGAGAAGGGTGGTTAATCTTAGCCTTCGCGCTCTAGGGTGTCAATGAAAGCCGTTAGCATGCGTACTGCGTTGGGAGAGTTCTCCTGTGCAAGTACTAGCGCTTTGCGAGCGGCACCCAGGGCTTCTTTCTTGTTGCCCCGCTTCTTTTCTACAATCGCCAAGGTGTAGTAGTGACGGAAAGTATCACTATTATACTTGATGGCCTCCAGGGCAGCATACTGCGCCACATCCAGTACGTTTTTATCGCTGTCAAAAACGTTAGAGGTGCGTAGTGCAAAATCATTCAATTTGGCAGCATCTTCAGCAATCACCTCTTTGGCGTAGGAACGAGCAGCTTTGGCGTACATTTTACCATCGCGATGGGCTTCGGCATAGGACATTTCAGAAACGTACTGAAACTCCTCTGCCTGCTCAGAATTATGCTCTTTCATGAGTTCGCAAGCCTCCTTGAGTAATTCTAAACTACTATACTCTACCGACTTTTCTACAGTGGCCTGGCAGGCAGCATATACTTGACTGTAATAGAGGTCTTCAGAATTGGCAGAAATAATGGCATCCTTGCGCTCAATCATCAAGTTGAAAATCCGACTATCTGCTTCAGTGGCTGCCAGCATGATGAACTGGAGATTGTCGGGCGTATTCAAATCATCTTGGGCACGGAGGAAATCGTTCGCCACACGTAGGTGAGGTTCATCATTCCGGATCAGGGAGCGTACGTACTTGTATACAAGCTCTGGATCGCGGTTGCCATCTTCGTACTCGGCAGCATAGTCACCAGAAGGCTCAGACTGCGCCAGGGCATTAGCTCCAGTACGAATAAACTGATCTGATTTTTGTGCTCCCTTTACACTCTGTATAACTTCGCCTTCCGCATCCATATAGTAGAGGGTAGGAAAAGCAGCTACGGGATACTTAGCCGCAAATTCTGCGTTTTCAGGTGCTTCCATGTCTATTTTAAGCGAGACAAAGTTGCGGTTGTAAAATGCACCCACCTTTTCATCGGGGAAGACTTCAGCGGCCATTCTTTTACAGGGGCCACACCAGGTAGCATAAGCATCTACAAAAATTAGTTTATCCTGGCTTTGAGCTTGAGCTAAAGCAGCCTCCCAATCACCTTTGAAAAAGTCAATTCCTTGTGCGGTGGCAAGTTGTAGGCTTAGACACAAAGCCAATAACAGTAAGAGATTATTTTTCATTATTCAGAGTGTTTAAACTAAGGCAGTGGCCGTAATAGCGTCAATGCACTGCGGCAAACAAAGATAAGCTTTCCGAAATGGATGTAAAGGTGGGATTGGCGAATTATTTGTCGCGCTCGCTAAGGTATCGCTCAATCAGCTGGGCGATGAGGTCTTTAAGATATACACCCTCTTCCTCAGCAATGCGCTTGAGCGAGCTCAGTTGGCTCTTATCAAAAGCCAGTGTCAGACGGCGTTTATCCGCCAACTTGGTGCGGCTTTGCCTTGGCCCTTCGCTAGTCTGTCGAATGAGCAGGTCGAGCCCGGCTAGGCGGCGTGGTGCTTTTTTTTCTTTGTTTTCGCTATCGACCTTTTCTGCCTCTGTTTCGAAGGCCTCGGATAAAAAAGCATCTAGCTGAGACGTAAAGCCCTTACTGCTTTTTTTCTCTTCGTCTCGCTTAGGTCTACCAGCGCTTGTCTTCTCTGGAAACAGTGATACCTGTTGGCCCTGCTCATTTGCATCGCCAAACAGACTTTCGAGTCCCTTTGTAAAGCGCTTTTTTGCCAAGCTTTCTGCTTTTGGGCTACCAATTTTAAAACAACGGATAGCCGGATTTGTATACTGTATTCTTAAATGTAACGCTATTTTACCGCATTTCGGTTTCTGTGTACCTAATTTTCCCGCGTATTTTCTGCGGTCTCTGCGGATCGTTTGATGATCTCTTGGGCCAGTTTGAGGTAGTCTTTTGCTCCGCTACTATTGCGATTGTAGGCGAAAATATCTTGACGCTTAGCAGGGGCTTCGGCCAGGGCCACATTATCACGGATATAAGTATTAAACACCAAAGGGCCAAAATATTTCTGGATGGTTTCAACTACATCGCGGTTCAGGACCTTGCGTGCGTCGTACATCGTAGGAATTACACCGCCGATGCTCAAGCCTTTGTTCAAGCGTAGACGTACCTTTTGGATGACCTGCTTGATCTTTGCCAGTCCCTGGAGGGCTAAAAACTCAGTCTGTAAAGGGATCAAGACGAAGTCGCTTGCCGTTAGTGCATTCAAGGTAAGAAGCCCTAAAGAAGGAGGGCAGTCGATGAGGATGAAATCATAATCCTCCCGAAAGGGATCAAAGATTTCACGAAGGATATATTCGCGGCCAGCTTCATTGATCAGCTCCATCTCAGCGCTCGAAAGATCAAGGGTAGAGATGACTACATCCATACCTGGCTTTACGGTATACGGATCAAGCTCTGATTCGCCCCGGATGGCTTCGTAAATAGTGACCGGTTGGCGCGGAATCCCAAGTGAAAGGGTCAGGTTGGCTTGCGGGTCCAAGTCAACGAGGAGTACCTTTCTGCCAAGTTCTGCCATGGCTGCACCAATATTAATAGTGCTGGTAGTTTTACCTACACCGCCCTTATGGTTCAATAGTGAAATGATCTTTCCCATGTATCATCTTAGGTATCGCGCTAAGGTAAGGAATTCACTGGGAATCCTGATGCAGTGCCATCAGGGACGAATATTGGGAATTGCTAGATAAACATGATGGTGTGGCGGAGTTTAGATTCTACTCTTTCCGCCATCAATGCCAATCACCTGCCCCGTCATGAAACCGGCATCTGCCCCCAGCAGATAGGTAGCCAATTGGGCTACTTCTTGTGCTGTACCCACGCGTTGTAGGGGATGGCGTTCGGCGGAGGCCTTACGTCTGTCTTCCGTGGAGAGGAGTTTTTCGGCCAGTGGCGTATCAGTCAGACTCGGAGCAATGGCATTGACTCGTATCTTCGGCGCCCACTCGGCAGCCAAGGATCGGGTCAAACCTTCTATTGCTCCTTTAGCTGATGCTACTCCCGCGTGGAAAGGCATGCCGCGTTGCACGGCTACGGTGCTAAAAAGAACAACAGCAGCTTGATCTGCTTTTTTGAATTTGCGCTCTACGGCCTGGAGGCAGCGTACTGCACCAATCAAGTTTACTTCTAGTTCGGTCCGGAAATGATCTGGCTTAAGGCTACGGAATGGCTTGAGGTTAATGGTGCCCGGACAGTAAGCAAGGCCGTGGAGTACATCCGGTAGTTCGCCCGCTGGTAGTTCATCTGTAGTTACATCTACCGCGAAGTGTTGCACTCCGGGCAAGGAGATTAAGCCACGCTCCTCCCGAGACCATACGTACACATTATCACCTTGTGTCAGTAACTCCTCTACGAGCGCCAACCCTATTCCTGAACTTCCTCCTACTACCAAAATATTGCGATCTGCCATCTTTGACTTACTTGCTTGCTTACTTAAAAGATTCTGGTGCATGGAACACCAATTGGCGAAGGTGGTTCATTACTGGTTGATATTCACGGTAGTGTTTCTGTAAATCAGCGATTAGTGAGTAGGAAGGGAAGGGTAGTATACATGCGGTTTTTAGGAGGGCTTATCGAAAAAAATAAATGAAGTAAAGGTTTGGTTGTCAGTGTTTTGCTGGAAAGTCATCGAAAAAATTAAATAACTCGATTTTTGTGGTGAAAAACTGGCTTTTCAACGCGACCACATCACCTCTCCACCAAACAGGGAACTGTCCGCAATCCTACCCTTGTACACAATGAAAATTGCATCTCTAGCGCAGAGCGGCTAACTTGGATTCTTTTCTAATGCTATAACTCCATCCGTATGAATTACTTACGTGCTGTTTTGTTGGCTAGTCTTTTTTGCTTGAGCATGAATGTACAGGCACAGGATATGGATAATGAAAAATTGGATGAGGTCATTCGATCCATTAGTGATACTATTCAGGGCGGCAATGGCAACTGGCAATTTGTGGTGAACGGCTTGCCGATTTTTTGCCTGACTGATGAAACCAATAATCGGATGCGTTTTGTGACCCCGATTCAGCACATTGATGAAGTCACCGATGCGCAAATGGAAGAGTGCATGGAAGCCAATTTTCACAGTGCATTGGATGTTCGCTACGCTGTTTCAGAGGATATCCTTTGGGTGGCCTATATTCATCCATTGCGAGAATTACAGCCCGACCAAGCCGCTGATGCCATAGCGCAAGTATACAATGCCGCTCTTACCTTTGGTACCACTTACAGCAGTACTTATCTCGCTTTTCCAAAAACAAAACCAAAGACGAAGAAGAGTTAGTTTGGAATCTTAGTTTGAAAATAAAACTAAGTCGGGCGATTCCTTGTTTCTCTGGTAACAAGCTGTATCTTTGTTTTGCCTTTATGCTGAACAAAGAGGCGCTTGAGTACAGCTAAATTGCTGTTGCTCTTTCCTTACCAAAATGAACCCCAAACATGAGGATCGCAATTGCTCAGATCAATGTACACATCGGAAATTTTAGTGGAAACCTAGCTCGAATTCGAGCGGCGGTGGCGGAAGCTAAAGAGCAAGCGGCAGACATTGTGTTGCTACCTGAGTTGACCACCGTGGGCTATCCGCCACGTGATTTTCTGGAGTTTCGCGACTTTATTGCGCAAGCCGAAGAGATGATTGAGGAGTTGAAAGCAGATGCGCAAGGGATTGCTATTGTAGTGGGATCTACTACCGTAAACCCTGTTCCAGAAGGCAAAGACTTATATAACTCCGCATATTTCTTGGCGGATGGTCAGGTGAAGGCTATTCAGCATAAGACCCTACTTCCGACCTATGATATTTTTGATGAGTATCGCTACTTTGAGCCGGCCCATGAATGGCAGGTTTTGGAGTATCAGGGTAAGCGAATTGCGCTGACCATATGTGAGGATATCTGGAATGTGGGTAATGAGAATCCCCTGTATAAGGTCTGCCCGCTTGATGAGATGATTGATCAGAAGCCAGACTTCATTCTTAATCTCTCAGCTTCTCCCTTTTCTTTTGATCATGCGGAAGAACGTGTACATGTTTTACGCGCCAACGTGGAGCGTTACAGTATTCCCATCTTTTACACCAATAAAGTAGGGGCACAAACGGAGGTGCTTTTCGATGGGGGCTCCATTGTCATGTCCTCAGACGGCACAGTCTACGATGAGCTTCCTTATTTCGAAGATTGTGTGCGCACTTACGATTTGGCAGCAGTAGAAGCCGTCACTGATCCACAAGGTGAGCAGCCCCGCAATAAAATGACTTTGATCCATGATGGCCTTCTAATGGGATTGCGTGATTATTTTTACAAACTAGGTTTTAAGCGTACTATCCTGGGGTTGAGTGGGGGAATTGACTCTGCGGTAGTGGCTGTATTGGCCGCTCGAGCGCTCGGTCCAGATAATGTGCGCTGCGTATTAATGCCATCTCAGTTCAGTAGTGACCACTCGGTGAATGATGCTCGGCAGTTGGCGCAGAATTTGGGGAGTCAGTACGAAATCATTCCCATCGAGGAAATATACAAGGAGTATGAGAACGCCCTGCGCCCTCACTTTTGGGGTACGGAATTCAACATTGCGGAGGAGAATCTACAAGCGCGGATACGCGGAATGCTGCTGATGGCCTTTAGCAATAAATTTGGCCCCATTTTGCTCAATACTTCCAATAAAAGTGAAATGGCGGTGGGCTACGGTACGCTCTACGGTGATATGTGTGGCGGCCTGAGTGTAATTGGTGATTTATACAAAACAGAGGTCTTTGAGCTGGCCCGCTACATGAATAAAGACGGGGAAGTCATTCCTAGTAACATCATTAATAAGCCTCCTTCTGCTGAGCTGCGCCCTAATCAAAAGGATAGCGACAGTTTACCAGATTACGATATCTTGGACGAGGTACTTTTTCAATACATTGAGTTACGGCGCGGCCCCAAGGAGATCATTGAGCAAGGGTTTGATGAGGCTCTCGTACGCCGCATTTTGCGTTTAGTCAACATTAACGAGTTTAAGCGCTATCAAACGGCTCCGGTCTTGCGGGTAAGCAATAAAGCATTCGGAATGGGGCGCCGTCTGCCAATTGTAGCAAAGTACTTGAGTTAGTGCCGCTCTAATTTTCTAAAGTCATGATTGAACTGCCATTACCCTATGTAAATGAATTGGCCAAGCAAATTTCCTTCATCAGTACTTTTCTTGGCGGGTTCTCTCTTACCTTGCTCGGTACACTTATCCTTTCAGATAAAGAAGGGCGTCTGATCCGGGCCTTGATTGTTTCTACGGCTATTTCTTCTCTGGCGTTCGTAGTAGCGGTAATGGCTATGACTCAGCTGACCATGATTTCTACAGAAGGATATCCCTTTCAGGTGGATATGGGACAACTGAACTCAAGTCGCACGATGGGTACGCTCGCCTTATTTGTGGGGGTATTGGCCCTCATGACAACTATAGCCATGTCGGGCTGGATGCGCTCTAAGCGGCTTGGTATTATCACTACAATTCTTGGAGCCTTAACCTTTTTCGCGTTGCTATTTTTCTCCTGACTTAGGACTGTAAGCAGAATTCCACAAATTGCCGAACCATCAACTGGGTCTTCCTGCGGGCTTCAATCATGCCCATGTGGCCCACATTTTCCAGTACGTGAATTTGCGCTACGGCAGGTAATGATAGTTGATCGCGGCTAGCCTCCGGTGGTACAGCGGTGTCTTCTTCTCCAACTATAAAAAGTACAGGCACTTTAGCTTGCCGTAGTACAGCGGTCCGGTCTAACCGGTTGGCCATGGCTTCCAAGCCAGCAATGATACCTTCTGCCTCGTAACGAGCTGCCCGGTGGATCAGTTTATCCAAGTCAAATGGGTGGCTGAGGCCATACTTGGCTGGGAACAGTTTGGGCACTAGTTGTTTCACATAAAGCTGATGTCCTTGCCGGCGTATGAAGTTAGCCTGCTTATGACGAGCTTCTTGCTTAGCCTTCGAATCAGCATAAGGGTGAGAGTGAAATAAACCTAAACCTTGTATGCGCTCAGGCGCCAGTTCTGCTACTGCTAACGCAGTGTACCCGCCCATCGAATGACCAACCAGAATAACTTCATTGAGCTTTTTCTCGTCTAGCACTGCTAGCACCGTTTCCGCGTAATATTTGATACTGACAGGGCGTACGACTTCCGACTGCCCAAAGCCGGGTAAATCGATGGTGATTACGCGGTACTTTTCCTCCAGTAAGTCCTGCTTGAAATCTTCCCAGACTTGGTGGTCTTCACAAAAGCCATGTAGGAGTACAACAGGAGTTCCTTTTCCCTCTACTTTGTAGGCTACTTTGGCGTCGCGAAAGCTTAGTTTATTCATTCGTTTTCCTGCGTGTTCTTTTTTGGCCGTAGTAAATCTCTGGTTAACGGACAAGTTTAGCTGCAGCTACAAAAGTAATGGCTTCCACCTCGGCCACCAAATTGCTTAGGTGCTGTTTGTGAGACTTGTAAACGCAATTGTTTTTAGAATGTCAAAGCAGGAAATATCGATTTTCATTACTCCTGATTTTGCACAAATCTCTGTCTGAAGGCAGGCATAGTTGGATTGCTTCCAATATCAGGGTTTCCTTGGCATTTGCTATCTTTGGGAGAATCTCAAAAGCACTGTAGCAGAACGATACCTATGGCAGATTTTGCAAAGATGGCCAAACAGTTTTCTAGAATTGAGCAACTGGAGCACGAGCTTCATTTGCGCCAGCTGCAAGTCAATCGTCTGCTTACACTCACTCAGGCCATCAATAACAACTTCTCGGCTAGCGAGTTGTACGAGATGTACCATTCCTTTCTGACTTTCGAGTTGGGGGTCAAGAAGATGGCGCTCTACATTAGAGGGGTGCAGTCTGAACCTTGGCGTTGTGCTACCCAAAATGGTCTTGATCCTGAGCAACGTACCTACGATATTAGTACGGAGCTAGGGAATTTTACTGAGTTGGTGAACCTTGATGCAGATGGGCACCCATTTCTATCTGCCTTCGAATTGGTGATTCCGGTTTTGCACAAGGAGCAGCCTATTGCCTACGTTTTTATTGGTGGCTTTGGCGATGATGACGATATGTACGAGAAGGTACAGTTCATTACTACCATTACCAATATCGTGGCGGTGGCTATTGAGAATAAACGTCTATTCAAGCGTCAGCTGGAGCAACAAAGCCTCAAGCGAGAAATGGAATTGGCTGGTGAAATGCAGCGCATGTTGATCCCCGCTAAACTGCCGGTAAAAGATTGCTACGAAATGGCTAGTATTTATAAGCCACATTTCGGAGTTGGGGGTGACTACTATGATTATCTTGAGTTCCCCGATGGAAAGCTGGCTTTCTGTATTGGGGACATTTCAGGAAAAGGAGTGGCGGCGGCACTTTTGATGGCCAATTTTCAAGCTAATTTCAATACCCTAATCAACAAGCGGACCCCACTCAAGGAGTTTATCATTGATTTGAATACGTCCGTCAATCTCATCACCGGTGGGGAGCGTTTCATTACCTTCTTCGTAGCGGAGTTTGACCGTTACACCAATGTTTTACGTTACATTAATGCTGGACATAATCCGCCAATCCTCGCCAGTGCAAATCAGACGGTTTTACTCCGTGATGGTTGTACAATTTTGGGCTCCTTTCAGGAGTTGCCAGAAATCCAGGTAGGAGAAGTTATCCTAACCGAACCTTCTCTCATTTTTACCTATACCGATGGCTTGATTGATGTGCAAAATGCCGCAGGTGATTACTTTGACGACTTGATTCTGCAGCAGTTTGTGGAAGGCCATCATAACCTATCGGCAGCTGAGTTTAACGAGGCTTTGCAGCAAGAAATCAATCGATTTAAGGGGGATAAAGAATACCCGGACGATTTTACCGTCCTCACTTCTAAATTTGTTCCGGTGGCCAACCCTTGTTAATGCGCTGTTAAGCGTAGAGTGCATCTAACACCACATTGCAAAAATCCTGATCTTTACCGAAGGAGATAAGTCCTTTCTATGCAGAATGCAGTCATTCGCTGGGTAGTTATTTTGGGTGCTATAGCCTTGGTGGGTATAGTAGGTATCCAGTCTTATTGGGTCATGGCTACCTGGGATCTAAACGAAGAGGAGTTTAATAAAAAAACCAATTTAGCCCTCTTTAAGGTAGCGAAAAAATTGGCAAAAATCCACGATGCCGAGCTGCCTTCCCGCGATATTGTCAAGCAGCGCAGTTCTAACTATTGGATCGTCAATATGGCGGTAGAGATTGATGCGGAGATGTTGGAGTATCTGTTGCAAAGTGAGTTGGAGGAGCGTTCCCTAAATGTAGATTTTGAATACGCTGTATTTGACTGCCACACCGACGAGATGGTGTATGGCGGCTATTGTAGTTTTACCCCGGAAGAAGACGGCAAGCAACTAGTGCTGGGCAACCTACCAAAAGACCGAGAGTTTACCTATTACTTTGGGGTGAAATTCCCTGGGCGGAACGGATTCCTGTTTGATAAAATGCAGCTCATTCTTTTCCTTTCTGCGATCCTGCTCGTCACCATTCTTTTCTTCGCGTATGCTATGTGGGTGATTTTACGCCAAAAGCGGCTTTCAGAGATGCAGAAGGACTTTATCAACAACATGACCCACGAGTTTAAAACGCCGCTTTCAACCATCAAAATCGCTGCTGGTGTTTTTGCCAACGATGATCGTATTCGTTCAGATAGCCGACTAGAGCGCTACGCCAACATTATTCTAGAGCAGAACGAGCGTCTGAATAAGCAAGTGGAAAAGGTATTACAGCTCGCGCGACTGGAGAAGGGAAATATTGAACTGAAGACGGAAAAGGTAGTGTTATTGGAGGTGCTAGAACCCCTCTTAGAAAGCACCCGCATGCAGTTGGAGCAGCGTGGCGGCGAACTATCAGTAGATATCACAGCTTTAAATGGCATAACCATTATGGCTGATCGCTTGCACCTCTCTAACATCCTGTATAGCCTACTGGATAATGCCTTGAAGTATAGTCGGGAGCAACCGGCGATTACCGTTAGTGCCCAGCGCCAAGGCAAATCTGTGTGCTTACGAATAAAAGATAATGGTGTAGGAATAGCTTCGGCTCATCAAACTAAGATTTTTGATAAGTTTTATCGTGTTCCTACCGGAAACGTGCACAATGTCAAAGGATTTGGTTTGGGGCTGCATTACGTGAAGCGAATCTGCCAAGCTCATGACTGGCAAATTGAAGTGGAAAGTGAATTGCATCAGGGCACTACCTTTGAGTTGATGCTTGGAAAACCAGTAGCTGCCGTTCGAACACTAAGTGCTAAGCCATCGCCCATTTTACCCAATTAAAACCAAATTAGCACTATGCGTGCCCACCTGCTCTACGTTGAAGACGACGAAAGCCTCAGCTTTGTAACCCGCGACCACCTTGAATTACAAGGCTACCAAGTGACCCACTGTCCGGACGGACGTTCGGCCCGTGAGGCTATTGCTGCTGGACAATACGACCTTTGTCTGCTAGATGTTATGCTGCCGGAAACGGATGGCTTTACCCTGGCACAGGAGATACGCCAGAAGAATACTGAGGTTCCCATACTGTTCCTCACTGCTCGCTCTTTAAAGGAGGATCGCCTGCACGGCCTGCGCTTGGGTGCAGATGACTATATTACCAAGCCATTTAGCATCGAAGAGTTGATCTTGAAGATTGAGGTCTTCTTACGCCGTTCTCGTACTATTGCTACCCCCAAACCTCAAGTGTATACAGTAGGGGGCTACTCCTTTAATTATCCTAACCTGGAACTTAAATATGAAGACGAGATTCGCCGCTTAACCCAAAAGGAAGCCGACTTACTACAATACCTGATTGAGCATAAAAATCAGGTGATTAAGCGTGGAGACATTCTGGAAAAGATATGGGGTGAAAACGATTATTTCCTAGGCCGGAGCTTGGATGTGTTCATTTCACGCTTGCGTAAATACCTCAAGCAAGATGATTCTATTAAGGTGGAGAATATCCATGGAGTGGGTTTTTGCTTTCATGCTTAGCGTATGTTGGGAACTAATCAATGAGTAGAAAGTGTTGGCAGGCTGGACCAACTTTCTACTCTTATGTCTTCCCCTAAACCTTTACTTTCTTATCGCATTTGGGCTACGCAACGAAGTGGCAGCAGTATGCTAGCAAAAGCTTTGGAACAAACCGGAGTTGCTGGACGGCCAGAAGAACTCTTCAATATTGGTTTGGACAGCTCCATGGCGAAGAATCATGGTGTTGATAGTTACGAAGCACTCCGGGCTCGAATGTGGGAGATAGGTACCTCTGAAAATGGGGTATTTGCTTCCAAGTATCATCACTCCAGTGCTTATTACAACTTGATTTTCACAGAAATTTGTGAGCTCAGAGGGATAGACCCAGAGCAGGTCGCCAATCATGAAGTCATCTGGCAGGATCTTTTCCCAAACAATCGCCCTATTTATCTCACCCGCCGAAATAAAGTGCGGCAAGCCGTATCCTGGTGGAAGGCGATAAAAGGTGAACAATGGCATATTAGGCCTACTGAAAAAAGGGTTGAATTATCTGATGATTTCTACGAAGAGCACTACGATTTTGCAGCCCTGAGCCATTTGTATCACCAATGTATCTTAAAAGAAAGTGCTACTGAGGCTTACTTTCAAAAACATGAAATGACCCCAATTACGGTAGTCTACGAAGATCTCTGCCGTGATTACAGTGGTCAGCTTAATCGTATCCTGAACTATCTAGGTATCGATTACGAAGTGATGGATGCTGAGCACGCTTTTTATACCCGTACTGCAGACCAGGCATCAGAAGTGTGGGTGCAGCGTTTCCGTAAGGACCTGCAAAAGGGTTGGTCCCATTCTGATTGGTGATTATTTTAGTCTTGTACTAAACTAACGTCACGGAGAATATACATGAGCTGATTGATGTCGGTATCGTTCAGCTCTAGTATCCCACGGATAGTGATCGCCTCCGTTTGGTATTGGATAGGCTCATTGGCGTACACCTCCATTACCGTTTCTGGTCCGGCACCACCACAGAAGAAGCACATATTGTAGGGAAAGGCAGAGAAGATAAACTCTGTATGACTCTTATAACCCTCCACTGGGATTACATAACCCTTAACTTCGATTTCTTCACCATTTAGGGCTTGTACGCCATCGCTGAAAACAGGTACGTCTACTTTAAAGCCTAGGAGCTCATCGTACTGTTTAGTATAGGTAATGCGTGCTAATTGCTGCCAAACATTTTCAGTGGTTTCCTGACCGTATATTACACCAACGGCAAAGACAGCGATAAAAGCAATACAAATGGTACGCATAGGATAAAGATTTGATCTTCTTTATATTAGAACGCGAAGATAGCAGATTAGACTGTTACCCCGACGTTAAAGTTTTGGCAAAAAAACATCTCCAAGAAAGTTATTGACTCTTGGAGATGTCTGATGTTGGCTTGGTAAATTAACTTGCTGAAGGCTTTAGCCTTACTGACCACTTGGCGTAAATACAGTCTTAATCAAGGTACCTCTACGCAAGCGCGTCGTAAGCTCCATACCGTTCAGAATAGCCAATTCTTCGTGTCGGTCACTGGGCTGCTGGTATTTTGCGAAAGCTTCTCGCACCGTCATGTCGCGATCTAGTTCTTGAATTTTCAAGCGCTCCGCTTGGCGGTTCAACTTATCAGGATCAGTGAGCGTCCGGAAGCCCGTCATGGTAGATAGCATGCGGCCACGATAGCTGGTAAAATCCTGCTCACTGGATACGCCTAGGAAGTGATAGATCAGATCACCGTACTGGATGTAGTAGGATATGGTCTTGAGTATTTGCTCTACGGGTTGTCCGTTGGCATCTTGTGCCTCCTGGACTAAATCTGCATATACTTCCAGTGCGGATGATCCATTGACGGTACGGCGCTGACTACCGGTGGCACGTAGGTTATACTTTTCCGCTACCGCTTGGGCGGCAGCCTCTAAGGTTTGTCCTTGACCAAGTTGTAGTAGGATCACTGCTTTACCATCCTCAGGTGCCATCTGTACCTGTTGCGGGGAATTGGCAGTGCGCCAACCGGCGGGGATAGGGTATTGGAATTTTAGCTCAGGATGGTAAAAGTTATTACCCTCTACAAAGCCCTGGCGTGGATCTTCGCCGTACATGAGGCCATCAATCATTCGCAGGTAAGATGCTCGGCCAACCTCGTACGTCCTGCCCTGATGACGGCGTTGCCACTGACCCGCCATTTGATCTACCTTCTGGTTACGATCCGCAGGGTCAGGGTGCGTAGACATAAAGGTAGGTAAGCGCCCCTCAGCGCCACCGGTGAGGCGATCTAGCGTACCAAAGAAACCGGCCATTTGGTGAGCATCATATCCTACTTGTGAGGAGTATTCCACGCCAAGTTTATCA
This sequence comes from Bacteroidota bacterium, assembly GCA_039816955.1. Lineage (GTDB taxonomy): Bacteria > Bacteroidota > Bacteroidia > Chitinophagales > Saprospiraceae > Lewinella. The sequence goes on from JBCBWU010000027.1 coordinate 33,894, forward strand.
GATTCGCTTTCTGCATCACGTCCATATTTTAGAAGCAGTAACTGCATGCCTTGACTGGCTTCGTTGCCAAACTGGGCGAACTCTGGAGAAATGATCATTCCCGCAATTAAGCCTACCTGGGCAAGTACGGAGCGGCTGTACTGCCGAGCAGAGTGGCGGGCGGTCACGTGGCCAATTTCATGCCCCAATACACCGGCAAATTGTGCTTCGTTATTAAAGTGGGCCATAATGCCTCGGGTGAAATACACATAGCCACCCGGCAAAGCGAAGGCATTGACCACCGGTGAATCCAATAGCTTGAATTCGAAAGCTAGATCTGGCCGGTGAGAGACTTTGGCCATTTCCTGCCCTTTTTCGTTAAGGAAGGACTGTAGCTGATTATCTTGATACATGCCGAATTGGGCCACAATGGAGGGGTCAGATTGCTTGCCCAATGCTAATTCTTGGGACTCGGACATGAGCATAAATTGCTTCTTACCCGATACTGGATTGACCGCGCAGCCATCCCAGAAAAAAGAGAGTCCCAGCACTAGCGCTGTCAGGACAAGATGGCGATAAGGTAATACGGTGCGTAACATAGTTGGTCCTTATTTATGATGAAAGGTAGTTTGTAACTGCGTGAATATTCCCGGTAGGACTTGCTGGAAGCGATTTGGAAACAGGAAGAAATAGGCAATGCCCATTGCCTGCTTGTCCAAATCAGGAAGGCCAATCCAACGTTCTATGGCCTCGTAGGCAAAGCCGCTAACTTGCTCTAGTTGTTTCCAGTCCACTTGATCCCACTCCCCCAATAGTGCTTGAGAGTTGGTGATGGCATAAATTTTTGCATACTCATACCAGGCTGGATTTAAGAACTGTCTGGGGTCTACATAACCCCGCAATACGTGCTCTAGGCAAAACATGACCACACCATCGGGTTCGTAAATTTCGGAGGAGTGAAAGGTAGTTTCGTATTGTGGTGATGGAAAGGGGTGGGGATAAACGATGATATTTTCAAACTTGGGAAAGAGAAAGTCTTCTTGTTTGAAAGTCATCGTTACCGGAGCAGCGGCAATCATCACCTGACCGTCGAGTGGCATCTTCTCTAGTACTTGGGGCATGAAATTATGCCCGTAGTTGAATAAGAATACGCGGCGACGGAATTCTCGCCTGTCGTCTTCGTTCAGTTGTTGGTAAAACGGTAGGCGCTGCTCAAGTAACAGAGCCATTTCTTCGGGTAAGTCTGGTGGGAACTTTTGCCACCACTTCCAGTTGATCTGAGGAGCTAATACAAATCCAGCAACAATAATCACCAGGGCAATGATCATCAATGGGGCCCAATTTTCACCAACATTAATAGTGAGGTACACTCCCAGGCCGAGGAGCAAAAAAAATGGTATTCCTAAACGAAATGCCGGCATGCTACAGTTAATTAGTTCTGCCTAAAGTACGGTAAGTCACCCTTAAATAGTGTGCTTGGCCGTAGAAATTAGGTGCTGCGTAGGGTCTGCTTTGGAATTGAGACGTGGAATGGAGGGAGGCGTTACATGTTGAGGGGTGAGCGTATGGCCTATGTTACCCGTTAAGGTGGAAACGATTTTGTTACTAGCGGGTATTTGTTTGTTGGTGTTTCAAGGCTTGGTCGCACGACCCGCATGGCGGGACCCACCCTTATTCGCCTGGTCCAAAACCACCTGACTTCAATCAGTCACGCAGCAAGATCACACCCTTATCAATGACAAATCATTAATAAGGCCAACTACATCTTTGATCGAAAAGAAAAGCTTTGGTTGAAAACCCATCGATTAGCCTCACCTGTTCAGGAGCTCCTTGGTGCTAAAGGTGAGGGAATTAAGTCCACTGATTGAGAGCACTTTTCTTATTCTTGCTGTAAATGTAAGAAAAAATTAAATAAAAAAACTAAAAATGTCATTATTTTATCTTTTGGAACTTACTGTGTACATATCGGCGCATAAAACCATTCGCCCCTAAAGAACGATCAAAAAATACTTCAATTCCTTGCCTTCTATAAAAATATGTTCTACATTTGCCACGCCTTTGAAAGAAAGGCTATTTCAATAGGTTGGTGCGGTAGCTCAGTTGGTAGAGCAATGGACTGAAAATCCATGTGTCGGCGGTTCGATTCCGCCCCACACCACATACTTTAACAAGAATGTTTGCAACTTTTGTACATCATCACCATTTAGAATTTGCTCCGGCGGCGAATGGTGATCTCGTATGTGCATAATTACTTGTTAGAAAAGTCACAGAGAAGGTCTTCCGTTAGTCGCGGAAGGCCTTTTTTTATTTCCCCAAACCAAGTAAAATAACGAACCCAAATCTCCAAATCATGTCCAATCGGTTAAAAGTAGCTGTACAAAAATCTGGGCGCCTGCTCGATGATTCGCTCCGCCTACTCAAAGAGTGCGGTATCAGCATCGATAATGGCCGTAATCAATTGAAGGCCTCCGCCCGTAATTTCCCTATCGATATCCTCTATCTCCGTAACGGTGATATTCCACAATATGTGCAAGATGGTGTTGCCGATATCGGCATCATTGGCCAAAATACCTGCGTTGAAAAGCAAAAAAGCATTGAAGAGGTGCTATCACTTGGGTTCTCTAAGTGCCGCTTATCAATAGCAGTTCCACGTGGAGTAGACTATACGGGGGTACAGTGGCTAGCTGGTAAGCGCATCGCTACTTCCTATCCTAATTCGCTACGCGCTTATCTTCAAGAAAATGGTCTGGAGGCTGAAATACACGAGATTTCGGGCTCCGTAGAAATTGCTCCGAACATTGGCCTGGCTGATGCTATTTGCGATCTCGTAAGCACGGGGAGCACCCTATTCAAAAATAACCTTGAAGAAAAGGAGGTAATGCTCCGCTCACAGGCTTGTATCGTCAAGACTAAAAATCTTACCCCTGCTGCCCAACAAATACTCGATAAGTTGGTTTTTCGTATCGAATCGGTGCTCACGGCCCGCAAAAACCAATACCTGTTGATGAATGCTCCGGACGAGTCAGTAAATGAGATTATTCAACTCTTGCCCGGAATGAAGAGCCCTACCGTAATGCCCCTAGCTGAAAAAGGATGGAGCTCCATTCACACAGTTATTTCCGAAGATAGTTTTTGGGAAATCATTGACTCCCTAAAGGCCAAAGGAGCAGAAGGTATCCTCATTGTTCCTATTCAAAAAATGATTCTCTAGTATGCGTCGCTATATTCAACCCCAGCTCGAAGAATGGAGTGAAATTCTGGCTCGCCCCGCTATGGATTTGCAGCAATTGGAAGCCCCCGTTAGTGAAATCTTGCAAGAGGTAGCTCATCGTGGCGATGATGCACTTCTTGATTTTACCGCAAAATTTGATGGCGTTCGTCTAGCTGATCTAGCGGTGAGTAAAGAGGAAATTGCACTGTCTGGCGAACAGATCAGCTCTGAACTTCGCACGGCCATTCAAACCGCCAAGCAGAATATCGAGCAGTTTCACCGTGCTCAGCAGGATGTTACCCCCACGGTAGAAACCATGCCTGGGGTACGCTGCTGGCGCCGGAGTGTTGGCATAGAGCGGGTAGGCCTGTATGTACCTGGAGGGACAGCACCTTTATTTTCTACTGTGTTGATGCTGGCAGTACCTGCGGTATTAGCAGGCTGCCGGGAGGTGGTGCTATGTACACCCCCGCAAAAAGACGGTTCCGTACACCCTGCAATACTATATGCTGCTCAGCTAGCGGGTGTAGAACAGATTTTCCGAGTAGGAGGAGCACAGGCGATTGCTGCCATGGCTTACGGCACGGATAGTATTCCTGCTACTTATAAAATATTTGGTCCAGGTAACGCTTACGTTACTGTTGCTAAGCAGCTGATTAGCAAAATAGGAGTTGCCATAGATATGCCCGCTGGTCCATCGGAGGTGATGGTCATAGCTGATGAAAGTGCTCAGCCCACCTTTGTGGCCGCGGACCTTCTGAGTCAAGCCGAGCACGGTGCAGATAGCCAAGTGGTCTTAGTCTGCTACAGTGAGCAAATGGCCGAAGCAGTACAAAAAGCTACGGAAGAACAACTGGCCCAACTACCCCGCCGCGATTTTGCGGCGGCTAGTTTAGCCAATAGCGCAACCATCGTCGTAAATGACCAAAGAGAAGCAACGGCCTTGATCAATGCCTATGGCCCTGAGCACCTGATCTTAGCTGTTGATCAACCGGAGGCGTGGGTAGAAGGTATTATCAATGCTGGTTCCGTATTCATGGGGCATTACACGCCCGAATCAGTGGGCGACTACGCTAGCGGTACCAATCACACCCTTCCTACCAATGGGTTTGCCCGTGCATACAGCGGGGTCTCACTCGATTCCTTCGTGCGCAAGATTACCTTCCAGCAACTCACCCCCCAGGGACTACAAAATATTGGCCCAACGGTGGAAACGATGGCGGCGGCCGAATCCTTAGATGCTCACAAGTTGGCCGTAAGTATTCGTTTAGCAAGTCTAAAAAGCTAAGCCCATGACTCCAACATTTGATCTCACAACCTTAATTCGCCCCAATATTGCGGCCTTGAAACCCTACTCCTCCGCTCGGGATGAGTTTAAGGGCCAGGCCGAGGTTTATTTGGATGCGAACGAAAATCCATTCGAGTCAGGGCTGAATCGTTACCCTGATCCCCTGGCTGCTGCGGTTAAAGCAGAGCTGGAAGGAATAAAAGGTATACCTGCCAAGCAGATTATGCTGGGCAACGGTAGTGATGAAGTGATTGATCTGCTCTTCCGTATCTTTTGTGAGCCAGGACAAGATGAAGTAATTATCCTACCACCTACCTACGGTATGTATCAGGTAAGTGCGGATATTAATAATGTGGCGGTGAAAAAGGTACCACTCAAACCTGGTTTTGTGCCGGATGTGGAGGCGATTCTGGCGACGGTTACCGAGCAAACAAAGCTACTTTGGCTTTGTACGCCAAATAATCCAAGTGGAAATGATTTTCCCGTTTCTGCGATAGAACAATTGGTGGCACAGTTTCCTGGAATAGTGGTAATTGATGAGGCCTATGTTGACTTTACCAATCGCCCTTCGTATACCACCTGGCTGGAGCGTTTCCCCAACCTGGTTATTATGCAGACCTTCTCCAAGGCTTGGGGCATGGCGGGGATTCGCCTGGGTATGGCTTTTGCTTCGGAGGAAATTATCCAACTCCTCAACGCCGTTAAGCCACCTTACAACGTCAATCGACTTAGTCAGAAAGCAGCGCTGGATGCTTTGCAGCAAAAAGACCGACAAGCCAAAGAAGTACGTAATATTTTAGGTCAACGTGCGCTGGTGCAACAATACCTGGCGGGGCTGGAATTTGTCGAACGTCTCTACCCTTCCAGCAGCAACTTTATCTTAGCAAAGGTGACCGACCCCAAGGGGATTTATAAGTATTTGATGGACCGCGGCATCATTGTGCGCGACCGCTCTAGTCAGTACGGCTGTGAAGGCTGTCTACGTTTTACGGTAGGGACACCTGAGGAAAATGAACGCTTATTTCGAGCACTTCTGGAAATGAATGAACAATGAAAAAAATACTTTTCCTAGACCGCGATGGTACCTTAAACCTCGAGCCCGAGGACTATCAGGTAGATGCATTAGATAAGGTAGCTTTCTACCCCGGTGTTTTCCAATACCTGGGACGAATCGCGCGTGAGCTCGACTACGAATTGGTAATGGTCACCAATCAAGATGGCCTAGGTACCGATAGTTTTCCGGAAGAGGGCTTTTGGCCCGCTCAGAACCTGATTGTGAATACCCTCAAGGGGGAAGGTATCGAGTTTTCGGAGATTGTCATTGATCGCACTTTTGCGCACGAGAACAAACCTACCCGTAAGCCTGGTACGGACTTGGTGCAGCACTATATGAACGGTGAGTATGATTTGGCTAATAGCTATGTAGTTGGAGACCGTTTGACGGATATGCAGCTAGCGCAAAATATGGGTGCCAAAGGTATTTGGATCAATAATGATCCTGACTTGGGAGCAGATGAACTGGCCCAAGAGCAGCTGCAAAAACTGGGTGATACAATAGCGTTGACCACCAAGGACTGGGCCGACATCTACGCCCTGCTCAAGCTAGGAAGCCGTAAGGCCAGCGTACACCGAAAGACCAAGGAGACGGATATTCGCATTGAGTTGGACTTAGATGGCACCGGAAAAGCAGAGATCCACACCGGACTTGGCTTTTTTGACCATATGCTCGAGCAAATTGCCCGTCATTCCAGTAGTGATCTGACCATCAAAGTGGAAGGGGACTTGCACATTGACGAACACCACACTATTGAAGATACAGCCCTAGCATTAGGTGATGCTTTTGCTCAGGCCTTAGGTAATAAACTAGGTATTGAACGCTACGGCTTTCACTTACCGATGGACGATGTACTGGCGCAAGTGGCAATCGATTTCGGCGGTCGCCCCTGGATTGTTTGGGACGCAGAATTCCGCCGCGAGAAAATTGGCGATATGCCCACCGAGATGTTTTTCCACTTCTTCAAGTCTTTTTCGGATGCTGCGCGTTGCAACCTCAATATCAAGGTAGAGGGTGATAACGAACACCACAAGATTGAGGCGATATTCAAGGGCTTAGCCCGTGCCATTGGGATGGCAAAACGACGCGATGCGCGTTCGGCACAATTGCCTAGTACAAAAGGGATGTTATAGTCATGGTAGCAGTAATCGATTATAATGCTGGTAACGTCCGCTCCGTACTTTACGCCTTGGAGCGGATTGGAGTAGAAGCAGTGCTCACTGCCGATCACGAACAGATTGCGGCAGCAGATAAAGTGATATTTCCCGGAGTTGGAGCGGCAGGCACTACGATGCGCTTTTTGCGGGAGCAAGGCTTGGATAAGCTTATCTGTTCTCTTACTCAACCGGTACTTGGCGTATGCCTGGGCATGCAACTGCTGTGCGAATATTCGGAAGAGGATAATAACACCCCCTGCCTGGGTATTATTCCGCAGGCAGTGAAGCGCTTCCAACCGATCAAAGGTGAAAAAGTGCCCCATATGGGTTGGAATATTTTGCGTCTAAATGAGGATACCTGGCTGAGCCCAAGTCTGGAAGGGCAGTACACTTATTTCGTCCATAGCTACTACGTAGAAAAGGGCCCCTACACCGTGGCAGAATCCGATTACGTACACCCCTTTAGCGCGGTGCTTCGCAAGGATAACTTCTTTGCCACTCAGTTTCACCCGGAGAAATCTGGGGGTGTGGGCGAACAGATATTAAAGGACTTTTTAGCACAATAGTATATGTACATCATTCCCGCAATTGACATCATCGACGGCAAGTGTGTGCGCCTTACGCAGGGCGATTACGCGCAGAAGAAGGTCTATAACGAAGATCCGCTGGAAGTAGCCAAACAGTTTGCGGATGCTGGCGTGACACGCCTACATCTCGTTGATTTGGATGGCGCTAAAGCTAAACATATAGTCAACTATAAGGTCCTAGAACGCATTGCTACCCGCACTGATTTGCACATTGACTTCGGTGGTGGACTAAAGCAAGATGAAGACCTACGTATTGCCTTTGAAAGTGGTGCCGCTCAGGTAACAGGGGGCACCGTAGCTGTGAAAAATCCAGAGCGCTTTCTAGCCTGGCTACAGCGCTTTGGTGCGGAGCGTATTATCCTGGGAGCGGATGTGAAAAACGGAAAGATTGCCGTAAGTGGCTGGCAGGAAGAAAGCCAGGAAGAGCTACTCCCATTTTTGGAACGCTACCTGGCTGCAGGGGTACGTTATGTCATCTGTACAGATGTTTCGAAGGATGGCTTACTCCAAGGCTCGGCTTTGGAACTGTACGGTGAAATCCGCGAGCGTTTTCCTGATCTTCAACTCATCGCCAGCGGCGGCGTTACGGAAATGGATGAAATTGAGAAGCTGCAAGATATTGGCTGCTTCGGTGCCATTGTCGGTAAAGCCATTTACGAGGGCCGTCTCTCATTGAAAGACCTGATCAAATAATTCCCAGCATGCTTGCTAAAAGAATCATACCCTGCCTGGATATTAAGGACGGTCGTACGGTTAAAGGCGTCAATTTCGTTCAATTGCGCGATGCCGGCGACCCCGTAGAGCTGGGTGCTCGCTACAGCGACGAAGGTGCAGATGAGCTGGTGTTCCTGGATATCACCGCAACTCACGAAAAGCGCAAAACGCTAGCTGCTCTAGCCCGTGATATTGCGCGGCACTTGCGTATACCCTTCACGCTAGGTGGAGGAATTCGTTCGGTAGAGGATGTAGGTGTGTTGTTGGATGCTGGTGCGGATAAAATCTCCATCAATTCGGCAGCCGTGCGCAGGCCGGAGCTGATTAGCGAACTAGCTGCAGATTTCGGGAGTCAATTTGTGGTCCTTGCTGTAGATGCTAAACAAGTCGGTGGCGACTGGTATGTGCACCTTAATGGAGGGCGCATAGCCACAGAAATTAAGCTCTTTGATTGGGTAAAGGAGGCGGAAAACCGAGGTGCGGGTGAAATTCTTTTCACCAGTATGGACCACGACGGCACGAAGGCCGGCTTCGCTAACGAAGCCATCGCTCAAGTATCAGATCTGGTGCAGATCCCGGTAATCGCTTCCGGTGGTGCGGGGACCGAAGCGCATTTTGCGGAGGTCTTCACCAAAGGAAAGGCCGATGCCGGTTTGGCGGCAAGTATCTTCCACTTTGGTGAAATTCCTATTCCAAGCTTAAAGCAGTATTTGCACGAGCAGCAAATTACCGTTCGGCTTTAAGTCAAATTATTAAATGCCCAATATAGTCATCATAATTACAATGGCGTAGAGCGCGAGGACGATAATCATCACAATGCCGTAAAACTTAAATACTGTCTTGTGGCTAGAGAAAGCACCGACTAAAAGAGATTGATTTTCGCGTTGCAGTGCTTCTTGCGTTTTTGTCGCAAAATTGTAAAGATGATAAACAGGGATAGCAAAGATGGCGGTGAATACGACATACAAGAGGATGAAAGCACCACCGATCCCTCCTCCGCCAAGGCTACTTAAAGAGGCCATGTTTATTGCCAGGAAAATAATGCTAAGAACACTTAAGCCCAAAAAGATAAAGCCAACAATGCCTAAGAATTTTGACCATCCAGCTGATTCCTTTAAGTAATCACGGACGGGCTGACTGAAGGTTAGCTCATCAATGATGGGAGAGTGGTCGTCTAACAGGTTGTCGTGGTCCATTGTACTAGGTTTTAAGTGAATAATTGCGTTGCCGCAAAAAAGGTGAGCAGCAACGTGCTAAAGATAATAACCGATGATCAGTTTTTCAGTGTCATCCATTGACTTTGCTAAGGTGGGAGGGCTAGTGCCCGTTATTGTGCAGGATGCCAGTACCAAGTCGGTACTAATGCTGGGGTATATGAACGAAGCTGCGCTCGAAAAGACGCTGGCGGAAAAACGAGTTACGTTTTACAGTCGCACCAAGGAGCGCTTGTGGACGAAGGGCGAAACCTCCGGAAATTTCCTTAATCTAGTTGATTTGCAATTGGATTGTGATCAAGATACCCTACTGGCCTTAGTGAACCCGATTGGCCCCACCTGTCATACCGGAACGGATACCTGTTTTGGTACGACCAACGAAGGCGAGTTTGTGCGCCACTTGGAACGAGTCATTCAGCAACGGCGGGATGAACCTTCTGATAAGTCTTACACTTCATCCCTTTTCAAAAAGGGCATTAACAAGGTAGCCCAGAAAGTAGGTGAAGAGGCAGTAGAATTGGTCATTGAAGCTAAAGATGATAATGAGGAACTCTTCCTCAATGAAGCTGCCGATCTATTGTATCATTATCTGGTATTGCTGGCAGCCAAAGGTTATGCCTGGGAGGATGTGATGGAGGTGTTGCGTGGCCGGCACCGGTGATTGGTTGCTGGTAGTAGAGAGGCATTACAATGCGTCTCTACGCGAAATTCCGTAATTTGCCGAAGGATAATCACAGCAGTCAATGGCCCGCACTAAAGCAAGCGTAGATTTACCCGGATTGGTAGAAGCTCACTATTTCTCACCCTTCGGGTGTTTCAAGTTGACAGGTACCGCACAAGGTCTACGTTCTGTCCGTTTGGTCGATACCAAGCCTTGTCCAGCGGGGCCCATTCCGAGTGAGTTGCGCACCGCGGTGCAGCAGTTGGATGAGTACTTCAAACAGCAACGCGAGGACTTTGACCTTGAGCTCGACTTCTCGGGTTCCACTTCCTTTTACCAATCGGTTTGGCAGGAGCTAGTCAAGATTCCCTACGGCCGCACCACTTCCTATTTGGCTATTGCCGAAAAGTTAGGTGATTCCAAAGGTATCCGGGCCGTAGGTCAAGCTAACCGCAATAACCCGATCGCCATTATTGTGCCTTGTCACCGTGTCATTGCCAAGAGCGGATTTTCCAACTCTAGCAGCCGGCGCTTGAAGTCGAGTCCGAAGAAGTAGCCCTGTAAATCTCCGCTCTTGG
>JBCBWU010000280.1:0-7746 GCA_039816955.1 Bacteroidota bacterium
ATATGATTGCGGTCCCAATTTCTGTATCAAGTCAATTAGGGGGAGGCTGCGGCTGCGACGAATTTATTCCAGATGGGATTGAGCTATCCTTATTTCAAGCGTTTTTTGAAGACTGTACGCTTGGTACAGGCTCCGGATTTGCCGAAGAAGCTTTGGACGACCAAGGCCAATCAATAGGGCGGAATAGACGGGAAGTCTTTTGCGCAGTACTCCAATATCTGGAGAATATTATAGTACCTAATGAAAGTGTATGCGATCCGGGCGTGCAACAGCGCGTAAATATCCAGGTGCAGCCCTCTTTCGCTCTTGAGGACTACATTGGTGATGATGATCTCCCCCCATTTAATCCACAAGTGATTGGATACGCCAGTTTTTACCTGCCTAGATTTGATGGCTACTTCGGTGATGTCGGCGGCATTATTCATCCCGCACCCTGGGTGGTGATTAATAGTGGAGTGTCTCCTTTTGTATCCAACTTAGATAGCTACCATGCCCTGGCTCGGTTCAATTTTGCGGACTTTGGTGATATGAATACCGACTACGAGAATCCAGTGACGGAAGGAAGGGATTTGTACTCGGTAGTTTTGCACGAAGTGATGCACTGCTTAGGTTTTGCTTCTGCGTTTACTGCCCCGGGTAACTTTCTGGGGAATACGACCCCTGGCGGAGAAGGGATATACTTTCCGTTTGATGAATTTTTGACTTACAATGGCCAACCGGTGATTGAGAGGAGTTTGCCGGAGGGCAATTTTCCGCTTGGCGGGCGATTTACCTTCAATGATGAATTACTTTATGATGACTTATTTGGAATTTGTGGTGGCGATGATGGTACCCACCTGATTTTCAACGGAGAAATTGCCGGCGGTCATCGTATATATACCGGCGACCAATGGGAAGAGGGGAGCTCGTTTAGCCACCTTGACGGCAGTTGTGTGGCCAATGAGGACGATTTTGTGGAGTTTGTTATGAACCCCAACTTTCCAGTAGGTGTAGATCGCCGAGTGCTACTAGATGCGGAATTGGACATTCTACGTACCATCGGTTACAATATCAATTGTGATGCTGCGGATTACAGTGTGTTTGATTGTGACGCGGCAGACTGCGCTATTGGATCCGCCCACAACGGTACAGCAGTAGATGATTGTGATCAGGGAGAGCCATTCGTTTACGAATTCAGTATTTGCCCACCGGATGGTGGTAGCATAGATATTCCTTTAGCCGATATTCTGTTTAATGATCCAAATGCAGCAGTAGATGGTCTGGCCTTTGCTTATACCGACGATGTATCCGGCGGTGAGGTAAGCCTTTCTGCCGACGGGACTGCGCTTGTTTATACTGCTACTACTATTGGTACGAAGGTCATTGCCTACGCTGGCCAAGGTTGCGGAGGGCAGGTGAGCAACACCAGCTTGATCTACATCAACGTAACGGTAGCAGATGATCCAGACTGCTTGTTCTTTTGCGCCGATATACCTACTTGCGCCGAACTCGACTATCCAGTGGAATGGGGTGATAATTGCGAAACCGCTGCTGATTGTCCGGATAATCCTGATGGCCCGTGTCGTAATCTACTTTGTAATGGTGGTTTTTGTGGGGCTTTGGCGGCTGAGAACCTAGATCTCTTGTATGAGGAAAGGCCAGGAAGTTTTCCTTTTCGCAGGATTGCGGTTTTTGACGATTTTACCTTCACGAATGATGCTTATGTTGTCAATATTCCCGGTTGGACGCGTGCCTCTGGCTCTCCAGATTATATAACGGATGATAATGGCGGGGCAGCTACTTTGGAACACGGTATTGCTCTAGGAGGTGTTCCGGATTTTTCTGGTCAACCAAATAGGAATGAAGGGGTTCTCACATTCTTGCCATTTCAACCTGATCGTAACTACCTTTTCTCATTTGATATAGGGGCAGTTTCAGCTGATAATATGAACTACAATTTGGATGTGACACTCGTTCATGGAGCAGAATTTGTACCTAGTCCCTCTACGGAATCTGCGGACCCAATTGGACCAACCTACGAAGGAAACTTACAGGATGTTTTGTCCAGATCGCAGGACTTCCCCACGGCGGCTTTGGGGCGAGACGGAGGTTGTTTTTCTCCAATGGAAGAGTTTACGGCACTGTGGATTCATATACCAACAATGTTGACAAGTTCTTCTTATTTAGTCTTCGACAACATGGAAATTATCGAAGACAATTTTTCCGCTGGAGCGGATTTGCTCTCCCTACAATGTGGGCAAACGCAGACCCTGGGTGGAGAGGAGTTTTGTATGCTCTCTGGCCCAACTATGCGCTACGATTGGTACGAGCTGGATGAGGCCGGTGCACTCATTGAGCCACCGCTGCATACCTATACGAGAATAAATGGTGTGATAACCGGTGAAAACACACTTACCGTGGCACCCATTCAAACTACCCGCTACCGACTCGTACGCACAATTACAGATCTAGGCGACCTCCCAGAAGACTTTGCGCTTTGCCTTACTGAGGATGAGGTGACGATTACAGTAACGGAGCAAGCACCAACCGCCGCATTCACCTGGGTAGAAACTGCTTGTGGGGAATTTGATTTTACCAGTGACCCTAGCGCTGCGGGCAATAGCCACGTTTGGTATCTAAACGCAGTAGATGAGGCTTCCATTTTTTCCATGGAGCCTAACCCCACTGGACTGGTCTTGGCCAATGGCATCTCCACCATTATTCATGAAGTAAGTGGGCGTTGTGGTACTGATATTGCGGAAGTGACTTTGCCTAAAGTAGATTGTGACAATTGTGCTACCCCCATGGCTGGTTTTACCTATACCCAAGATTGTGATGCGGGTGTGGTGATCCTGACCGCTGGAAATATGGAGGGTATACACGATTGGGTGGTAGATGGTATGGCCTTCAATAATACGACTACGGTGACGCTACCGATTGATGACTTAAACCAAGCTTTCACGGCAACCGTAACCCATACAGTTACGAACACCTGCGGAGAAAGCAACTCCATCACCCAAGTTATTGATGATCTGGAGGTCTGTTGTACGGTAATTGTTGCTGGCTTTGACGTTGAGCAAGACTGCGATGCCGGTACAGTGACCCTTACTGCATTCAATCCCGCCGGCGTACATACTTGGTCGGTGGACGGGGTGCCGTATACTGGTACACCGCTCATCTTACCCATTACAGACCTAACGGTCCCCTTTACTGCTACTGTTGACCATCGCGTCATTAATGAATGTGACCAAAGTGCGGGTGTTCAGTTCACTATTGACAATTTAGAGGCTTGTTGCACGGCAATAGCTGCCGGCTTTACATACGAGCAGGACTGTGATGCCGGTACCCTTACGCTTACCGCTACCAACCCATTTGGCGTTCACGATTGGTTAATTGACGGGATACCAGCTAGTGGTGCTATGGTGATGGTACCCATTCCTGACCTCACAAGCCCTTTTATGCCTAATGTTGATCACTTGGTCAGCAATGAATGCGGCCAAACTGATGTTGTTCAGGTGACCATTGACGATCTAGAGGCCTGTCAGGCGGCTATTGCTTGTCCGTGTGAGGGAGAAAATGCGATCAATATCGACGCCGGTGAAGGTACCCCTTGGCAATTGACTGCATTAAATGATCCAGATCTCATTGAAGCAGGCCCTTTTTCGCCTAACATTCTGGATCTTACAGAGCACTGCATTTCTATTCGTGGGCGCTTATTGATACAGCCTCTCGATATACCCGATTTTATGGCAGACCTCTTGATCACCGGTGGTTTCCTTAGGATGGAACAAGGAGCTGAAATTGTTGTGGAGGATGGAGCAGACCTCTTAATCATCAGTGTCAATGAAGCTGATCCTGATGGTGGAACTGGTATTCATGCTTGCGATAGTCAGTGGCCGGGCATTACCGCCGAAGGTGGTGGAAAACTGCGTGTTTATGACTCTCAGCTTGAGGATGCCATCTTTGCGATCCAAGCTTTACCCGATGCGACAATTGATGTATCCGGTAATACTTTCAATGACAACAGTGTGGGAATATCGCTTGGCGTGTCAACACCAGATCTTCAACTACACGAAATCAATATAGGTATCAATGGAATAGTTAATAACATCTTTGAGAATGGCCAAGTAGGAATTTCTGCCCTTCAAACTCAATGGGTTATTCTTGGGTCTTTAACCGGGGCAGGTATTAATACCTATCGGAATTTGGGGCGTGGTGTTTTCATTGAGCATGGAAATGTGGGTGTCTATAACTCCACCTTTCAAAATATTAGCAACGCCGGGATTCGCCACTTTACCGGCAATGGTTTTGTTTTCGCTTTTAATAACTTCTTTGACGGCATGGAGTTCGGGGTGAGCAGTTTGGATGCCAGCATTTTAGCTAGTAACAACTTCATGCAGCAAATTTCCAATACGGGGATTCAGTTGCAGGCTGGTGTCTTTGAAAATTCGGTGGTAGAGTGCCGCCGCAACATCATTACAGCCGATAGGGCAGGAATCGATCTTAATTTTCAGGCGACCGGCAGCTTGATTCGCATTGATGACGAAAATGAAATTACGCTAACGCCTACTACAATAAACATGAATCGGTCCGCTATTCGAATTTTGGGGGCAGGTGAAAATGCTATTGCGCGGGGTGAGAGCCTGATTCGGAGCAATACCATTACGGTTAATAGTATTGGCACTGGAATTGAATTGATGAATTTAGGGGATATTGATATTCACTACAACAATATCGTATTTCAGTCTCCGCTAGCTACTGATAATGCTGTAAACCGAGGAATTAGCCTGGGAAATGCGGACGAAAACTACCTCTATGGCAATACAGTTAGCCTAGGTGCCGGTTCTGCCGATTTCACCGACTTGACAGCTTTTCATATTGCTGCGTGCCAAAACACAATTATGTGTTGCAATAGCAGCGATGGGGGAAACATTGGCTTCCTATTCAGCGAAAATTGTGAGAACACGCAATTCCGCCACTCAACTATTGGCAGTCATACGGTTGGCTTAGAAGTTGAAGTGGCCACAACTATGAGTACACAAACGCACGGAGGTAATATGTGGGAAGGTAGCTATGGAGAAGCTGGGGCAAGGAATTTGGGGGTGAATTTTGAAGAAATTCAAAATTCTCTCTTTAGGCTTGAACAGCCTAATTCCAGTCGTCCAACTTTGTGGCCCCCTGAACAGCCTGTTACACCAAATACACCAGGTGCGACATGGTTCGGGCCATGGCCTGGAAATGCTCTATTCTGCGAAACTGATGATACTTGTTTGCCTGTGCCAACAGAAACGAACGGTAATGTTAAAGAGGACGATGTTCGATTTGCACAAGGTGTTCATCTGTCCTCCCCTTATGGTATTTTTATCAATTGGGAAGGCAGTAAATACCTATACGGGAAACTAGATGCTGCGCCAGATTTAATCAGGTATAATACTGATATACAGCAGTTTTACACAAATACGCAGCAATCTTCTCTGGCACAATATTATGCCTTGTCTCAGACAGTTCGGAATCTACCTTCGGCAGGTGATCAGGGGACCTTGGTTGAAAGTCTAGGGCAAATTGCAATGTGGCTGGAAGAAATGACCGAACTAGAACTGAGGTATAATGCTACTACTTCCGAAGAAGAACGGGACCAATTTGATGCCGCCTACGATCTGCTTTATCAACGAGTGACAGAACGAGTTGGCGCTAGCTATCAGTCGCAACAGCAGCAGACGGAATTGCGTAACACAGTGATATCGCAGCTTTTAACACAGAATAGTGGATTGGTTGTTGAGCATGACTATGCCCAATATGAGAAGCAAATGAATAATATCCAATTCAATCGCTTATTGACCGGCTCAACCAATTTGAGTACAGGAGAAGTAACCGAACTGGAAGCAATTGCCTACCTGTGCCCGCTCAATGGTGGGAATGCTGTTTATCGCGCCAGGGCAATGCTGAAATCGCAAGAGGATTATAATTTTGCTGGAGTAGCATGTAATTTTGATAGTGGTTCATCTCTTAGTAGTAACCTTCAACAAGGTGACCAGATGGGAAAAACTTCCACTCAATTGGAGTTTGATCGCGATCAAAATGAAGTGAAAAATTGGAAATCTTTTCCTAATCCTACTAGGCAGGTAATATCCTTGACTGGAGGAGAACTTAGCGCTGTTGAGCGAATTAATTTGCTTGATATTAATGGTAAGTACTTAGCGGAGTGGTCCAGTATACTACCACCTGTCTTAAGCTTGCCAGCAGGCTTAAATGATGGACTTTATCTCCTGAGAATACAGGAAATTGACGGTACTGTTCAGACGATAAAAATTATTATTTCAAACTAAAGCAATTGCTCCCTTGGCCCTTTCAGTAGGTCAAGGGAGCATCTTACAAAAAATGCGACTACATATACACTTGTTACTTCTCTTGTTGAGTTTATGTGCGACTTTGAAAGCGCAATTTATGGACAACACTTGGGTGCTGGGTTATGCGGGAGGCTATGAAGAGCAGGATTCTTTTGGGCTAACGCTTCTCGATTTTACAGATAACCAACTTGTCATCGGCCCCGAGCGGGAAGATATGGCAATACTTCAAGTTAACAATTCATCATTAAGCGATGGAAATGGGGACTTAATACTTTACACGAACGGACTTGCTATCTATAATTCGTCTCATGAAGTAATCGACAATGGAGATGGCATGTATATAGGAGAATTAGACCGTGGATATGATTACCCACAGTCTTCTTTAATATTACCTTATCCAGGAAACGAAGATCAAGTGATAATCTTATCAACATTCGCTAGTTGGACAACAACAATAATTGGAGACCAGCTCCTTTATTCAGTAATAGATTTATCAGCCAATGATGGGGAGGGGGCAGTAGTGGTTAAGAATGAATTACTACTAGATGATGATTTTTCGACAGGAAAGCTCACGGCTGTTCGCCACGCAAACGGTCGAGATTGGTGGTTTTTACATCCTCTTAGAAATAGCAAGCAATTTCTGACTTATCTCATTAGCCCTAGCGGAATAGAGCGACAAGATGATCAGTTTATTGCAGGATCTATAATATCTGGTTTGGGGCAAGCCCAATATTCTTCTGATGGTGGTAAACTGATTTATCATAATGGGGTAGATTTTGAGGTTGGCTCTTTTATTTATGCGTTTGATTTTGATCGCTGTACTGGTCTTTTGAGTAATCAAACTACGTTTAATATTCCTGCCACAGGTGCATCTTCCGGTGCCGCTATTTCTCCCAACTCTCGCTACCTCTACGTTATTACAACTACTATTATCAATCAATATGATCTTTGGGCAGAGAATATCGCTTCGACTCGTGATACCGTAGCTGTTTATGATGGAGCCTTAGATTTTCTACCTACTACTTTTTTCATGGGGTCATTAGCAAGAGATGGTAAAATTTATGTCTCTTCACCGAATGGGGTACTTAGTCTTACCGTTATTGAGTATCCAGATCGCCCTGGAGAAGCTTGTTACGTTAATCAAAACGCTATTAAATTACCTGTATACAATGGCTTCGGCATCCCCAATCACCCCAACTTTCGCTTGGGGCCGCTTGATGGTAGCCCTTGTGATACGCTTGGTATTGATAACATTCCCCTAGCCCGCTTCCGCACGGATCAAGATACTGCGGATTATCTCTCCTTTTACTTTCAAGATTTGAGTGATTATGAACCCGCCGATTGGTTCTGGGATTTTGGTGATGGTCTAACTAGCCAGGATACTTCACCGGTACACGTATATGCGCAGGATGGCATCTAC
>JBCBWU010000281.1:0-7696 GCA_039816955.1 Bacteroidota bacterium
CGTGATGGTACCCCAATTACCTACCGTTACTACCAACCGCCCGTCGTGGGTAGTTCGGCAGCTATCTTGTATTTCCACGGAGGTGGCTTTGTTACCAGAGATTTAGATTCGCATGATAGAGCCTGTAGGCGTTTGGCGCAGGTCAACCAGATGCCGGTGCTTTCGGTGGCCTATCGCCTGGCTCCTGAGTTTAAGTTTCCCGTTCCGGTAGAGGACTGTTACGATGCTTTTCAATGGCTAGCGCAAAACGCTGCCGAATTTGGTCTGAATCCTAATCGCATTGTGGTAGCTGGGGATAGTGCGGGCGGGAATTTAGCTACCGTAACGGCGATCTTGGCTAGAGATTCCGGTGGCGTACAACCCTGGAAGCAAGTGTTGATTTACCCTACCGCTGACGCTCGTCTGCAGCATCCTTCTGTAACTACCTTAGGCAAAGACTATTTCCTGACCAAAGAGTTGATGGACTGGTTTGTGGATCACTACAAGAGAACAGAGGACGATAAATTGAATCCTCTGATGTCGCCTCTCCTGCACGATGATCTCAGTGGTCTACCGCCCGCCTACGTCTGCACGGCTGATTTGGATCCATTGCGGGATGAAGGCATGGACTACGCCCAAAAACTGGAGCAGTTTGGCGTACCCGTCATATTCTGTAATTACAAATCGGTGATCCACGGTTTCCTCAATTTGCGCCGAATCATGCCGCGTCAGAATGAACAAATGCATCAGGATATTCGGAAGTTCCTAACATGAAAAGCTGATCATTAAGTCAAGTGATTATCTCTTAAGGTGTTGGTTTTTAAATCGTTATAAGCTATTGGGGAGTAGGGTAGGGCTTTTTTAAAGCTAGGCCTAGGTCTAGGTTTAGCTGATTCAATCAAAATTTGCGTGTTTTAGTAAAGGCCAGGCAGTGTAACTACTGTCGTAGGTTTTTTGATATGCTTCTAAATTGTAGATCAAATAAAAAGTGTATATTTGTTCTACAATCCAGAATCATATGCCGTGCCTTGCGTGCTATGACTGGAGCCCGACTGTGAATTTGGCCCGACATGAATGAAAGTGCTAATCATCCGCCGAAATCGGCGCAACGTCTGTTGTGTTGGTTTCTGAAACCCGCTCTCCAGGAGGAGGTGTTAGGAGACCTGGACGAGAAGTTTCAGGTCTATGCTGCTGAAGGTAACCTGAAGGTAGCTCAGCTTAGGTATTGGTACCAAGTGCTAAACTACCTACGGCCGTTCGCAATCAGAAATGATCTGTTTCATCACCTCAATCCACTCTTTATGCTGCGTCATAATCTGAAAGTCAGTTCCCGTAATCTTATTCGGGATAAAGGATATTCTCTGCTCAATATTGGCGGTCTTGCGCTTGGTATGACTGTGGCCATTTTGATTAGTCTTTGGGTTTGGGATGAATTAAGTTATAATTCAACTCATAAACACAAGGACCAGATTGCACAGTTGATGCGGGTAAGTAACGGGCAGGATGAACGCTTTACGAGTACTTCTCATCCTACTGCTGTGGGGCAAGTGATGCGCAACAATTATGACAATTATTTTCAAGAGGTAGTCATGGTGAGAAAGCCGGAAGGACTGATCGTTTCTTTTGGCGATCGGCATTTTTCCGAGCTGGGTAACTTCATGCAGCCGGAAGCTCCCGAGCTCTTTACCATTGAAATGCTAGAAGGCTCAAGGGCGGGCTTGGAGGAGATCAACTCAGTTCTCTTAGCTGAATCTTTGGCCAAGAAGCTTTTTGGTAACGCTAGTCCCATTGGTGAAACGGTGACCTTCAATGGGCAAGTTGCGGTAGCTGTAACCGGCGTGTACAAGGACTTCCCTCGCAACTCCCATTTTTGGCAATCGACTTACTTGTCTTCCTTAGATCTCTACTTCAACCTTAATGGTGCCGATCCCAACACCTGGGAAAACTACAACATGAACGTTTACGCGCGGATCATGCCCAACACGACCTTTGAACTGGCATCAAACGCGATTAAAAATGAGCTGAGGGATCATATGAGTGAAGAAGATGTGGCTAGAAAAGATCCGGAACTCTTCCTGCATTCCATGGATAAATGGCATTTGTACAGCGAATTTGATAATGGTGTTGCTGTTACCAGCAAACAACTGAAGTTTGTTTGGATCAATAGTCTAATTGGTCTCTTTGTGCTGCTGTTGGCCGGTATCAATTTTGTCAATCTCAGTACCGCCAGATCAGAAAGGAGGGCCAAGGAAATTGGCGTGCGAAAAAGCTTGGGCTCTAGCCGCGCGCAACTATTTTACCAGTTCATGAGTGAATCCTTACTCATTTCTATTGCCGGTTTCGTCACCGCCATCGGAATGCTCTATTTGCTTTTGCCCTGGTTTAATGAGCTCGCGGACAAGGATTTATCTGTCCCGGTCTGGAATTACCAGTTTTGGCTATTGGGTATTGGGTTTACCTTACTGACTGGCTTGCTGGCTGGTGGTTACCCCTCCTTGTATTTGTCGGCATTTAAGCCGGTCAGTTCACTGAGAGGAGTAGCTTCCGATCGAAAAAATACAATTACTCCTCGACGGGTACTCATCGTTTTTCAATACACCATTTCGATCACTTTGATCATTGGTACCCTAATGATCTTTCAGCATATCAAACATGCGCAAAACCGACCCATTGGCTATTCTCAGGACGGGCTGGTGATGTTACCGAAGTATTTTCAAGACTTGTATGGTCGCTACGAGATCTTTCGGTCTGAGTTAAAGGAATCAGGTGCTGTATTGGAAGTGGCCCATTCCGACTACCCGCTTACCAACGACCGAGGTAACAACAGTGGCTTTAGCTGGGATGGAAAAGATCCTTCTTTTGATCCACAGTTCAATACCGTGCACGTCAATCATGAATACGGTAGAACGGTGGATTGGGAACTCATCGCCGGACGTGATTTTTCCAGGGATCGAGGGAATGACCAGGAAGCAGTTGTGATTACAGAGTCGACTCAAAAAATTATGAATCTTACCGACCCCGTCGGGCAACAGATCACTTACGAAACGGAGGAAGATGGCCTACAAACTTTTACCATAATTGGTGTAGTGAAAGACCTGGTAAAAGAATCTCCTTTTCAGGCTACAATGCCGGCCATTCTTTTTCTGACCGACGCCGAACTTCCGTGGCTGTTTCTACGACTTAATCCCGATCTGGCGATTGACGAAGCACTAGCGAGCGTAGGGCAAGTATTTAAGCGTTTATCACCCGGTACACCCTTTGAGTTTGTGTTTCTGGACGAGGAATACCAAACCAAATTTCGCGCCGAGTTGCAAATTGGGCAACTGGCTACCTTCTTCGCCATTTTAGCCATCCTAATCAGCTGTTTGGGTGTCTTTGGCCTAGCCACCTATTTTGCCGAAAGGCGGACCAAAGAAATTGGCGTACGCCGTATCATGGGGGCTAGCACTTTCCAGCTTTGGTCCTTGTTATCAAAGGACTTTGCCGTTTTGGTGTTATGTGCTTGTTTAGCTGCAATTCCCTTGGCTTGGTATTTTCTAAACAGTTGGTTGGCTGGATACGAATATCGCACGTCTATCCAATGGTGGGTTTTTGCTATCGCGATTTTGGCGACTTTGTGCATCACTTTATGTACTGTTAGCTATCAAACGATTAAAGCGGCACTTGCCAATCCAGCAGATACGCTGCGTTTTGAGTAGGTTCTAGGTGGTCAAACTAATTTCTCATCTCAATACCGATACCCCAGGAGATGAACGGCGTCAACGGCTTTGGAGGTAGGGATTTAGGAGAATAGACGAATAAGATGCCTAAAGGGAAACACTGTACACGTAAAAGTAGTAGCGTAGATGCCCTACCTTCACGGGAGTAGCCGTTCATCCAGCTCCGATCTTAATGCGTGGTAGAAATACCAAGCTAATGGATTATCTCAAGATGCGAGTGTGTGTCCTTATTGAGATCGGCACTTTTTGGTTACCTTTTTTTGCTGAAGAAAAAAGGTAAAATGCTAAACGTCTAGATAAGATTCAAAATTATCAGAAAACTGTAGTTAACTCTGCTATTCTTTAATAATTTTCCCACTATACAAAACCACCCCATCCACCCGCAACTGATAGAAGTACATCCCTGATGGCAGTTGCGCTAGCAGAACAGTTTCTGGTGAATTGGTTGTGAGTACCGTTTCCAATAACTTGCTGCCGAGGGCATCAAAAAGTACGAGCTGTCCTGCTCCAGATGGTGCACCTTTTAGATGAAAGGTCACCCCATCCCTAACCGGGTTGGGAAAGACGCTTAGTGTGGTGGGGCTTGCAGCGGTGGTTTCAGCGGATACCAGCGAACAATCCCCCTGCATATTGTCATCCATCCAATCAAGTCGGTCACGGAGCCAATTCTTGAGGAAGCTGACTTCTTCTGGGTAGGTATCTCCAACGAAGCTATTTGGCCAAACATAGGTGCCTAAGACTGGCCAGCGTTCAAAATTCCGGATTTGCGCTTCTTCCAGGTGCAGGGCCGTACTATCAATAAACTCGAGCAGGCGATCGGTATTTAGGGTCGTTTGGCGTAACTCTTGCCAGCGGCAATTGGTCAGGTTTTGAATATCGGGATCGTTCGACAAATCCAAGATCCAGAAAGGGCGCATGAAACCTGAATTAGTCCAGACATAGGACCATTCGTCTGGTCCGGGATCTTGACCATAGTCGAAATTGCCGTAGCCTAAATTCAAATCCCAAAGTGGGCCAAAGTGAATCTTCCCACCATTACTATCCTTCTTCTTATACATGAAGAAACTCAATCTGTAATTGTCAATATGCTTGAAAACTTCGGTAGCAATCCAATAATCAATCCAAGAAGAGACATCGACGTATTCATTGTAAATCTCTGGTGAAGGTGAGTTATTCATCGCCTCTTCAAAGGAGGTAACATAGGTACTTAAATAGTCTTTTTGCACCTCTTGCAGTTCATCAAAATCGGGGTCGCTGAAACGGTAGAAAAGGTCATTGGTGTAGGGGGAATACCAGCCACTTTCGGCTCCCTGATCATCACGGTCAATACTGAAGATATAGCCACCGGTGAGCTCGTCTCCGGAAATATCATCTGGCCTTAGGTTGGCAATATCCACTCGGTTGTCATCCCGTTTTATCTTTTCCATGAGTACATAGACGCCCATGTACTGTTCGTTGATAAACAATTCGCACCAGCGCGTTCGGGAAGCATAGCGCCCCATCTCTTTACCAATTTTAAACGACAACACATTGCGCATTAGGCTTTTGTCGCTGTAAGGGCCATGCAATATCCAGTCGTTCTCTGATGGCATACCCAGCAAGGCGACATTATTGTTCTCACCATCCGCGAGGCGCGTTTCAAAACCGTAGTTCTTTTTGGCAAAAAACTGGGACGATGAGCCTCTGATTTCAATGCCGATATTGCCATCGTAGCCATTACGAGGGTCGGTTAGGAAATTGCGGTTGCCTGGACCATTATCTACAATTCCTAGCAGGGCATCAATTTTTGGTTCATCCGGAATGCTAGCGCCAAGGGTATTGACAAACAGTAGTGGCAAATTGGAAGATTCAAAGGGCTCCATAAACCAAGCTGGTAGCGGTTGATAATCATCGGAGTCATCGCTAATGCCCAAGATGAGATAGAATAAAGAAGAAAGGTCAGAGGAATTTATACCCGCATTGTGTACTTGAATGGCCAGGGTATTTATACCGGTATTCAATTGCTGTGTTGTTTGGGGATAAGCCTCCGGAAGGCCTCCCTGATACAGCTCTGCTTCCCGGAAGGTAATGGAGGTCTCATCGTAAGCTGGTGGTACACCTATCGTGCCAATATTCGCCCGGGCAATCTCCTCCCCATTG
The DNA here is from genome assembly GCA_039816955.1 of Bacteroidota bacterium. GTDB lineage: Bacteria > Bacteroidota > Bacteroidia > Chitinophagales > Saprospiraceae > Lewinella. Next base: position 5,838 of record JBCBWU010000281.1, read on the forward strand.
AGGTAGGCTACAAAGGCATCGTCATAGTCCGCATACAACGTAATAGCGGCGATCACATCCGGATTTATCACTTCAAACTCCCTCCGTAAATACACCGAAAGGGTAGGAGGGAGGATGGTATTATCGTCATCATCATCATAGCCAAATCCGCCTTCTCCCAGCGCCCAACTTGAGTCATCAAAACCGGGTTGTTTCCAGTCGGCAGATGGTTCAGAATCACCAAGTCGATAGTGCCATTCGTTTTCGGCGACAATGGCGGCTTCCCAGTGGTCGATGGTTTGGGAATAGCTGAGTAATGGTAGCAAGGTGAAGGCTAGGAGGAGAAGTGTTGAGTTGGATAGCTGCATGAGAGCGAAAATAAAGATTTTGGGAAGGATTTGCCTTAACCGATCCTGGAGTTCCTCAAAAAAGTGGACAGTGAAATCGATTAGGTTGCTGCTATCAAGCGTGTTAATATTTGATATTTTTTAGCAGGAGTAATAGCTCCTATAGCAGAATGAATACGCCTGGTATTGTACCATCCTTCAATATAGCGAAAAATGACGCTGAAGGCTTCTTGCTTATTGGTAAACTGATGCTTTGCGATACATTCTGCTTTAATGGTTTTGAAAAATGATTCTGCTACGGCGTTATCCCAGCAGTTTCCTTTTCGAGACATACTTTGCTGAGACTGGTAGCGCTTTAGCAGCCGACGGAAGTTACCGCAAGCGTACTGGACCCCACGATCAGAGTGGAATATCATTCCTTTTTGGGGTTTACGATTGGCGACTGCTCGACTAAAAGCTGCTTGGGTAGTAGCTGCTGAGCTCATATTGTCACTAATCACCCAACCTACTACGTAGCGATCAGCTAGATCAAGAACTACCGTCAGGTAATGCCATCGACGACCAACACGAAAGTAGGTGATATCAATGACCCATTTATTAGCTGGAGCCTCGGCATCAAAATTACGATCAAGCCGATTAGGTGCAATTGGTTCATCGTGTTTGGATTGAGTTGTTACAATGTACTTCCTGGGTGTTTTTACCCTGATTCTCAATGCATTCATTCGCCGAGCAACCGTTGACTTGGAGACCTTTATTTGCTTTTGCTCTAAAGCCTGAGCAATACGCGGACTCCCATAGGTTTGATCGCTTCGATCAAATATTTCTTTGATCTGCTGGTCCAATTCTTCATTTCTGGGTGTACCATGAAGTTCACGCTTTCGCCAAGCATAATAGCCGCTACGACTTACACCTAATACTTTACACATCTTCTCAACTGGAAATTCACTGGCGTGATCCATTATGAATTGGTAAATTTCCCGTCTCTCTTGGAGAAGATGCCGATGGCCTTTTTTAAGATGTCCCGCTCTAATTCCGCCTCACGCAACTGCTTCTTCAGACGGGTAATTTCTCGCTCTTCGTCCGTTTGCTCTTTGATGCCTTGGCCTTGCGTTTCAATACCATGCTCCTTATAATAGTTGCTGCGCCAGGTGTAGATCGTATTGACATGCAATCCGTATCGTTCAGCTAGTTCGGCTACAACAATATCTGGCTCCAAACTCTGCTTTACAATTTCTAAGCGCTCGGCTTTGGTAAATCGTTTCCTTAATTTTGACATGATTCGATTTTGTTGCTTGAAGATAGCAACCTGTCGATTTCACTGTCCACTTTTTTGAGGAACTCCACGTCTTCATTTTAATTGCCATTTTGATCGAACTGGGCAGCTATTGACTTTTACTTTTTTACTTTCATTTCCCCCATTCTAACTCTAATTCTCATTCTAATCCTAATTCCAATCCCCTCCTTCTTTTATCTTTGAGCAAACTACTTACGTATGCTACACCTGCTGGAGTCTACTCCTTCCATCGTAAACCG
>JBCBWU010000282.1:0-7690 GCA_039816955.1 Bacteroidota bacterium
CTTTGTAGATTATCAAGATAGGCAATGTTTAAGGGCTCAATTTGGAGCTGCTCATAATCCGCTATCCAGGATTCAACCATCAGCGGCCATTCTTCTTGCGCCTGACAGCAGTGCAGCGCAAAGAAACAAGTGACATATAGCGGAATGAAGAGCAAGCGACCTAACATAATTTGAGCGGTTTAGGTCGGTAATTTAAGGCCATGCTCACGTGGCTATTTGTAAAATCTTGCTCTTTTTGATTTTACCTACCGTGCTTGCTATCCGTAGATACTTGGGTGCTGTCAAATAGCTGTCGGCGCGCTTGAGAGGGGCGTTGATGGTAAGTACGCAGGTACTGATTGGAAAAGGCAGCCAAGTCTGTATAGCCCAACTGAAACGCAATTTGCTCCAGCGAATGCTGAGGCTTCGCAAGCAATCGTCTTGCCGCTTCCATGCGTAAACCGATCTGCATTTGCTGCGGGCTTTGTCCATAAACCTCCTTAAAGAAGCGTTGTAAGCGATGTGGAGAAAGGCCAACAATACGCCCCAGTTTCGCCAGCTGCAATTGTTTTTGATAATGCGCTTGTACATATTGGCGGGCGAGTTCCAAACGCAAGAATAACTGCTGCTGAGTAGATGACTTTCGTACTAGACCGCCCAAGATGGGTCGCATTTGTTGAACCTTGGTGGAAAGTTGGCCAGTGGCTACTTTAAGTTGTGCTACCAACTCTTCTCCGTAACTTGGTGATATTAAACTGGCTTTTTGAGGTACCGTTTTTACGGAAGTTAAGAAGGAAACCGGCAGTGGAATGGCGAATAGCAATGCGGACTTACTCAATTCCTCGGCTAGCATATCTACCTCTGCTAAGAAGTCTACGCAAATACCACGCACAGGCTTTCGTTTTGGCTCTGCTTTAGCCACAAATCGGCAGTTTTGCGGGAGTAGCATGAATTCTCCCGAACGTAGGATCAGCTGTTGTTGTCCAATCTCATAATGCTCAGCGCCCTGGGTCACATACTTGAAAGCTAAGCCTTTGGTTTTACTACGCAAGTGAGCACTCTGCCTGGCCTGGGAGAACTTGACGGTGGTGGTCTGGTTTTGGAACGGTATGCGAATTGAAAACATCAGGTAAAGCGGGGTTTGATGACAGCAAACTACAAGTGGGGTTCTTACTCCAAATCCCACTTGTAATTGATATCTGGTACAAGATACCTGGATTTGAGAATATGCTAGCGATAAATATATCTACGTACCTCATACGGTATGCCAAGTACCCAAAAGACGGGTATGGTAGAAACGGACTTCTCACTGAAACTGGGGAGCAGCGGTCCCGTAGATCATGTGGAAAACTTTCAGCGGGGAATCCGGAACAATTTCTGTATAAAGTTCCGGAAGCTGCTTATTTTTGCCCGCTATGCGGTTAAGACAACTCGAAATTAAAGGTTTTAAAAGTTTCGCCAACGAAACCAGGATCAACTTCTCTGAAGATGTGATTGGTATTGTCGGGCCGAACGGTAGTGGGAAGTCCAATATCGTGGATGCGATCCGTTGGGTACTGGGCGAACAGAAGAGTAGAGAGTTGCGTCTGGATACTATGTCGAGTGTCATCTTCAACGGCACCAAAAAACGGAAACCTTCTGGAGTAGCTTCCGTGTCCCTTACTTTTGAGAATACCAAGAACCTCCTACCTACGGAGTACAGCATGGTGACCATCACCCGTATGCTCTACCGCTCCGGGGAAAGCGAATACAAACTCAACGGAGTAACCTGCCGCTTAAAGGATATTACGAGTCTCTTTCTAGATACCGGTATTGGTTCCAATTCTTATGCGATTATCGCACTGGGTATGGTGGATGATATCCTGGCGGATAAGGATAATTCGCGTCGTAAAATGTTTGAGCAAGCGGCCGGTGTTTCAAAGTACAAAGTACGGAAACGCCAAACGCTCAATAAACTCAAGAATACGACTGCTGACCTTGACCGTATTGAAGACTTGCTCTTTGAGATTAATGCCAATCTCGTTTCGCTAGAAAAGCAGGCTAAACGGGCCAAGCGCTACTTCGAACTCAAGGATAAGTACAAAGATCTTAGCCTACAACTAGCCCGAATCAAGATCGATGACCTCCGTGCTCGCCACAAGAACATTCAAACGCAACTGACCGAAGAGGAGGATAAGTACCGCCAGTACGAAATTGAGATTACCAAATTAGAGGCGGGAATTGAAGCAGAGCGCAAGGCGCACGTTGATAAAGAGAAGGCCCTTTCTGATCGTCAGCGGGAACTCAATAACTTGATTGGCCAACTCCGCGGAATGGAGAACGACCGGCAGATGCTAGAACAGCGCCTCCAATTCATCAAGCAGAATCAGCAGAAACTTCTCAGCGATATCTCTAGTGCCGGAGAACGTGGTGTGGAGTTGCAAGCTCAGCTGGAAGAGTACCGCTCGGATTTAAACGCTGAAAAGCGAGTAGAAGCACGCCTGGAACAGGAACTGACGACAGCTGAGGATCAATTAGGCAATATCCGCGAAAGCCATGGCGCCGTAAAGGCCAACCTAGACACGGTCATGTCTGAACAGCAGGCGGTAGAGCGCCAAGTGTTCGAGATGGAGAAGAAACGGGCCATCAACCAGAGCCGGATCGATAACTTCCGTCAGCAGCAGCAGCGCAATACCCAGGACATGGATACGCGCCGGCAAGATATGTCGGAACTCGATGAACGATTGCAAGCCATTGAAGCCAAGGAAGCGGAGGCCCAAAAAGAACTGGAGACCCGTGAGTTGGCCGAAGAGCAGCGTCGCCAAAAGGTAGCGGAATCAGAGCAGCGTCTGGAGGATCTCAATCAACGCCGTACCAAAGTCAATCGTACGCTCGACGCGAAGCGGAATGAGTATAAGCTGACCAAGAGTATGATCGAAAGTCTGGAAGGGTTTCCGGAGTCGATTCGCTTCTTGAATCAGAATAAGGATTGGAAAAAGGATGCTCCGCTATTGTCGGATCTTATCTACGTAAAAGAGGAGTACCGGATTGCGATTGAGAATTACTTAGAGCCTTACCTCAACTACTATGTGGTAGATACCTTAGAGGAAGCCTACGCAGCGATTCAACTACTGGGGCGTAGTCAAAAGGGTAAAGCGAACTTCTTTATTCTTGATGCTTTTGCCAATTATCGCCCACCGGCCAATCTTTTACCTCCTGGTTCGCAGCTGGCAACGGAACTGGTGGAGATCGACGATAAGTACCGTCTTCTTTGCGAGCATTTGCTGGAGAATGTACTAGTGGTAGAGAGTGAGGACGTTAAGAAGAATATCCCCAGCGGCGATTGGATTGTACTGGGCCGTAGTGGCCGTTTTATCCGCCGTCAGTTTAGTATTTCCGGTGGTTCTGTAGGTTTATTTGAGGGTAAGAAAATTGGTCGGAAGAAGAACCTGGAAATTCTCGAAAAGGCTATTGCGAAAGCCGAACAGGAAGAGCAAAAGTTGTCTACTGCCTACTTCCAGGAAAAAAACGATCTGGAGCGTCTAAAGCAGCAGCGCACGCAGCAAGATATTCAGCAGGCCCAGCAGGCGATGAACCAAATTTCGCAGCAGAAGGTGTCCTTGTTGACCCGCCTGGAGAACTTCCAGTCGTTCATGAGCGAGGTGCAGGAGAAAAACACGCAACTGCAGACCGACATTCAGCGTATGGAGGAAGAGAATACCGAAATCGATGCGCAGTTGCTGGGTGGGCAAAAGCGCCTGGCAGAAATTAAGGCTCAGATTGCCAATACAGACGGCAGCTTCCGCGAAATTGCGGAGGAACTGAGTGCTGCTTCAACGGCCTACAACGAAAAGAATATCGCCTTCATCCGTCAACAAAACCGAATTGGCGCTCTGCAGCAGGAGTTGTCTTTTCGGGAGAATCAGCTGAACGAATTGGTGGGTACACGTTCGCGCAATGAGCAGTCCTTAGCCAATAGTGAGCAAGAAATCACCTCTGCGCAGCAGAATATTGACGAAATTCAGGTACAACTACAAGAACTTTACGTTCAAAAAACGGAACGAGAAGCCGGCCTGACCGAAGCAGAGCAAGCCTATTTCGAAGCCCGTGGTGGTATCAACGAGCTCGAAGACAGCTTACGCAAAGTGAGCCGTAAGCGGCAAGATGCCCAGGTGCTCATTAATCAGCTGAAAGATAAGTTCAGTAGTGTCAAGTTTGACATTAGCACGGTAGCTCAGCGCCTGCGTATTGAGTTCTCTATTGACGTCAATGAATTCATCAATGCGGAGCGTGAAGTAGACGCCAAGGTGGAAAAAATGGACCCCACCGAACTGGAAATGAAAGTCGAGCGCATGAAGAGCCGCATCGATAACTACGGCGAGATCAATCCGATGGCTGTAGAGGCTTACGATGAAATGAAGGAGCGCCACGATACCATTTCCACTCAGCGTGATGATATCCTGGCTGCCAAGGAATCCCTGATCCAAACCATCAAGGAAATTGAGGAAACCGCCACGGTGCAATTCCTGGATGCCTTCGATAAGGCCCGGATCTACTTCATCGACGTGTTCCGTAGCCTCTTCACTGAGGATGATAACTGTGATTTGATTCTACTGGAACCCGAAAATCCGCTAGAATCGAAGATCGAAATCGTGGCCAAGCCCAAGGGTAAGCGCCCGCAGTCGATCAGCCAGCTATCGGGTGGGGAAAAGACGCTGACGGCCACCGCCTTGCTGTTCGCCCTCTATCTCCTTAAGCCGGCTCCCTTCTGTATCTTCGACGAGGTAGATGCTCCGCTGGACGATGCGAACATCAACAAGTTTAACCGCATCATTAAGAAATTCTCCGAGGAGTCGCAGTTCATCATTGTGACCCACAACAAACTCACCATGGCCGCAGTGGATACCATTTACGGGGTACACATGGCCGAGCAAGGTGTTTCCGCCGTTACGCCAGTAGATTTCCGGGATTGGGAGACGAGTGGGGTGTTTAAGGCCGCGCAGGAAGCGTAGGCGAGGTCGGAAGTGGGAAATCGGAGGGCGGAGATAAGTAAGTTAGAAATAGGAAATGGTGGTCAGGCGTAGGTTTGAGGTTAAGTTAGTTAACCCTCGGCCGTAATTGGGTACCCTGCGCAATGTGCCTCAGTTGTTTTGGCTGTAAGGGGTATTCCTCTAGCTTTATGTTGTTAGCATAAAACGCAAAGCATCGATGGAAGTATGAAATGTATGGGTATCACAGGTTTGTAGTTTACAGTAATTCCAGCGAATCTACTGACCCAGTTCGAATTTACTTCTTTAACAAAAACTCATGCACCCGATCCTGCATATCCTCATCTAGATTTTCATCCATCCAGGCATAATCATAGAAATTCTCGAGGAAAATGTCTCGGCCTGTTTTGCCTTGCCAATCGATGGCCGTTAGATGATTCTGATACGTGGCAATCGCTTTTGCTTCTTGATTGGAAAGCATGTACGCCAGCGCTAGATCGGAGCGAACCTCTAGTTCTTCTCCGCCAGCTTCCAGGTAAGAAGTTCCCGCCCATTGTGCTCCTGCATATTCCCCTGCCTGCAGCAAAAGACGAGTTAGGTCAGCTGTCTCTCTTAGCGATAAATCATATAGTTCGGAGTAATTCTGACTTAGTTGCCGAATACTTACCTCATCGCCTCTTTTTATTGCCCCTATGAGAAATTCTGTAACGGTTTCAAGTGGAACTATCTCTTCCTGGATAAGGGAAACGGGGATAGTGTCAATTGGATTTCCACTTAAATATAGTTCTTCTAGTTCCGCCAGTTCAATCATATTCTCTGGTAGGCTTTCTAGCGAGTTGTTTCGTAAGTCTAATAAACGCAAGCGTTGTAGTTGTCCAAGGTTTTCAGGTAAATTGCTTAGTGAGTTGTTACGGAGATCTAATGTTGCTAAGTTCAAGAGCTGCCCAAAATCCTCTGGTAAATGACTCAGTGAATTGCCAGCTAAGTATAGTTTCTGCAGGTTCTGCAATTGTGTCATGCCTTCCGGTAGAATACTTAACGAGTTTTTGTCTACTCCCAACCAGTTTAAATGCTGTAGCTGCATAATACTTTCCGGTAGCCTCTTTAATTCGTTATCATGCAGGACCAGCTTGCTTAAGCTTTGGAGTTGTCCAAAATACTCTGGTAAGGTGGTTAAAGCATTACTGCTTAGGTTCAGGGTGCTTAATTTTTGGAGTTGAGTAATGCCTTCTGGCAGACTACTCAGTGAGTTATATGATAAATCTAACGTACTTAAATTATACAGCTGCTCAAAGCTCTGTGGTAAATTACTCAACGAATTACTACCCAGTTCTAGTGAGTGTAATTCCTGTAGCTGTCCGAAGTTTTCCGGTAGCCTACTCAATAAATTACTGCCGAGATATAGCTCCTCTAAGCGTTGCAATTGTCCGAAGTTTTCCGGAAGGGTAGTTAGGGAGTTTCTACTCTACCCTACTAAAATTCGGGCAGGGGTAAATTATTAGGGTTGAGCTGTAACCAGCGCAGGAATCGTATCACCCAATCGAGGAAAATTTGGAAGTTGTGTTTCCATTCTCGTCGAAGTCCTTCTCGGATGATGTCGATTCCCTTACGGGAGAAGCTATTGGCTTTATAGCCGTGGTTTTTTATGGGGATACCCTCTCCTTTGAGACAGGTATGTAAGCCGACGTTGGCCACAATGGCATAGGCGATACTGACCAAAGCCACTAATTTCTTGATCTTTTCCAAATCACGCAAATGGGTAGCTTCCAGATTGAAGCCTCGCAACTTGATGTTTTGAAAAAAGCATTCAATACGCCAACGCTTTTTATAAAGCTGGTTGAGCAGATGCGTCTTTGGTGTACCCAACAAGAACAATAAGTCGCCATCACTCAATTGCTTGGCATATACATTGGCCCACACTCCATCCACTTGACAAGCACTCAGATGAAGGCTATTGCTCTTACCAAGCAATTGTTCCACGCTCTGTGTTTGTTCCTCCAAACCGACATAACGAGTGATTTTATGGTGCTTAGGCACTCGCACGCAAAAGTGAATACCCTGATTCTTGAGGAATTTCAACCAGCGGTGCCCAATGAACTCGCGGTCTGCCAGGAATAATCCGATACGTTTACCCAACAAGCCGATGCACTTACGTAGCAAGTCAATGCGGTCGTCCGTATTAGAATTACCACTATTGTTGTCCAATAACTCGAAGTGGAGTGGAATACTGATCTGTCTGCAGCGTACAATAATCATCAGGATGTTAACCTGGCATTTACCAAAATCCCACTCCGTACGATCAATGCACAAAGTCACCTTTCCTCTTTTGGGTAAGAACATCGCCAAAAGAATGGCCAGTTGCTCATAGTTCAGTTCAACCTCTCGAAAGAAATCCTGAATCCGCGTCTCATTCGACGAAGCTTTCACTTCATCATTGAGGGCTTGAGCAATCTCGCAGAATTGTACAGCTCGTGTCTTGATCATCGCAAACACAAACAGGACAATGAATTTCTTACGCGCCAGATTCTTTACAATGGGCAGCATATCAAGAATAGCCGTAACTTCGGCACAGCAATATTGCTTCATGAGGAGGTCGTCGTTTTGAGTCTGCTAACCCAAATATGACGCTTCCTCTTGATTTTTTTACCCCGCTAACTTTTTAGTAGGGTAGAGTAGTTCTCATCTATACCCTATACAAAAAAAATGAAGCTTATGATCCGAAATACACTCAAAAACAAGGAACT
>JBCBWU010000283.1:0-7653 GCA_039816955.1 Bacteroidota bacterium
AAAAATCTGCGAACGGGGATTCGCCAGAGCCAATCCAAGAAAGGATCAAAGGCTCCCTACCGTGCCATAAAACCATATCTGGCAAACAATCATCTGGCCGGCCGCTTGCTCCGCAGCCCGGAATTCTTGATGAACGACTTGCTAGAACGTCTGGTTGTTCTCAAAACGAAGTTTGGTTACGAAATTGACGGAGCGATTGATCTGATTGTCACCTTAGAAAATATGCCTTACCAGGGAAAAAAGATTGACGATATCTATGTGTTGATGCAGTTACCGAATCTAAGGCTGAATATTAACGGCAAACCACTGGATCTAAGTGATGTGATGGAGTTTGTTCGTCTGACGGGTGATAGCAAATTTTATTACTACCCCACCAATATCCGCTACGACAAGGTACTTTTCCAGCAATCGGTGCTGACCATTGGCGACCGAATGGAACAACTGTGGGAGGTCTATATGAAGGCAAAGAATGCAGGACTCACCATTGACGAAATGGAAAATGTGTTTACTGAACTGATCCCCTTCATGTTTCAACACTACGTCATCATACCACCAGATCGCCCAATCGCTAGTGGCGTTCGCGCGGACTATGCCAGCTTCATTGCCGAGGATTTTGACAGTCATTTCTTAGCCTTCGCGGAAGACAACGCCAGCGAAATCACGCAAGCTGCCAAAGAGATGATTATGGATGTAGGCAATCAGCACATTGACGACCATTTTGGGCAAGGGAAGTTTATCCTTACTCATGAATTGACTTATGCTGATTTGCCTAAGGGCGAGTGAGAATTAGAGTAAAAATTAGAATTAGAGTTAGAATTAATTGTCGCTGGTACCTTAACTAACGCTCCCGCTTCTGACCCTAATTCCCATTCTAATTCTAATCGAACCCCTAGTCTCAACTTCAAAATCCGTAATTTACCTCTTAAATTACACGCGCCCTATGCCTCACCTAGTTCCCCCTTCTGAGGAAAACCTGGAGATTTTCGAAAAGCCCGCTGGCTGGATGCTCTACTGGGGGACCGCTATTGTTGTCATCTTCATCTTACTCATTTTGGGTTTAGCAGCCTTTATCCAGTATCCTGATAAGTTGGAGTTTCAGGTGAGCGTTACGAGTAGTCCACCGCCCTTACCGATGGTAGTACAGTACGCTGGGCAAGTGGAACAAGTACTGGTAGCGGATGGGGAACAAGTGCAGGAAGGGCAGGTGCTGATGATTTTGGCAAGTGCAGCCCGCTGGCCAGAGCTCCAGTATCTAGATAGTACACTCGAAGTACTACAGCAGATTGACAATCCGTTAGCGGTGGCGGCGCTGAAGCTGCGAGAACCCCTCCGCCTGGATAAGCTTTCTTTCACCTATACGCAATTGCTCAACTACACCGCCGAATTGCAAGAGAAGCTAAGACGCCAACCGGTGTTGCAACGCATGGGCTATCTGGACCAGCAAATAGCAGAGACCGATATCCTGCGCAAAAATCTTGATGACCAGATGGAGACTTTGCGGCTGGAATTGGCGATCGCGGAACGCAATTTGCAGCAATATGAGGAGTTACTGAGACGCGAATCGGCCAGCCAAATTGAGGTGGACCAATCTGCTACTCGTTTATTGGATGTGCAGCGCCGGATTGAAGAGCAGCGAAATCGCCTGTCCCAAGCCCGAAGCCGGGAGGCTAGTCTGCAAGAGCAAAAAACCCGTTTACGAGCGGAGACGGATGATGAGCTACTGAATCTATGGCTCACTTGGAAAGCACAAGTACGGAGTCTGCAACAAGAGTTCTACGACTGGGAAGATCAACACCTGCTACGAGCCAGCCAGCGGGGCCAAGTGGTATTTTTCGAACCGTTGAGTACAGGAGTCCCACTTGCCAGTCAGCAAATGCCGCTGGGAATCATTCCGCAACATGACTCCTTGAGCTATCAGGCCGAAGGGCTTTTACCAGACCTGGGCAGTGGAGATATCAACGCTGCCTCGGAGGCCTATCTGGAGGTGCTTGCGTACCCATCAGAGCGTTATGGTAAGATAAAAGTGGAGATTCAATCTATTGCTGCGGCGCCGCAAAGTATTGGGGAGGGGTACCGTATTGTTCTGCATTTTCCGGAAGGCCTAACCACCACCCACGGCAAAACCTTACAATTTCGCCAGCAAATGCTGGCGCAGGCCACAATTCTTGCCGAAAAACGCAGCTTACTCAACCGACTTTTCGACCGTTTGCGGCAGCTGACTGATTCTCAGTAATATTTTGCATTCTTCTTTGCCGAATACGCGATTAAAGCGTATCTTTGCCCGCCGTTAAAGAAATTCAATTCATTAAACATATACCAATGTTCGCAATCGTAACTATAGCTGGTCAGCAGTTCAAAGTTGAGGAGGGTCAGGAGATCTTCGTCCACCAGCTAGAAGCAAGCGAGGGAGACAGCCTATCTTTCGATCAGGTTTTGCTGATCAACAAGGAAGGTAATACCCAAGTAGGCACGCCGGTTCTGAACGCCTCAGTAAATGCTACGGTGTTAGGCCATCAGAAGGGTGAGAAAGTGATCGTATTCAAGAAGAAGCGCCGTAAAGGTTACCGCGTGAAGAATGGTCACCGCCAGCATTTTACTAAAATCAAGATTGATAGCATCGCCGGCTAAGTCGGTGTTCAATTGTTAACTACAAAATCTGTAAACAATGGCACACAAAAAAGGTGTAGGTAGTACTGACAACGGCCGCGATAGTTTAAGTAAACGCTTGGGCGTAAAACTCTTCGGTGGTCAGTTGGCAAAAGCCGGTAACATCATCGTTCGCCAGCGCGGTACCAAGTACCACCCAGGTGAGAACGTATACATGGGCAAAGACTTCACTTTGCACGCCAAAGTAGAAGGAACGGTAGAGTACCGTCGCCGTCGTTCTAACCGCACATTCGTAAACATCATTCCTGCCGGTGAAGTAGCAGTTGCTCCACCAGCACCTACTAAGAAGGCTAAGGCTCCTAAGCAGGAGGCTCCTGCTGCGCCAGCAGTAGAAGAAGTAGCCGTACTGGAAGAAGCACCAGTTGTTGAAGAAACTCCAGTAGTGGAGGAAGCAGCGGCGCCAGCAGAGCCACAGAAGATTGCGGAGGAAGCTCCAGCAGCTAAGCCAAAAGCCGCTGCGAAAATCAAGTTACCTAACGGTAAGTCGATCAAGCAGGATGACCTAAAGATGGTGGAAGGTGTAGGTCCTAAGATTGAAGGCTTGCTACACGCAGGTGGCATCATGACCTGGGAAGACCTGGCTAATGCTCCAACCGAGAAAGTACAGCAGATTCTGGATGAAGCGGGACCACGTTACCGCATGCACCAGCCTACTACCTGGGCCAAGCAAGCACGTTTGGCTGCTGATGGCAAGTGGGAAGAACTAGTTGCCTACCAGGATCACCTGGATGGTGGCCGTGAACCAGAAGAAAAGTAAGCACTAGCTTAACTTAAGAATACCGAAGCCCTCGCTGCAAGATTTGTAGCGGGGGTTTTGTAGTTTTGGTGTAGATCTAGTGCTGTAAGCTCTCGAGGTGGCTCCACCACAGCAATCGGATACTACAACGCAACAAATCCATCTCTGATCAATTTCAATCCAATCCACCACATCATGAAAAACTTTTCTGCCACGCTCCTCACCCTTCTTTTTGTCAGTACCTTGACCGCACAGTCCTATAGGGTAGACTGGGGAGGTGAGTACCGTCGTTCCGGAGGGATCTTCAGTAATTTCTTCTTGGCTGGCATTACAGATGATGCTTACCATATGCTCCTGTACACCAGAAAGGAGACTACCCTATTCAGCTATAATTGGGATCACCGGCTAATAGATACGAAACAGGTGGACTTTAACACCGGCCGGGACGAGATGTTCCTCAATGAATTCGTCCGTACCCAAAGAGGTAATTTCGCCGTGCTGCGCCAGTATGATCGCCGCGCTAAAGAGTTGAAAACCTATCTTAGTTACTTTAACAATCAATCCTTTGAAGGTCTGCTACAAATCGCCGCTCAGCCCATGCGGCAAAGAAGCGCCAATCAGTTCCTGGGTGGCAACCCAAATCCAACCAATACCGACATTTTCGAACCACTAGTAACCAGCCCTGATCAATCCAGAGTTGTCTTTACAAATATAAATGTCGATCGCGAGCGAAACGAACCAGAAACGGTAAGCCTAAGTGTCTTTGACGCCGGTTTCAACCCCCTCTGGAACAAAACTTACAGTCTGCCCTACAACGAGCTTGATGCCCAAATCACACGCTCTGTTATCAGCAATACAGGAGAGGTGTATTTACTCGTCAAAATTAGAATACGAGGCTCGGAGCGCCGACAAGCTGCCGGGCTTCCACCCTACCGTTATGAGTTATTCAAGTTTACGGCGGACGGTGAAGTGGCGCAACTTGATATTGACCTCCCCAGCAATACAGCACCACAGTATACTGGCCTGTACGTATCCAATGTACCAGATGAACCAGTAGTAGTAGCCGGGATGTATACCGACTCTGACCGCAGAAGTAACCTAAAAGGGGCATTTCTAGTGGAAATTGATGAGGACTTCGAGATCAGCAGTACCAACACCTCCGAGTTTAGCAGTGCCTTCCTAGAAAATCTGGTTAGCAATCGAGCAAACAAACGCGATCAGGGCCTGGACAACGATTTTGTAATTAGGTCGTTTGTGCGGTTTAACGATGGCAAACTGGGATTTGTGGCCGAAGAAACCTTTATCACTACCGTCATAGATAACACTGCCGGTACTATAGGTACAAACCGGACCAGGTATATATTTCATACGAATGAACTTGTGATCGTTATTTTTAGCCCGGAAGGCGAATTAGTCGATATGCAAAAAATTGACAAAGAGTTTAGCTCCTCCACTCCTATGACGACTTCCTTTGCTACAGCTGTGGTTGATGATCAACTTTTCATTGTGTACAATGATCAAAAAAATCGGCGCGAGCGAAAGGCCATTAGAGGTAAAGGCGGTGGTGCACTCTTCACTGACCTTACGGTAATTGATGGAGAAGGTGAGATAATCTACCAGGAGTCCTTATTTACGAGCGATGCTACAGACCGAAAAGCATTTATCCCCCGGCAATCTGACTACAACAATGAACGAATGGTCTTACTGGCCAGGTCGGCAAAGTTTTTCCAGTGTGGCTTACTGCACTTCGACTAGCCTATTCATCATGCCAGCTGTTTCGTTTATCGAATTTTTTTCGTTCGTTCTCGCACTTTACGCAACTTTCAACTGTAATAATTCAGAGACTGCTACTACTAATATAGCGTGAACCGTAATTTAAAAACGGCGCATTACTTGACACGCAGTCTTGAAACACAATCATTTTCGTAAAAATCTCAAATAGAATGAAACACATTTTTTTGCTGTGCGCAATGACCCTCGGTTTTCTAATTGGTCACGCCCAAGATAAGTCTACAGATATCAGTGTTGACGAAATCGTTGACGTTTACCTAGAAAATATTGGCGGGGCAGATAACTGGAAGGCACTCACCAGTATGCGTATGGAAGCTAAAATGTCGCAGGGGGGAATGGAATTCCCAGGAGTTATGATCCAGGCACCGCCTAATAAGCAGCGCATGGAAATCAATATCTCGGGCCAGCAAATGGTACAAGCCTACGATGGCGAGACCGCTTGGTGGATCAACCCATTCATGGGAGCAACCGATGCCCAACCTATGCCAGACGAAATGTCGGAGGACTTTACGAAGGAAACCTTTGAAAGTGACTTCATCGACTACGCAGAAAAGGGACACGAACTCGAGTACGTGGGTGACGTAGAAGTAGATGGCGTCGTGTGCCACGAGGTAAAGTTAACTAAAGAAGACGGTACCGAAGAGTTCCACTACTTTGACCCAGAATACATGATTCCTATCATGCAGAAAACGGTCATCAGCACGGGCCAGATGGCTGGCCAAGCCGTAGAAACTTACCTCAGCGACTACGAAGAGGTAGACGGTTTAATGATACCTAAGTTCATTGAATCTAAGATGAACGGCGCTACTCAGTTTGCGCTTACGGTAACCAAGGTGGAACTCAATGTTGATGTTGACGATGAAACCTTTGCTTACCCTAAAGCCGACGAGGACAAGGAATAAACTCCGATAAAACCCTACTTCTAAATGAAAAACTTACTACTGGCTCTGCAGCTTATCTGTCAGAGCCAGTAGTGTCATAAGCATAGGCTTTCCAGCGTGAGAGCTATCTACACCACAACATCCTTCAAAATGAGAATTATCCTACAAACCATATCCGTTCTCTTGCTAACCATATTAAGTATTGGTCCAACAAGCGCACAAAGTCAGACTGATACTAATACTGGCGTCACTACCGATGGTAGCCTTTTGAACGGATTACGAGCGCGCAAGATTGGCCCCGCTGTAATGAGCGGACGGGTTAGCAGTTTAGCCGTGCACCCAAAAGACCCAACCATTATCTACGTAGGCGCAGCCGGAGGTGGCGTTTGGAAAACCGTAACTGGCGGTACCGTATTGCGCCCCGTCTTTGATGACCATACCCAATCCATTGGTAAAGTTGCCATTGCCCCTAGTGAACCAGAAACTGTATACGTAGGCACAGGTGAGCCTTGGCCCCGCAACAGTGTTTCCGTAGGAACCGGCATGTACAAGAGTACCAACGGAGGATCCAGCTGGAGTAATATCGGACTGGAAGACTCAGAGCGTATCTCTGACATCGTAGTTCACCCAGATGATCCCAACACCGTATACGTTGCCGCATTGGGTCATCTTTGGGACGCCAACGAAGAAAGAGGTGTATTCAAGACTACCGATGGTGGTCAGACCTGGGAGAAAATCCTCTACATAGACGAAAATACCGGAGCTACTGACCTTGACTTTGATCCACGCAATCCAGAGGTAGTCTATGCTGTAATGTGGAGTTTCCGGCGCCTGCCCTGGACCTTTGACTCTGGCTTTACTGGTGGTAGCGGAGTATACAAAAGTACCAACGGCGGAAAAGACTGGGAGAAGATTCAAAATGGTCTTCCCGACGAAAAATTAGGCCGCATGGCCATTGGCGTAGCGCATAGCAACCCAGATGTAGTTTACCTTTCTGTAGAGTGTAAAAGCCAGGATAAGAAAGGCCTCTACCTGAGTACAGATGCTGGTGCCAACTGGGAAAAGGTGAGTAATGATTTCAATACTACGGTACGCCCATTTTACTTTAGTAACCTAACGGTTGACCCCACCAACGATAGCATCGTTATGAAGTGTGGATTGAACGCCATCATTAGTGAGGATCGGGGTAAGATATTCCGTTCAGCGGGCAACAGCGTCCACTCCGACATCCACGATATTTGGATTGATCCTAGCAACACCAAGCACTTGCTCATTGCTACCGACGGTGGTATTTACGAAAGTATCGACCACGGCCGTACGACAAAGATGTGGATGAATCTGCCCGTTTCGCAGTTCTACCACGTGAGTGTAGACAATGCTATTCCGTTTAACGTTTACGGTGGTCTACAGGATAATGGATCCTGGGTGGGCCCATCTCGCAAAGCTGGAGGTATTGGTAATAACGATTGGACCAATGTCTACGGTGGCGACGGATTCTATGCCTTCCGCCATCCAGAAAGGGAGAATATCATATTTGCCGAATACCAGGGTGGAAACCTTGTTCGCTACAACAGCAAC
>JBCBWU010000284.1:0-7559 GCA_039816955.1 Bacteroidota bacterium
AGCCACCATCTTCGGCCAGTTCTGCGACATGCAGGGTGTATTTACTTCCGATTTCCCACTTCCCAATTCCGATTTTTTACTTCTTACCTCCTATTTCTAACTTCCTATTTGAGCACTGTGTTAACGATCACATCTCCATGTAACGTCCGATGGACAGGACACTTATCTGCAATTTCCACTAGGCGGGCCAGCTGCGTCTCATCTAGATCACCATCGATTTCCAGCACGCGATCAAAGTGATCAATCTTGCTGCTGGGTTGTTCTACGTCGGCCATATCGGTAGCGTAGTCTTTGCGGTGGTTCAGATGGACCCTTACTTCTTTGAGGTCCCACTTTTTGCGGCGAGCGTACATTTGTAGCGTCATAGCTGTACAGGCACCCAGGCTAGCGGAGAGGAGTTCATAGGGGGTAGGACCAAAATCGTTACCACCAATGCTAGCGGGTTCATCGGCGGTGAGATCATGGTGGCGTACCATTACTTCGGAGGTGAAGTCTTCGTTGCCCAGGCGTACGACTACGTCGCGGTCACTGCGCAGCTCTTCCTTTTCCGGTAGGTCTAGGTAGCGTTCTGCCCAGCTGGCAATCAGCTGTCCGGCGTAGCGCGAGTCGTGTTTATTGCTCATCAGGTGATCCGCTCCGTCCAAGGTGACAAAACTCTTGGGGTGGCGGGCCTCGTGATAGATCTTAGCGGCATTTTCAATGGCCACGGTACGGTCCTGTGGGGAATGCAAAATGAGCAGCGCCCGATTCAGGTTTTGAATTTTATTCTCCTGACTGTGTTCCGCAATATCTTCTAAGAATTGCTTCTTTACCTTAAATGGCCGTCCGCCAATATTCACTTCCGCTTCTCCCTCCGTGCTGATGGCTGTTTCCAGCTCACCAAAAAGATGGCTTACGTGCGCTGGGTCATGTGGTGCACCAATGGTAGCAATGGCTTTTACGGAGGGTAAGCGATCTGCCACGTGTATTACTGCCGCTCCACCCAGTGAATGACCCACTAATAGGGCGGGGGCCTGGTAATGCTCCGCCAGGAAAGCGCCCGCAGCCTTCAGGTCCTCTACGTTGGAGGTGAAGTTGGTATCCGCAAATTCGCCCTCGCTTTCGCCTAAACCAGTAAAATCAAAGCGCAGGACTGCCACTCCGCTTTGGTTCAATGCCCGGCTGATGTTCCGCACCGCAGTGAGGTTCTTATTACAAGTGAAGCAGTGCGCAAAAAGCGCGTAGGAATGCGGATGTTGATTCACCGGCAACTCTAAGCGAGCGGATAATTCGTACCCATTTTTATTGGTGAAGGAGACTTTGGTGCTGGCCATTTGCTTTGTGTTCTTCTGTGAAAAAATGATTGCGTGTAAATATCCTGCCGAAGAGACGCATTGCGATGCGTCTGTACATCAATGGCCGTAACTGTTGATTCTTACACCTTTGTATTTGTGTGTCAATAGTAGATTCATGGGGTTTGATTTTACGGATTGTTGAAGGTGTTTTCAAATGTACAGGTTTGGGGAGGGTTTTGTTGTCCGAGGGCGGATGTTTGGTTTTTTGTTCCCTAGCGGGGCAATGCACGGAATAGTGCAGAGCTCCATCCTAGACAGGATTTGTTGCTTGCAAATCAGCGGTGAATTATACTTTATCCTCGCCTCAAGCCGGCTGGGCTCCTACTTTTGCATCGCCAAACCTGCCTGCCATGACTAGGCTTGCCGGGCAGGCAGGAAGTAGGCAAAACGCTAGCCCCACTGAAACTCCTTCCAGTCAAACAAAAGTGGGGCGGGCCACCCGCCTAACAGATTCGCTTAATGTTTTAACAATCCTTATTTACTTGATCGTTAAGCTTGAATCTTTACTTGGAGTATCACCGGCCTCGTATTAGCAGCCCCAAGAGTAAAGGCCCGTTAAACGCCCGTCCTGACATTTATCGTCAGAGGGCTTTGAAGGTAGCCTTGGAACACGAATGTTTTTCATAGTAACTATCCCAAAGGGTTACCATCATTGTTAAGAAATACCCAAACAGTTGGCTGCCTTCACGGAAGTAGGGCCTTTACCTGCTCCGATGTTTAACGTAAAATACTGTACGTCCTATTTTCACACTTGTTTGAGCAAGTCTTGCTGCCTCTACGAGGCCTAGGGCTTTTGGTTCTTTTGGGCCAATGCCAAAAGAACAAGACCAAAGAGAAGAAAATATATCAAAAGCTAAATATCAGTACCTGCTATAGAACCAAATCCTCCTCCTATGTTTCCCTAATTGAAGCCAATCCCTCACTAAGCCAAAGTTAAAATCACCCCCGCATTCTGCGGGTTTTTCTGTAAATTTCACCTTCTACCGCCAACAACCCATAAATGTTCGATTACGAAGACATCATAGACGCGCTAGAGCAAGGAGATGCCGTACTCTTTATCGGCCCACGCCTGGTTTGGTTTGCACCAATACCCTGTAAACCCTATGTCAAATGAGTGAAAAGTCAATTGTTGTAGTCAGTAGTACAGTACGAGATTTACCCGAATACCGTCAGTATGTAATGGATGCCTGCCTGCGGGTGAATGCTTTTCCAAATATGATGGAGCAGCTTCCTGCTATGGATGCTGATGCTATTCAAGCATCTCTCAAACTGGTGGATGAGGCGGATGTCTACATTGGTATTTTCGCTCACCGTTATGGTTACGTACCCAAGGGGCATCAGATTTCTATTACGGAAATGGAGTACCGCAGAGCTGTAGAGCGAAAAATTCCGAGGCTAATTTTCATCATGGATGATTCTGTTCCAGTCTTACCGGTGGATTATGATCACGGCGTTGCTTATGATAACCTCCTCCGCTTAAAGGAAAGGCTGAAGAAAGAACGGGTAATAGAAACTTTTGTAAATCGGGAAGACCTTCGAGGGAAAGTAATTCAGAGTTTGGAATCGCTGCGGGCGAAAAAGAAAAGTTGGTGGCATTTTAAGGATAAGAAGAATCAAAAGCAGGTATTAGCGGACGACATCCATCCGGTAAGTTTTAGACCTCAAAAACCAGAGCCATATATTGCTCACCCTTACAGTCTGTTAAAAATTAAAGGCCTGATTGGTAGAAAGGAAGAGCTAGAAATGCTCACCAATTGGATAACACAAGCAGAGTTTAAGGACATCGCTATTCTGAGTGTAGTGGCCATTGGTGGTATGGGTAAGTCTGCTCTGACCTGGACTTGGTTTAACGATATTGCACCGCAAGAAAAAGAATGGGCGGGTCGGGTTTGGTGGAGTTTTTATGAGACAAATGCTTCTTTCGAGAATTTTGTGACCAATACTCTAAGTTATGTGAGTGACCAATCTCTCGAATACTGCCGAGAGCTTCCTCTCTCCGTCAGGATGGATGCTCTGATAAAGGCCTTAGATGACTCTCCATATTTAATCGTCCTGGATGGTCTGGAACGTATTTTGGTCGCTTATGCTCGACAGGATGCCGCCTATATCAATAATGAGGATACGATAGATGAGCAAACAGCTAATCAAGTCGCAGGAGTGATAGGAGGAGTACAAAAAGACAGCGGTGAAACCTTTGTAGGCAGGCATCGCCTGCGCATGACAGCGGATAGAAGAGCAGGACAGTTTTTACTGCGATTAGCCCGGGTTGCTGCATCCAAGATATTAATTAGCACCCGCTTGTACCCATCCGAGTTGCAGCTGCCTAGTAGTGAGCCGATAGCTCATTGCAACGCTCACTTTTTGACGGGTTTAAAGGACCAAGATGCTTTAGATCTATGGCGAGCCTATGGCGCCAGAGGGTCTAGGGAGACAATGTTGCCGCTCTTTCAAAGTTTTGGAAAACACCCTTTGCTCATTCAAATCTTGGCCAGTAGAGTTGCGGAGTTTCGTGAAGCACCAGGCGATTTTGATGCCTGGCAAAAAGCCAATCCCGACTTCAACCCTTATAATCTAGAAATTAAAGAGGGGCAGTCGCATGTATTAGCCTATTCTATGCAAGATTTAAGTCAGCAGGAGTTAGAAGTTTTGCATTTTATTGCTGGGTTTAAGATGCCGATTGGTATTAGAACTATTCGGTACTTATTTTTAAGGCAGGAGCTAGATAGGGGTGAATTAAACTTGTGGCAGAGCTTGCTATATAGGTTTCGTGAGTTGCGCTTTCGATCAGAAAAAATCATTGAAAAGCACTTCCTGTTCATAGATTTGAGAGAATTAGATACTACTCTGATAACGTTAGAAGATCGTGGATTAATTGGTTGGGACAGGAGGTCAAATCGCTATGATCTTCACCCTATAGTGAGAGGTTGCGTATGGAGTAGCCTAGAGTCTAAATATAAAGAAAACATCTATGATTCTTTAGTAGATCACTTTGCCGCTATGCCATACAAAGAAGATTCTTCTGAAATTGAAAATTTAGATGAACTTAAACCGGCAATTGAATTATACGATTTTTTGATTGAGTTAGGAGATTATGAGTCTGCATTTGTTGTTTTCAAAAATCGACTGAATGAGGCAACACTTTATCGATTTGCTGCGCACGATTTAAGCATAAGACTTCTTAAAAGGCTATTTAAAGAAGATTCAGAAGAGTTGCCAATACTGAAGAATAAGAGTGCTCAAGGGCATGTTATTAATAGATTAGGAATAGCTTATACAGACACGGGTAATTTGATGATGAGCATATCTAATCTTGAGCGAGCATTAGAAATTGATAAGAGTAATGAGTATCAAAGAAACCAGGCGGTAGGGATGAGCAATTTAGCTGAACCTTATCTGTTGACAGGTCAGGTTTTTAGGGCTATATCTACTTCAATGGAGGGGTTGCTTGTGAGTGAAAAAATAGAAGAAGATTATGGATTATTCCTTAATCTCAATATCCACTCTAAGACATTAATGATGTTGGGGAATATCGAGAGAGCTGAAGTTGGTATAAATTATCTGTTAAATAGTACCATTGAGCAAAATTGGCCACAAGGGAGAGGGGGAATTAGTAGTACGTATTCCCGGCTTTCCATTTTAAGAGCTGATTATCAGTCAGCAAAGGAGTTAGCAGATAAGGCCTGGCAGTTGGCCCAAGTATTGAGGTATGAATTAGATCTTATCAAAGCAGCTCGGTTTCAAGGCAGAGCTGCTTTGCAATTAAACGACTTTGATACTAGCAAAGAGCGCCTTAATTATGCACTTGTTCGAGTAAAAGCGGTACAATTATTGGAAGAAGAAATAGAAATTCTGCTTGACTTAACTGAACTACATCGTTGTGAAAACGAAATCGAACTTGCTAGAGAAAGGCTCGAAGAGATAAAATCACCCTTGGAACAAGGCCCCTATCGCCTCCTCCACGCTGATGCCTTGAATATCCTAGCCCAGATTGAAATAGATTGTGGTAATTGTCAAGCAGCTATCTCCGCAGCGACCGAAGCTTACGAAAAAGCCTGGTGTGACGGGCCTCCCTACGCTTATCATTGGGGCCTAAAAAAGGCGGAAGGGCTTTTACAACAGTTGGGAGCTCCAATACCAGAACTGCCACCATTTGATCCTTCCAAGTTTCCACCAGAGTTATTGGAGATGGCCTCAAAGGATATATCAGAAATTCTTACGGAGGTTGAAGCAAGTGAAAATGAGTAGATCTTGCAAATATTAAACTTAGCCTACGTTATTTGGGGATTTCCATCTCTTTGAGATCGAATTTTCCCTTTATTAATCACTTGCAAAATTCTCCAACACCCTATAATCCAAGTCCCATACTTACACTTTCTTCGTCCATCGAAGACCATAGCCTCAAGCCTCGGGCTTTAGCGTAATTAGATCATCTTTACTTTTTACTGTCTACTGACTACTTTTTACTGTCTACCTCTATACTCCACCTCACAAAACTCCCCAACACCCCAGCCCAAGTCCCCGGCTCATGCCGCCCCCCTTCCACCTCCAGGTACTGCACATCCTCCTCCGCCTGCCCCTTCTCTTTCAATAGTTCAACCAACTGCACCGTATCATCAATCGCATCAATCACGCCATTCCCATTTCGGTCGGAAGTTTCGTCTTCGGTGCCGGCTTGAAACCAGTAGCGTACCGGAGGTAATTCTTCGGCCGCAGCGACCTGCGTATGCACAATCCGATTCGCATCTGGATTTTCTTCATCAAAAGGTTCCGAACGCCACCAGAGAGAACCCGAGAAGATGCCAGCAGTACCAAAGTGCTGCGGATAATGCCAGGCCAGATCAAAAGCCAAAAGCCCGCTGAGGGAAAAGCCGGCGATATGGGAGGTTGCTGGCTTGAGGTCTATGTTGTATTGCTGGCTGAGGTAGGGGAGGAGCCCCTGAATCACAAAGTCAGCGGTAGCGGCGGCTTTCTTGCCCCGTTTAGCGTAATCGGGTTGAGAAATGGTGCCGTACTCCTGCATGCGTCGCTCATTGGCGTGGATGCCTACTACCATTATTGGAGGATAGCCTTCTTTAAGTAGCTGGCGCTGCAAACGCCCCACTTCCATCGTACGTACATCCTGACCATCAAAGAAAACGAAGAGCTGTAGGTTGGGGCCAATACTGGCTGGCCGGTAGACGTCCACTAGAATATCCCGCTTTAGATGCTTGCTGGGGAGCAGGTGCTCTACCAGGTTATAAGGGGGCTTACCCGCAGCCTTCTGAAACAGCTTAAGTATTTGACGCAGAATCATTGTTCGGTTATAGTCAAGGTGAACTTTGGATTTAATCGATGAGTACTCGGCATCTTTATTGCTTGAAGCATACGGTACATAGTACTTAGTATATGGTACTTGGATTTGATTGTTCCTGTTCCATCTTATACCAAGTACAATTTACTAAGTACCTAGTACTGTGAGATTTGCCAGCGAATCTGACACTTCTGAAGAAGTAGTTGAGGCAAAGCTCACCTTAAAATCCCCTTCTCGAAAAATTTGCACGCAAAAAAAACGACTTTTTTCGAGAAGATTAAGCGGCTCCGAAATTACTTGTCAGAATAAATAATTGACTTTTCACTTTCACTTTTACTTTAATTCTGATTAGAGTTCTGTAAGTGCTTGCAAACCAAATAAATAGCTTGTGCGGTATACGGAAAGTACGTAGCTTTGTGTCGATTTTACACGAATTATGACAAATTAGAAGTTAGAAAGTAGAAATCAGAAATAATATCAAGCCTAATTGAATTTCTAATTTCCTACTTCCTATTTAAACTTTCAAGCTCGTGCACGAACAGTTTACGCAATTCTATTCTCACCACCTCGGCCACAATATTGATATGTTGGTCTTCGGTGATCGTGGTTATCCGGTAGTATTGTTCCCCACCACCATGGGACGTTACTACGAGAACAAAGATTTCAAACTGGTGGAATCTGCCCGCTGGTTTGTGGAGCAAGGCCTGGTACAGATTTACTGCCCAGACAGCATCAACTCAGAGAGCTGGTACAACCGCAGTATCCACCCGGCGCACAAAGTGGCTCGTCACATTCAGTATGATCGCTTCTTGAGTGAGGAGTTTATACCGCAGCTGCAGATGAAGAGCCACACGCACAAAGTTGCGGTAGCTGGTCCTAGCTTTGGTGGTTACCACGCGGCGAACTTTGCCTTCCGCCACCCGAGTCAGGTGAGT
>JBCBWU010000285.1:0-7460 GCA_039816955.1 Bacteroidota bacterium
GCTAATTGGAATAAAAAGGCGGGTGGTCGGCCGTCTTCTCGCCAGCTGCGTAGTGCATCAGCACCTACACTTTTTGACATCTTCACTCCATCCTGATTTCGGATGAGGGCATGATGAAAGAAATTACAATTATAAAAGTCCTGTTGGTGGAGTAGGTGGGCTAAATATTGTTGGCTTAGGCTAGAGTTCCAGAGATCTTGACCACGCACGATCAGGTTGATACCATAATAAATGTCATCGGCCAATGAGGCAATCTGGTAGGCTGGAAGCTTATTTTTTTGTCGCACCACAAAGTCATCCAACTCCGCTAAAGGGTGTGCTTGAATACCTTTTTGCCAATCTACTAAATCGATGCTGCTACCGTGATCAGGACCGTACACTCGCCAGGCCGTTTCTGCTTCATCGAACGGAAGATTTTTGTCACGGCAAGTGCCAGGATAGCGACCATCTTTAGAACGTTCACGAATTTCTTTGCGACTGCAAATACAGGCAAATAAGCGTTTGTCCGCACGGAGTTGGTCAATAAGGCTCTGGTAGCGATTTAGTCGATGGTGCTGGGACCATTTTTCCTCCAATTCCTGTACACTACGTGGCCCTTCGTCGTAGTCTAGCCCCAACCATTCCAATCCAGCGAAGATATCTTCTACGTATTCTCGGCGGTAGCGGCCTTTATCCAAATCGTCAATGCGTAGCAGTAGCCGACCACCACTTGCTCGGGTGATGGCCCAAGTAAGAATAAAATTCATTGCATTACCTGCGTGTAAAAAGCCGCTGGGAGTTGGAGCGATCCGTGAGCGAACACCCGCTGCTAACAAATCTTTCAGCATGACGGCCTAAAGATAGCTTAATGACCCATATTCGCGCGATATTCCCGATCTTTCCTCTTAATCAACACGATGAGTCATGACCAAAATGTTTTTTTCTCTTTTCGTTCTAATAAACCTTTCTTGGGCTTGTACAAACGCTAATCCGCCGGCACCAGTAGAAGAGGAAGCCGTTGTTCAGGGCACCATATTCTTAGTTCGCCATGCCGAAAAGCAAGAGGGTGATGATCCGGCCCTGACCGAGGCAGGACAAGCCCGCGCTCAGTCCTTGGCCAGTATGCTGGAAGCAGTGCAGGTGGACGCTATCTTCAGTACCGATTATCAGCGCACCCAGCAAACAGCTGCCCCCTTAGCTGAGCAAAAGGCGCTAGATGTCCAATCTTATGATGCCCGGAAATTACCTGAATTTGCTGAACAGCTACGGACTAACTACGCCGGAAAGACGGTCGTAGTGGTGGGTCACAGTAATAGCACACCTACCCTTACTGGACTCATTGATGGTACGGAGGCACACGAAAAATTTGACGAGTCGGATTACGGGAATATTATGCTGGTTCAGCTCTCCTCCAGTGGAGCGGCTAAAACGCATCGCCTGCGGTTTTAGTGATGCTACCTGATCATGAACGCTTCAGCTCATCCTTGATGGCTTGCTGTAGCTGCATAATTTTCTCTTCTAGCGTTTGGTAGAAGCCTAAGACCCAATTGCGGTTGAAGCCAATCTTCCACAGGTAGCTTAGGAAAAGCTGTTTATCCTCGTTGGAAAGACCCAATGGAAGTTCAAGGCCAGTGATGTTCCCCCGCTCATCGAATTGTAGATGTGGGGCCAACAGGTGGTTCATTTCCTGGTAGTAGTTCTTCTGGAACTGTAGTTCGTAGTATTCCTCTTCTAGCGTTTTCAGGGTGTTGTAGTCGTATTCGTAAAGCGAAATAATATTGGTCCGTAACGAATCATTCCGGATTAACTCCAAGCCCCTTGATTTCAGGGTCTCATAACCGGAAGTGTTCTGCACGGAGATGAAGTCCCGGATGAAGTAGAAATAATGATGCTGAAAGGAATCCACATTGGTTTCTTGCGTCAGGACAACGCGACGGAAATAAGCACAAGCATTTAAGCCCTGCTCATGACCCCAGACATTGAGGCGTACATCCTCGATATCCTTTTCTAAACCATGAAGAATTTCGGTGAGGATCTTTGTCTCAGCCCGATGATCACGGCGATTTTCATTCCAGTTGTTTAAGGCAAAGGCAGAAACTACCGCCACAAAAATGGACAGGAATTCGAAGGTGTAGGTTCTCCAATTACGGGCTTCCACTTTCTATCTTTTTGTTGAAGCAAAAGGACCAAGCTGTATTGGCCGAGCGCTCCCACTAAGATACAGATTGCTGGGCAATAGGCGCGGCAATTAAGCTTTCCGGTATCCCAAATGCATCAACTAAGGCCATAGCCTCCGGGCGCAAACTGGCACATAAGTGATCTACTTGCCGACGGATAGCTTTGCTCTTTACCGCCGCCAGATAATCTTGTTCTAGGTACCAAGCAGCGTGCTTTTCGATCGTCTGTAGGGCGTACAATGATCGTAGCTGGCGCAGGATATTATAGGCTGAAGAGGAGGTATTGTTCTCCACTACTTTTACCGTCGCTTCCAGGGTAACCCGCTCAATGAAAGCCTCTGCCGCAGCGAGCATGTGGGTTTGGCAGATCATGGTAGCCTCGTAAGCGCTTTTATCATTTTTGATGTGCCCGCGCAGGCGTTGGGCCAGAGAGTACAACAGTCGGCGCTCACGAAATTCGAAGGCCGCCATTTGAAACTCGGTACTCGATAAGTGGGCCTCATCGGTATTTCGGATGGCGAAGGGGTTTTGCTCCATGAAAGCAGTATTGACCCACTGCCCCAGCATGCGGAGCACGGCCATGTTGCCATCCTCATGGAAGGACTGTTTGTATTCGGTGAGTAAGCCCTTGGCAACGAGCTGCATCAGAACGGTATTATCACCTTCAAAAGTGGTGAAGATATCGGTGTCCGCTTTCATCGCCGCAAACTGGTTCTCCGCTAGGTAGCCCTTGCCACCACAAGCTTCACGGCATTCCTGTATTGCTTCTGTGGTGAACCAGGTAGCGTAAGATTTCATTCCAGCGGCCAGGGTTTCAATTTCTCGCATTGTTTCTTCCGAACGCGCCTCATATAACTTCGCCAGATGGTCAAGACCAAACTGGGTGGCGTAAGCCTTGGCCAAAAGCGGCATCAGGCGTCTTTGATGGCTGGGATAATCCAAGATTGGTGTTTCCGGGCTGCGGGCATCCGGGGCAAATTGTCGCCGGCCAGCACCGTAGCGAATCGCGATGGCCAGCGCCTTTTTCGTAGCGCTCAGTCCGGCCCGTGGTACACATACGCGCCCACCCACCAGTGTGCCCAGCATGGTAAAGAAACGGCGCGAAGGATTCTCGATGCTTGAAGTATATACTCCCTCCGCTGAAACACTACCGAAACGATCCAGCAGATTCTCACGAGGAACCCGGACTTGGTTGAACCAAATTCGACCATTATCAACGCCATTGAGCCCTAGTTTATACCCATTGTCCTTGACACGAATACCGGGAAGCAATTGGTGGCTATCATCGCGCAGTGGTACCACAAGAGCGTGTACACCATGGTTTTCGTTACCTACGATGAGTTGCGCAAAAACACTAGCTACTTTACTATGTAACGCATTGCCGATGTACTCTTTGCCAGCCTCTTCCCGGGGGCTATGTATGATGAACTCATCCGTTTCCGGATCGTAAGTTGCGGTAGTTTCCAGTCCGCGAACATTGGATCCATGGCCCGTTTCAGTCATGGCAAAACAACCCGGTAGCTTCAACGATCCGGTATCTGCTAAATATTTATCGTGGTGCTGCTTTGTGCCCAAGGCAAAAACACTACCACCCCAAAGCCCAAACTGTACGCCAAACTTAATGCACAAACTCAAATCGTGATAACCCAAGGTTTCAAACACCGCCGTGTAAAGGCTCATGTCATTGTGGCCACCGTAGGGCTCAGGGTAGGAGAGGGCACCCATTCCCTGCTCGGCCAGAAGTTGGCACCATTCCAACACCTGCTCGCGATATTCCTCTTTGGTGGGCATGTGTCGCAGTTGAAAGGTTGGATCTTGCAGTATGGTTAGGGTCTTCGCTTTGGTTTCGGCGTAATCTCCGTCCAAAATCTGGGCCAGTTCTTGGATGTCGAAACTGGCCTTTTGTATTTCTTCCGCTTTTACGGTTCCATCTTCGGGTAAAAAGAGGTTGCGGTAGGTCGCCTGATTAATCGTGCCTAAATCCTTTTCCAACTCAACGAGCAAGGAGTGATCCCTCGTCGCTGGCCATTGGTCATTTGGGGACGATTCGCCCGCTAGGGCTATGCCTAAAGCCACTAGACCGTGCTTATCCTCCAATTGTCGTGCTGCTTCTTGGCAGGTGATCTCCCAGAACTTGAAAAGGTCTCGTGCCGGTGGCTTACTTGGATTGCTCCAAACCAACAACTGTTGTCTATCCTCATCGTTTAGAAAAGTAAGTTGCGCTGCTTTTTCACGAAGCTGTCGCACCTCCGAAGGTGTCAGTACCCGATCAGACCAAGCTGCGTACAGCATTGGGATCATCATGCGAATACCGGGAGAGAACGACAAGTTTGCTTGGGGATTTTGACTCATTGCTTTTTTGATTTGGTATAGGGTGGCTGGTATAAGGTACTTAGTATGTGGTACTTGGTAAAACTGTTCTAAGTACTAAGTACCACTTACGATGTACTAGAAATCAGCTTGCTACGAAGCCCGCTTGATTAATCTTGCGATAGATAACAATCAAGTAGCTTTCAATATATAAAGCATTTCTCCACTACTTTTGTTGCTCTGGCAACTGTCACGAAAATTACGACTTTGCGTTGAAAGCTTTTGTAGATCAGATCGAAAGAGAGGTGGTGCTCACACATTTTCCGCCTCGACGGATTGTCTCGCTGGTTCCTTCACAAACGGAGCTCCTGGCGGATTTAGGACTGGAAGAGCAAGTAGTTGGTATCACCAAGTTTTGTGTGCATCCTACAGCTTGGCGTCAGGAAAAACAGCTGATTGGAGGAACCAAGAAATTACATTTGGATCGTATCCGTGCGCTCCAGCCCGATCTCATTATTGCCAATCAGGAAGAGAACGATCGGGAGCAAGTGTTGGAGTTGGCGAAGGAATTTCCGGTTTGGGTGAGTAAGGTGACGGACCTCCCGACGGCTAGTGAAATGATTGTTGCCGTCGGAGAATTGACAGCTACCAGCGCGCGTGCTAAAGAAATCACTCAACAATTAGAAGTCTCTTTTTCGGCTTTAGCCCAATTCGCTTCTCGGCGAGCCTTGTATCTCATTTGGCGAAAGCCCTACATGGCTAGTGGCGGAGATACCTTTATCCACAGCATGCTGCTAGCCAGTGGTTTCACCAATGTTTTAGCCGATCAGGATCGCTATCCTAGTTTGTCTGATGATGAAATTCAAGCTTTAGCGCCGGAGGTTATCTTATTGTCGTCGGAGCCTTTCCCTTTTCGGGAACGACACCTTGCGGAGCTGTCAGCGCTTTGTCCTAATGCTGCCGTTCGTCTGGTAGACGGCGAAATGTTCTCTTGGTACGGAAGCCGTTTATTGCGCTCGGCGGCCTATTTCCGTAATTTGCGGGCCGATTTGGGAACAACTTAATTGTTATTTTATCATGCTCCTTACAAAGGTATAGTTGGTATTCAATCAACAATAAGCGATAACCAGTAGTTGGTATCCAATAAGGCTTGGAGGTTTCCTTTCGAAGTACTAAATAGTTGACAATCAATAGTTGAAAATAACATGTCCATGCGTTCCTTCTTTCTTTTGATGGCCATCCTGACGACTTCCCTTTTGTTTTCACAAGAGTGGAAGGCCCAACACATACCCGGCGAGGTACTAGTGCAGATGCAAGAAGGCGTGGACGCCGAAGAATGGGTCAATAAGCAGGCCAGGCAATCTATCGCAGAATTGGAGCTACGCTATCTGAAGCCGTTAAGCGAACGAACTAATATTCATTTGCTGGGCTTTGTAGAGGGCATGAATCACCGTAATGTTTTACACGAAATGCTGGGGCAAGATCCGGCGGTACAGTCTTTTCAGGATAATGCCATCGTAGAATTCAGAGGACGCCCGAATGATGAGCAGTATTTCCGCCAGTGGGATATGGAAAAGATCGATGCTCCTAGCGCTTGGGCGGCTACTACTGGCGGGACCACAGCTAATGGTACGCCCATTGTGGTGGCCATTATGGATAGCGGCTTTGATACCGCACACGTAGACCTGGTGGAGAATATCTGGAATAACCCACACGAAATACCCAACGACGGTATTGATAATGACAATAATGGCTACGTTGATGATATGAAGGGGTGGGACTATTTCTCTGATTCGCCCAGGATTGCCCCGGGCAGTCACGGGATTTCTACTACGGCTATTGTGGGAGCTAAGGGTAACAATGGAGAAGGAGTTACGGGCGTCAACTGGGATGTAGATTTAATGCTGTTTAGCTTTCGTGATGTTGCTGATCTTGTGATGGCTTACGAGTACGTCATTGATCAGCGTGATCGCTTTAATCGATCTGGAGGGACAGAAGGTGCATTTGTAGTGGCCACCAATAATAGCTTCGGCCAAACGGGTGTCCGCTGTGAGCAGCAGGCCGTCTGGGGGGCTATGTACGATCAATTAGGAGCAGTGGGTATCCTCTCCAGCTCCGGCGTAAGCAACCAACGCTTTGACGTAGATGAAATAGGAGATATGCCCGCCGATTGTACTTCCGACTATTTGCTGATCAGCTGCAATACCGACGAAGACGACAATCTGGATGATAGTTCCGCTTTTGGTAGAACCAGCGTTGATATTGGCTCGCCGGGGGAGGGGAGTATCACCGCTAAGCCAGGGAACAACTACGGGGCGTTTGGTGGAAATAGTGCTGCCACGCCACACGTGACGGGAGCCATTGCACTGCTGTACGCCAGCAATTGTGAAAACCTGGAAGCATCGGCCATTGAAGATCCGGCAGGCACGGCGCTCTTGATCAAAGATATTATTCTGCAAAGTGGAGATTTGCTCGTGTCTCTCGAGTTTCGCACCCTGACTGGCCGGCGACTCAATCTTGGTAAAGCCATGGGAGATCTACTCTCCAGTTGTCAAAATGCACTAGGACCTTTATCCATATTCAACGTGTACCCCAACCCGGTCCAAGACGAACTCACCGTAGAGTACGCCAGTCCGGAGAATGGTACTTACCGCGCTGAGCTGTACAACGCTCTGGGCCAGCTGGTCCGCCACCAGGAGATCATTGTTGGGGAAGTAGGTTTTCGCCGTTTCACCATGGATGCCAGTACCTTACCTGCCGGTACCTATTTCTTGCGCTTTGGCCGCGATAATGATTGGGCGGAGGAGAAGGTGGTGGTGTATTAGGTTGGTGAATTTGGTTCAGCCTCCTGCGTCGGCTTTAGTTAGTTGGGCCTGCGGCCCTGGTTGGTGAATTTAGTTGAGTTGGTTCGGCCTCTTGCCTCGGCCTTAGTTGGTTCTTCTGTGAAAAATAGGCATGTGCAAATATCCTGCTGAAGAGACGCATTGCAATGCG
>JBCBWU010000286.1:0-7348 GCA_039816955.1 Bacteroidota bacterium
AACCTCTTCAACGTCAGTATATGCTGACCGAAGCGGTTAGGGCTTCGCCCAGACCACTTCGCGTCATGTATAAGGGAGAAATAGCTTGGAAAAAAATAAGCCCTCATCGAAAAAACTCGATTTTTTAATAGTGGCTCTTCAATGGTCTGAAAATCAATTGATTGAACCAGTTTTAGAGCCCTTTTAAAACGCCATACCCAGGTTCCATTATTCACCTTTCACCAAATTATATTCGGCTTCGACTATTGCGTATAAACCGCGTTCTCACTCCCGTCCGTTCCTCTTATTTTTCTACGGATTAGACGACTGCCGCCTAGTTTGGATTGTCTTGGACAAAACTATTGAGCCCACAATAAACCAGGATGGCAAGTAAAAGCGTTTTCTTCCTGATTAATATTGCATTTTTGTGTGCTGAAATTACGAATTATGCAGATGTCGATGAAATGGCGGAGTAGCATTCAAACCCTCATATTATTGCTGGGTTTAACCTTTACCTTACCACTGCTGGCGCAGAAGAAAGGGATAGAGAGTGGCTCCTATCGAGTGATGTTGAAATCACTTCTCTCCCATACTGTTCCGGAGACTACTGTATCTACCGCTCAGGCTGCTGAGCATCCTACTTTATTTCTGGACACCCGTGAACGTTACGAGTTTGAGGTCAGCCATATTCAGGGCGCTCGCTGGGTGGGTTATGATGATTTTGATATGGATCGCCTCGCTGGTATCCCAAAGGACACACCTCTCATTGTTTACTGTTCGGTAGGGTATCGAAGTGAGAAGATATCAGAACGGCTATTGGCTGCAGGTTTCACCAATGTAGCCAATCTGTACGGTGGAATCTTTGAATGGAAGAATCAAGATCAGGCAGTAGTGGATATGCAGGGCCGAGCTACAGAACGGGTACATGCCTACAGTCGCACCTGGGGAATATGGTTAAAGGAAGGAGAGAAAGTTTACGATTAGTAGCTTTAGACTTGCTTAAACCGTAGCTTTGCCAGCGTAAAGATTATGAATGGAGGAGTATTATCCTCGACCAATGAATACTTGAAATGCGCTGGATCACAGAAAAAAATAGGCACTATCAAATAATTGTAGTTTGTGCGCTCGTTCTGAGCTGCCAGTTACTCAATGCCCAAAGCGGCCTAGTATTTGGGCTCACGGGGCACCATCTGGTAACGGTTAACGTAGAGAACGGTGAACTGACTCCTTTGCATAAATTGGAAGGCCTGCCAGCCAATGTCGAGCTACGCAATCTCGTCTATATTGCGAAAGACCAAGCCTTTTACACGACGATGAATTTCCGCTCCAACCCCAGTTTGTTACGCATTCGCGCAACAGGGGATTGGGAGATCGTTGGCGTGCTACAAATGACGGGTTCTATTCCCTATTTCTGTGAAGCCCTGACCTATGACCCCGGTAAGGATCAATTACTGGTTTCTGCAAGTTTGGATGGTGCAATCCCACAAGACAAGAAATCGGAAGCCATATTGATTGTGGATCGGCAAACGGCTCGCTGTGAATTGGCGGCCACTATCCGCCAGAATCCTTCTCCGGATGATTTCGATGAAATAGCCGTTTTCGAGGGGCGTTTATTCGGTATGGACGGTGTGCCACACATGTCCACCACTTATATCTACCCCTTCAATTTGGATCATCTGGACGGCCGCGAGCTTTTTGCGGGTACGAAGCAGAATATCCCGTACTTCACGATGGATGATGTGGTTGTGATCGGCCATTTACTGTACTTCCCAGATGCTAAGACACAGGGCTGGTATTTCTTCGATTTACGAGGTAGACGTTGGTATGAACTAGGTAAAGTACACGGACCAGCTAGTTTGGGAAGAATTAAGCTGACGGGCTTGGCTTATCTTCCGTTGTCGCAAGCTTAGCCTGAATATCCCGGAGTTTTTGTTGGCAATAGTGTATGAGGTCACGCGCCCGCGTACTCTTGTCGCTGAGATCATCAATACTTACTTGTTCTTGCTGCAATTCTTGCATAATCGTTTCCAACTCAGCAAGGGCTTCTTCGTAGCTTAATTCGTTAGCCTTCATCTGTTCCAGGGTTCGTTTTAGTTTCTAAATCTATTGTGCCGTCGCTAAGCCGTGCACGTACTGCTTGTTGCTGGTCAATTTCATCCGTTCGATTAATAATTCTCCCCGCTTGGGATAACACACTAAAGCCACGTTTGAGATGAGCTTCCAGGCTCAGCACTTCGTGTAGCTTCTCCAGTTCTTGCAATTTCCTCCTGGCTTGCGCCAAATGGGTTCGAATATGTAAGGGCAGTTGATCAGTGTATTGTTGTAGTTGCCATTTTTGGCGTTCAATGAGTTGTTGCTCGCGCAGCCGTAGTTGATTACTAATTTGTAACAAGGTGTTCTCAGCTTGCCCGATATGATGCCGTTGTAGTAGGTCGAGCCGCTGCGCTGTCATAGCAAAATATTGATCCATCTTAAGTAGACGTTCCACTAGGAAATCAGCCGTAGCCGTCGGCGTTTTAAGAGCGGTATGGGCTAGCATATCCATAATGGACTGGTCCGTTTCGTGCCCAATTCCAGTGATAATAGGGAGCTTCGTCTGGGCGGCGGATATGCACAGTTCGCGTTCATCAAAATCAGCCAGGTCCATCTTGGCCCCTCCACCTCTGATAATGACTATAGCGTCGTAATCTTCGCGTCGCCTTTCTATCGTTCGTAACTGCCGCCGTACCTCAGGACTGGTCTGTGGGCCTTGTACCGCAGCAGGGAAGAGTTGTGTTTTGAACTCGTATCCGTAAGAATTATCGTGTAGCTGCCCTAGAAAGTCCTGCAAGCCCGCAGCGGCCGGTGAGCTGATGATTGCTAAACGTTGTGGGGCTAAGGGCAGCTGCTGTTGGCGATTCGCCTCCAGTAGACCTGTTTGCTGCAAATAGTCGATCGTTGCTTGCCGTTTTTGCGCTAGTTGCCCCAAGGTATAGTTTGGGTCGATATCCACTATTTGCATACTCAAACCGTAGCGTTCGTGAAACTCAACTTGCACCTGAAGTTTCAATTCACGACCCGCTTGCAGGATACTGGGAAGCAGCATGCCTTGCTGGCGTTGCCAGCGTTTCGCTTGTCTACTCCACATAATTGCCTGTCCTTGGGCTATCGGCTGATCATTTTCCTGCGCCTTTTCGACTAAACTCAAATAATAGTGCCCGCGGCGCTCGTCCAGGTCCGCTAACTCAGCTTGTATCCAAACCGCTTCCGGTAGGTTCAACGCCACAAAGCGGCGAATGAAAGTATGCAATTCTGATAAGCGATATTCGGACATAATTATCTGTAGATCAATGTTTTATTATTGCTTGATGCTTGTTGTTTTTAGTGCTTGCAAAGAAAGTTGCGGGTCAGAAGCTGAAGATTACTTATAACTCGAATTAGGCCCAAGTGGTTTGCAGAAACGGGTAATAATAAGACCCGGACTTGCCAAAGATATTAAAAATGCGTTCGTCGTATTTCTCTGGATGTTAGCCGATGAAAATGGCCAAATGTTAATTTCTCTAACATATTAGAAGCGTATTTATCGCAAGTCCTAAAACCAAACAGTCATCATTAAAGCAAACCAGTATGAAGATCCTCTCTGTCTTTTCCAATGGCAACGAAATTGCTATCCACAACAATCACCTGGGCCGTGAGACTATCTTGTACAATGGCACCCAGGTGAGCAGAAAATTCTCCTTAATCGGAACGGTCCACCATTTTGACGTGCAAGAAGGGCACGAATGGGTAGAGTACGTGATCAACGTAGGCTACAACTCTTGGGGAGCCGTCAGCGCCAATGTATGGCGAAATGGAGAACCCATCTTAATAAGTCTGCGTGCCACCTACGAAAGTTGTCGACCGAAACAGGAAACCAGGGTTTCTACCTCGGGGTCGGGCTATCATCAAGACTTAGTTTAGTTTCCATTTCATTCAAACTACTCAACGAAAAGTTACCAAATCATCATTATGGCAACACCGGAGGGTAAGGGATTTGCACCCACCGGTATGTATTTACGGAAACGCGCTTTCGCCATGTCGGGTGGCGGCATTTCCACTGACGAGGCTGTCTAGATGAGACCGGTGCCGTTTGTCGTTGGACTGCACCTACTGTACCGCTGAGCGACGCAGTATGAGGTAACCGGTCGGGAGGCATTGCTTCCCGACAACAACGACGCAGCGAACCATTATTAAACAACCGAATCAATGCATTTGGTCCCAAAATGAACACCATGCACGAATTGTTGCAGCTTGCTTTACATCCATTCAACCTCGTCTACAGCATCCTACTGGCGTTGATCGTCCTGTACTGGATCTCGGTGATCCTGGGGGCTGTGGATATGAGCGCGCTTGACTTTGATTTTGACGCTGATGTCGATCTGGACGTTGATGTTGACGCCGATACAGATATCTCAGTGGGAGGTTGGTTCACTGCGGTATTTCACTTCTTCCACTTTGACCGGGTTCCTTTTATGTTGATCATGTCCATCGTTGTGTTGTCGTCGTGGACGCTGTCCATCATCAGCAATCAGTACTGGGGCAATTATTCCCTGGGTTTTGCGCTAGCAATGACGGCACCCATCATTTTGTCCTCCTTTATGGCAGCAAAAATCCTGACCTATCCCCTCATCCCACTCTTTTCGGCGATGAATCAGGCGGTAGCTCCAGTGGAGTACATTGGTTTGAACTGTAAGGTTAAGCTTCCCCCGGCTGATCAGAAGTTTGGTCAGGCCGGTGTCTACCACCAGGGCGATGAATTATTGGTCAATATTAAAAGCCAACATGAACTGCGTGCTGGACAGGAAGCGGTCATCGTTGGCCGTACGGAGGATAAACGCTATTGGTTGGTGGAACCCCTGGAACCGGATGGTTAATCTTACAGCTGAACATTCCTATGTGAAGCGATGACTTGGCTAATACGCAAGTCATAAGTGGCGGGAGGCCTGCCCCGGTACTGTTTGAGCGGAGCGAGTTTAGCGGGGCGAGCATTTTTTGCTTCGTTTTTGTTGCGATTGACAAAAATGAAGATGCCCAACACTGGCCAGCATTGTCTAAGATTTTGGAAAAAACTCCAGTTGGGAACACATCTTTTTTCCACTTATTGGGTAAAGCTGTCGAAACTAAAAAACAATTAAACAACCTTAAACTATAACATCATGCTTCTATTGCAGATTGATAACACCTTTGAAAACCTCGGCCTGGTCTGGATAGGCTTTGGCGTGCTGCTCCTCTTCGGGCTGCTAGTCATGTTCTTTTCCTGGTACCGAAAAGTACCACAAGGGAAGGCCATTATTACCACCGGTGTCGGTGGAACCCGAGTTGCCTTTGAAAACGGCCTTTTTGTGATCCCTGGAATTCAAATGTACGAGAAGATGGACCTTTCGGTAAAAACCATCGAAATCGTTCGAATGAAAGAGGATGGCCTCATTTGTAAGGACAATATTCGGGCAGATATCAAAGTCGTATTCTTCGTCCGCATCAATAAGGATTCTAAGGATATCCAGAAGGTGGCCCAAAATATTGGTTGCCAACGCGCTTCGGATCCAACCACTTTACGGGAGCTCTTTGAAGCGAAATTTTCGGAAGCTATTAAAACTGTGGGTAAGCGCTTTGACTTTGTGGAACTGTACGACAACCGCGAGAAATTCAACCTGGAAATTCAGAACACCATCGGTGAGTACCTGAACGGCTACAAACTGGATGATGTAAGTATTGACTATCTGGAGCAAACGGACGTACAGTACCTGAAGGAGAATAACATCCTCGATGCGGAGGGTATCAAGAAAATTGCGGAGCTCACCGCCCTGCAAAAGGTAAAGTCCAACTTCATTCGTCGTGAAGAGGAGAAAACGCTTAAAGAGCAAGATGTGGAGGCGCGCGAGGCAATTCTGGAATACGAGCGCCAATTAGCGGAAAAGGAGGAGCGTCAGCGCAGAGAGATTGCTAATATTAAGTCTCGTGAAGAGGCTGAGATCGCTAAGATCCACGAAGAGGAGCGCCTGCGCGCCGAGCTAGTGCGAATCAAGACGGATGAAGAACTCCAGATTGCGGAAGAAAATCGTATGCGCCAGGTGATTGTCGCTGCTAAGAATAAAGAGCGTACCGAGGCTGTAGAGCAGGAGCGCGTGGAGAAGGATCGTTTGCTAGAGCAGACGGAGCGGGAGAAGATCGTTACCCTAGCGGAAATCGAGAAGGAGCGTGCGGTTGAAGAAGAGAAGAAGAATATCCAAGATGTGATCCGGGACCGGATCATGGTGGAGAAGCGAGTAGTAGAAGAGGAGGAGCGCATCAAGGACACCCGAGTACTGGCTGAGGCCGAGCGTTTGAAGCAGAAGGTGGTCATTGAAAGCCAAGCTAAAGGTGAGTCTACGGTAATTGAGAAGGAAAAGATGGCTGAGGCAGAGAAGCTAGCTGCTGCAATTGAAGCGGATAAGTTGCTTATCGAGGCAGAGGCCCAAAAGCAGGCTGCGGAGAAGGAAGCAGAGGCACGCAAGATCAAGGCAGAGGCTAAGGCGGCTGAGGAAGCAACGATCGGTTTGTCGGAGGCACAAGTCATCGAAGCGAAGGCACACGCTCGTGAGCAGGAAGGCAAGGCGGAGGCACTCGTACTCGAGACCCAAGCTTTGGCAGAGGCTCGCGGTATAGAAGCCAAAGCAGATGCTTTGAAAAAGCAAGGCTTAGCAGAAGCCGAAGTAGCAGATCAGAAGGGTGAAGTGGAAGCTAAAGTGTTGGAGTTACGCTTAGCTGCTGAAGCCCGCGGTGTAGAGCAGAAGGCTAACGCCATGAAGAAGCTCGACGGTGTAGGCAAGGAGCACGAGGAGTACAAGCTACGTCTAGAGAAGGACAAGGCGGTTGAACTGGCCGGTATTGAAGTACAGCGCCATGTGGCGGAGGCTCAGGCTACAGTTCTGGGCGAGGCTATGAAGCACGCTAATATCGATATCGTCGGTGGTGAGATGCAGTTTGTGAACAGCATTCTGAACTCTGTAAACCGCGGTAAGTCACTGGACGGCTTGATCAACAACTCTACCCACCTGAGCCAACTTAGCAATGGTTTGCTGAACGGTAATGGCGGCGGAGGCGTAATAACGCAGTTACTCAGCCTGATCCAGAAAGCTGGACTGTCTACTGAGACGATCAAGAACTTGACTTTAACGTCGCTACTACTTCGCCTCAACAATGAACTCAGCGGTGATGACCGCTCCCTGGCCCAGCAGTTGCTGTCGACGGTGGAGGGTCTGGGACTGGGTGAATTGGAGATTGGGAAGTTGATGTAAGATGAGGCTCGCCCGATTGAGAATCGGGATCGCGGGGGGAATTCGCCTGTGGCTCACGGGTTTAGCTCGCTCCG
>JBCBWU010000287.1:0-7333 GCA_039816955.1 Bacteroidota bacterium
CGCTTTACCTTAATATCTTCTTTAATCCACCCGGGGTGTATGTGGCCTATTACTCCTAGGATCTGCTACTGTGTCGTCGTTATAATGTGATAGCGATGAATGGCGTTTTTGGTGTGCCAACGATTATGGACGGTGCGCACTTCTTTTACCGAGAAGTATATCCGCTGGTCAAGGCGGCCATCCCTGATGCTGAGTTATGGTTAGTGGGGCGCAATCCTCACCCCAGCATTCTGCAACTGGCGCAAAAAGACGACAGCGTTACGGTTACTGGTCGCGTTCCAGATATTCGCCCATTCTTGCAAGAAGCTACGGTGGGTATCGCTCCAATGCGGGTAGCTGCCGGGCTACAGAACAAGATTCTGGTAAGTTTGGCTAGTCAGCTGCCAATGGTAGTGACTCCAATTGCGAACGAAGGCATCGGTGCACCAGTAGGGGAAGTCCTGGTGGAAGCTCAGCAACCCCAAGATTTTGCTGATCAGGTGATTCAGCTACTCCAGAATGGCGAAGAGCGAGCTAGAATTGGGCAAAACGCCCAGGCCTTCATGCAGACGTATTGGACGTGGGATTTTCACTTCCAAAAGCTGGAAGAAATGTTAGGCGGATTGATTGCGGACCGGAAACAGGCGGTACAGAATTATTATCCGTTTTCGGGGGTGGAAGTTGGGGGTGGGTGATTTAAATAATTGATTTTCAGGTGATTATTATTTGGTGTAGCTGCGTTAATGTATTAACGTGTTTATACCTAAAAAACGGAATTTTCACCATTTTTTGAATTTTTTCAGCCTTTCCAATAGGCACAAAACACAAATCCCGAGTGGTCTCTTCACCACTCGGGATTTTCTTTTTGGCACTGCTCAAAATGGCTCTTTTAATTCCCTGGGTCTAGAACAACTTAAATATCTCATAATTGAGAAGCCCAATTTTCTTTTGCGTCTTCTTGGGTGCTTCAAGCACAAGGGGGGTACCAGTTTTCTGAATATTTATTTCCCAATCACTTTGGGTAAATAGCTCGGAGAGTTCCGTTAGCGGAAGTTTGGCTGTATAGCGGCAGTTATAGAGTCCTTTATCCCGCTCCACAAACATCAATTGTACGGCTTCATCGGTAGCGGAGAACTGGTTTTGTTGAATTGTCAGCGCGTCAATTTCCTTGAAGAGTTCGGTGCTGTAAATTGACACATTAAGCGTGGCGGTATCCACAACTTCATCACGGTAGCGAAAG
Organism: Bacteroidota bacterium; assembly: GCA_039816955.1. Classification (GTDB taxonomy): domain Bacteria; phylum Bacteroidota; class Bacteroidia; order Chitinophagales; family Saprospiraceae; genus Lewinella. The sequence goes on from JBCBWU010000287.1 coordinate 1,220, forward strand.
GTGATGTCAAGGTCGAGATAATCTTCACCTGCGCTACTGAAACGTAAGGGTTTGATAAAGTACTGGGTACCTTCTTCTCCTACGTAAAAAGTCTCATATAATTTCTTGCCGCCACTGCTGGCGCCGGGTTTGAGACTCACGCAGGCGGATGAGCAGAGAATGGTTAGGCTTAGGAAGAGTAAGATAAATTTATTCACGGGTAAGGATTCGGCTGGTTAAATCAAAAGTACTAAATGTGTACGCAGCAAAGCGAGTAGTATCACCCACAGCAGCTAGGTAGATGAGTGATCCATCTTCGCTTTCGGCGGCATATTCTGCTCGGTAGTAACTACTGTCCTGGTAAATTCGATAGTAGGATATGGAATCGATCTGGGTGTTTAATTGACTCCAGGTGGAATCTTGAATGGCGAAATATCCTTCCTTCAAGTCCTTCAAACTCGTTCGATAGGGAATACCAACGAAGAGGTCATATTCCGTATGACTAATATGGCGATACAGTGGAACTTGTATATCGCCCTGCGAAAAATGACGCTGATAGATTTCTTGTGACTCGGGCGTGATGGATTGCACGGTTTCATCCGTGTTGAGCTGCATAACCAGATTGTTGAACAGCGGAAGTTCGTTATCGTTTGGAGCACCCGAAGAACAAGAGGAGAGAGGGAGTAAAAATAGGATGATCAGCAATCTATTCATTGGTCAATAATAGGGATAGGGTAGGATGCAAGCGGATCTAAACGGTGCTCAAAATGAGAGCAAAGAAAAAAACTTGTTGTTTCTCAGTGGGTAACTTAGTGAGCAAGAGCCAGCGAGGAACAACAAGTTGATTCAATTCAGGATTACGAATACTTATTCACCAGTAACGATGGTTTCGTAAGTAACCACAATACCGAGGATGCTGGTACTCTTGATATCTACCGTAGAAATACGGGTGATACCTCCGTTCTTCGCAGCCTCGCGAATACTTGCGTCTTGGTCAAAAAACAATACGCCCAGGTAGCCGGTAGCGGTGGCGGTACCAACCTTGTTACCTACTGGATTACTGGTAGCGTTAACGGGTAAAGTGAGCGCGCAGCTTGACATTAGGGCAAGCACGGCGACTAGGGTTGAGAATACCTTAATTCTCTTAAGCATGTTAAATGGATTTTAATTCCTACTCGTAAGGCTTTTCGGTTTACGCCTCGTTTTTTTAAGTGGTATCTGACTTCCACTAGCAAAGCATTTTTTGCCGCTCGAAAATAGAATAAAAATTGAAAACGCTCACCCCTTGCGGGGCTTTTTTACCTAGACATTAACATTGAGTTTGCCATACTTCTGATCTGCGTCTCTTATTTACTTTTCTCAACTGTAATACCTTGACCATCGCAGCCTAAAAAGCAAATCCCGAGCGGAATTACCACTCGGGATTTATCATTTAGATCCTAGTACGGTTTTTAGTGCTTGGAGTACTCAACGCAATCCATTAACCGCCTTTAGAACTTATACATTACCCTTCCTCGTACAAAAAACGGTACGCCTGGGGTAAAGTGCAGTTCTTCCACGGATGTGGTTTCATCCTTCAGCTGACTTTCCGTAGCGAACTGGGCTTCATTCCAATCCACATCAAAGATGTTCTCAATCACTAAGCCTAACGAAACTCTATTGAAGCTGTAAGTCGCGTTCCAGTCTGTTACAAAGAACCCTTCGGCTACGATGGTATTGTCTTCGTTAGCTGGACGATCTTTTACGTAGCGATACTGTAAACTGGTGCTAAATCCATTGGGATTCTTGTAACTGAGGCGTCCTACTGAAGTCAAGTCTGGCGCGAGTGGAATAAAGTTTTCACCTTCGGGATCTTCCGTAGAACGAGCGTGCGTGTAGTTGACATCTCCACTCAAGAACAGATAGTCGCTGAGTTGAACCCGAACCGATAGATCAGCACCCTGGCGGGTAGTTTTTCCGCTAGGCTCCACCACGGCTGCGTCACCTACGTACACAAACTCTTGCTCCAGATACAGGTACCACAGAGCCGGACTAATCCAGACGCGAGGCGTAGGCTTCCACACAATACCTAGGTCAGCACCGTAAGCAGCGGGTAGAATTTCTTCGGCCGCCTGCGCTACAACTACCCGGGTATCATTTGAGTGAAAACCTTTACCCGTTTTTAAGAATACTTGTAGCTGGGGGTTAGGGTTGTAAATGAAGTTCAACTTGGGTGAAACGATGGCTGTTTGTTCAGAAACATTACTGTAAGCTACCGGCAGTTGGTCGTTATAGTTGTGGTTGAATGCATCCACGCGAATACCAGCATTCAGACGAAAGTTGCCAAAATCGAGCTGGGCGTCTGCGTAACCAAAGAGGTTGGTTTCGTCCACATTGCCTAAGGCAAATTGCTCCAAGGTGGTACGGCGATTAAGGGTCCGAGCCAATTCGTTATTATTGACATCATCATAGCGGAAACCGGCACCAACTTGGGTGAAGAGGTCAGCAGCGCCTAAAGTAGACTCATTAAATACCGTAGTCTTCATGCCGAAAATACGACGATCCTCAAATTGGCGTATTTGATCGCCGTTTTCCTGATCCTCCAGGAAGAAGGTGAAGTTGGAAAACAACTCAAAATCGTAAGCACTATAGAAGGCGTTAGCGCGTACAAAAGTATTGTTGTCAATGTTGCGGGAGTAAGTAACCGCCGCGTTCGTCCGGCTAGTCTGACCACCTTCTGTGTCATCCACTGCGCCAAATCGAGTAATAGTGCCATTGTCGACCAAACGTTGAGGAATCTGCCCGGAAGCATCCCATTCACTTTGGAAGTGCGATAGAATGACGGAGAGACGATCTCCATTATTCAAATCTACGTGGTACTTACCCATGACGTTCAGGCGGGAGAAGTTCTGAGATGACTCAAATGGCCCATCCGTCTGTGTGTATTCGGTAGCCACGTAGGCACTTTGATTTTGGTTTTGTTGGCCCAGTAGGTCAAACATTCCCAAAGTTCGTAGCGTGTTAAATTGGCCTACCTCTACGCCAAATAGACTGTTGTCAAGTCTATCTTTAGTTTGGAAATCAACGTAGCCAGCCGTGGTGAAGTTTCCTTGTTCGGTATAGTACGGACCTTTCGCAAAGTCAACTTTATCAATCGTTTCTGGAATGACAAAGTGCAAATCGGCATAACCCTGACCGTGGGCGTGGGAAACCATATTTACGGGCATTCCGTCTACAGTAATGGCAATATCGGTACCGTGGTCAATATCAAAACCGCGTAGGAAAATTTGTTCGGCTTTACCACCTCCGGCATGTTGGGCAATAAACAAGCCCGGAACAGTCCGCAGTACTTCTTGAGAAGTGTTAACCGGGCTAATGCTCAGGTCAATATCAGTGACGGTATTGACAGCTCGTAGTGCATTGGAAACACTTACTTGTTCGAGCGTAAATATGGCGGGTTGGAGTACAATTCGTTTGGGATTTTGGTAGTCCGCTTTGATAGTTACAAATTCTTGGGTAGCGAAGCCCAGGAAGCTCACGGTAATGGTGTCTCCAATATTGCTGCCCTTGAGCTCAAAGCCTCCTAGGGCATCAGTATGACTATGAGTGTCACCAGATCTGGAATAGATGTAGGCATCGGCGATTGGTACATTAGTATCATCGACAACTGTGCCCTGCATGGTGTTCTGCGCTTCAGCTTGGTAGATCGTTGCTGATAAGGCAAATAGAGAAAAAAGAAGTAAAAACTGTTTCATTACTTCAGTAGATTATAGTGGTGAAGTTTGAAATATCAGATCAGTGCGAAGTGATCCGCACGTGCAGGTTGAATAGGCCAACTGAAATAAAATCACCACTTTACATCAGGTACCGGGGTGCCATGATGTAACGGGTTGATCACTTTTGTTGGATAAAGAATTTGGGGAGAGGAACTGGGTGGCCTCTCAGACGAATTTTGGAGGAGGGGTCGGTAGCCGCTGTCCACCATTAGCGGCAGCTTGGTACCAAAAAAAGCATACCCTAGCTTTCCGCTTAGCAGGTTCTGGAAAATCTGCGAGTTGATTGGAATACACCTTTTGCTTCTCTGGTGCTTGAGTTGACTTGCTCTGGGGAGGGAGCTCCTGATCCGTTTCTAAGTCGGCTTGCAGTTTTCCGAACTTGAGTTGGGCAATATCTTGGGAATGATGATGCTCGGTGGAACCGTACAATTGGCTATTCATCACCGCAGCGGTATGCGCAACGGATAGGTACAACTCACAAACCGGCCCCTTGCCGATCGTCCAGGCGTAGCTGAGGATCAGTAAGTAAACAAAGAGGTTTTTTAGCGGCCTAGTGTGAGTTGCCATTAGAGTGCAAAGTCTAACCGTAAAGTTAGTTTATACAACATTAGTTTGGGCACTTAGATTAATCCGAGATCAGAAACTTTGTCCACGATAAGGCTTTGGATGGGTAAGGCCGACGACACATAGCAACAATAGTTCGGTTCTAGCTCTACTAAACGTAGATGCCAATACTGACCATTGAGTTCAACACCTGCTCGGTCTGCGGGAATTTCAAAGGACTTAAGATCAATTTGCAGGCCGGCGCCTACTACTTTCAAAATGGCTTCTTTGCTAGTCCAGTAATCATAAAAGGCCAGTAGCGTATTGTCTGCCTGCTGTACACGGTTCCATTCATTACTGGTCATCTGCGACCTAAAGTCGCGAATTGCTATAGGGCGATAAGCCTCGATATCGACTCCAATGGCAACTTTCTCTTGTAACACACAAACCACCATGGCATCAGAATGGGATATATTAAATTGGATATCACTATCGTGAAGATGTGGTTTACTGTACGAACTGTAGGAAATGCTATTTGCCTGGAGCTCGTAGCGAAAATTTTTCCACAAGCTAGCCCGTAGCAGTAAGCGCCCTAGCAGAGTAGCCTGAGCATCTTGCCAACGCCGAAAACGTTGCAGCCTTTGCTGGGTGGCCTCATCTAGAAAGCTGAGGTTCTGCTGCATTAAGCGTTGATGCTGACTTTCCTGTATGCTGGCGTAGGTGAGGATCAAGTTAGGTTCAACTAAAGTGAATAACGTTTGGTCATCAAAAGTAGCATAAAGGTGCTAAATGCTAAGCTGGAAAAGCGGTGGAGGAGAACTCTTCGCTTTTTAGTTGATCCAAAAAGTTCGGCTGATCCACGCCAGTATCCGACATTTCTTGCTCGCTGATGGATGGGATAAAAGCGCCCTTGGGCTACCGATCAACTAATATTATATGGCCATTACGCTTTGTAGTTTTGGCATTTGTACCCTAGAGGGGCTGGAACGCATCAGGGTACAGGTGCCTGAGGAGCAGAAAGAGGCTTATGTGCACGTTTGGTCGGCGGTGGGAGAGATGCTGGGCATCGTGCCAGGATTGCTAGCTGGTTTTTTCCGCAAAGGGGAGCGCTTAGAGGAGCGTAGTCAGCCTGCTTTGCAGTTATTGTTTGACGAATTATCTAAAGTGACGATGAAGGCCATGTTCAAGTACTTCGACAACTATAAACAACGTACTTTTGTTCTTCATCCAGAGTTACAGCGCAAGTGGTCCTTAGACGTAGCTGAATAAACCGCCGTTCATTATGATGCAACCTTTCGAAAAGGCCTTACCCTTCAAAACCGATGACGCCTATCACGGCCTCGCCGAGGTTCAGGGTATTTTGCACATTGAACGGGATCACCTCATCCTGGAATTTCAGATTCAGGATAGCTTTTTTGGGGCGCTCAAATCTGCTCCCAAGCGCCTGCGCATCAACTATCTTGACATGTCCAAGATGCAGTACCAGCGTTCCTGGTTCAAGTCCAAGCTGGAATTGAAAATCAATAACCTCGGTATCTTGTCTAAATTTCCCGGTGCTAAGGATGGTCGCATCAGCCTTAAGGTAAAGCGGAGCTTCAAAGAGGAGGCAGAAGACATTGAGAGTTACGTAAACCTGCGCGTAGCCGAGGTGAAGTTGGAGAAACTAGAAGGGGAAGTCTAAATACCAACTCAAAGGTAACCTCTTATTGATTTCCAGACCGGATTATACATTGAACTGATTTAAACTTTGGTGGTGCTGGTGAGCCCAATACATTGTAGGTTCTGGCGAAGAGGCTTTTCGAGTGCATACCTGGAAGGTATCCCGCAGCAAGTGCGG
>JBCBWU010000288.1:0-7259 GCA_039816955.1 Bacteroidota bacterium
CCACTCACCGGCCGATCGAGCCGATGCACAATGCCTACATAAGGGCTCTGACGCCCTGTGGCCTGCCGCAGATAATCAATTACTTGGTCTTGTACATTAGGATAATCCCAGATGGGTTCGACATTCAAGCTCGAAGGCTTATTGATCGCCAACCAGTGAGTGGTTTCCTGCAAAATAGACCAATCATATTTCATGAAATCTGTGTTCACTGATAGTATTGAACTGGCCACTCCTCTAGTTGTTCAGCTAGCCATTCTGCCACTGTAGCCTGCTGTTCCTCCGTCCACGGCTCCGTCGTTGGCTGGCGGTTACCGATTATAGTTCGCCAGTCTGGCTGTAGAATAGTCACTTCGTAGGATGCTTGTAACGCTGACCACCATGCGGGAAGCTGATCTGCTGATTGTAAGTGCAAGACAAAAACAGGAATTTGCGGATACGCCCCACGCAAAGTCTGAAAGATGCTTTCCCACATTTGTCGGGCCTCCTCCTGGGATAAAGCTTGATCTACCTCCTCTTCCCCCAACGCTAGGAGAAAGGCATCCAGGCGCTGCTGCAAAATCCAGGATAGGCGTAATCCAGCTCCTTCAATGGTCTCCCCCAAGATACCGGCATTCACTACTTTCACCGGCTGTTCAATTGTATTTTGCAGAGCCCCAGCCAACTGGGCAGGATAAGCTTGTGTTGGAGAGATATTTTCGCCAATAGTACTGCTTCCGCCCAAGCAAATTAGCTTCCAGGGGCGCAAAGGAGCTGCCCCTTCAGTAGTAGTCACACTTTGGGGTTCTTGCTGACCGCAACTTGCTGAAATTCCAATGATTAGGAGGCCGAGAAGTAGGATACGATTCATAAACTAGACCAAAAGTAGCCATTAAGCCTGGAGAATGGTTAAACAGGGGGCTTTAGTCGGCGAAAAAATGGCATTTTACGAAACATTTTAATATTTTCACCATATAAAAATAGTCGGTATTTAAGACACTCACACAGGATACTGGCTAACTACGTACTATGAACAAGCACTGTCCCGGTTGTATGGCACATTTTGTGCCCTGTTTAACCGTGTAAATAAGTGCCAACACAACTACCAAATGGATAATCCCACAACGATTATCTTCGCTGAAGATAACCCACAAGATGTGCGGCTATTCAAATATGCCTTGTCGCAATTAGATACGCCAATCCAACTTCTACACTTCGAAAATGGCCGCAACTTACTCGAAGCCATTCCCGAAATCTACCCGGCCACCATTGCCTGCGCCCTGGTGGATCTCAATATGCCTTTTGTCAATGGCTTTGAAGTGATTAGTGCGCTGCGTGCTAATCCAGACTTCCATCATACGCCCATTGTCGTTTTCACCAATACCAATTCTAACGAGGAACGCTTCCGCTGCTACGAGTTGGGCGCTAATGCCTACGTCCCCAAACCATTAGAGATTGAAGACTTGGTCAAGGTCGTCCGTAGTATTTTTGACTTCTGGGTGGAAACGAATGTGCGAGTGATGTAGACAAAATTAGAAATAGGAAAATCGGAGGTGGGAAGTGGGAGATCGGGGATAATCGCAGCACACAATCCCCCGTAGCCATGCCATTCTTAGGTTTGTCTTTTATCCGTGCCGTTTCGCGGAATTCATTCCGGCGTGAAGAAATTACAGCGGAATGAATTCCGCGGAACGCAATAGCAATCTGTCCACCAGTACCAAAGCCACTCCAATTATCGCGTCCTATCATGCTTATCGCCATCCTCACTTTCTTGCAAAAAAGCAATATTCCTGGTCAACCCACTATACTTGGTCCGTTTCACGGCTGATTTCTTGAAGACCTTACGAAAGACCTCCTCCGTCAGTTCCTCCCAGTCTTCCTTTTGCAGATGCAGCAAATCTGGGTGGGGCTCAAAATCTGGTTCTTGGTGCGGGCTAGCGAAACGATTCCACGGGCAGACTTGCTGGCATACATCACAGCCAAACATCCAATTGTCCATTTGACCGGCAAAGTCGTTGGGTATCGCATCGCGTAATTCAATGGTGAGATAGGAAATACACTTGGTGGCATCTAGTTGGTAGCCTTCCTCAGCAATGGCTTCTGTGGGGCAGGCATCGATACAACGGGTGCAGGTACCACAATAATCCTTCATGGGACCATCAGGAGGTAAATCCAAGTCTGAGATGAGCTCCGCTAGAAAGAAGTAAGAACCCGCACGGGGGTGAATGAGTAAGGTATGCTTGCCCATCCAACCATTTCCGGCTCGGCGGGCCCAATCTCGTTCCATTACCGGCGCCGAATCTACAAAGACGCGGCCTTCGATAGCGCCAATTTCGTCGTGAATAAACTGAAAGAGCTGCTTGAGTTTATCCTTGATAACAAAGTGGTAGTCCTTGCCGTAAGCGTACTGGCTAATCTTGGGTGCATCAGGATCCTGTTGGAGGGCGGGATTGTGGTAATTGTACAGTAAACTAATAACCGATTTTGCCCCCGGAACGAGCTCGCGTGGATCAACGCGTTTATCAAAATGATTGGCCATGTAAGCCATCTTTCCGTGCTGCCCCCGATTGAGCCAATCCTCCAACCGCTGAGCCTCTTTTTCCATGAATGCCGCCTTTGCCACACCAATGTAAGAAAAGCCCATACGGTAGGCTTCCTGTTGAATTTTCTCCTTAACTTGCTGTGGTTTCATCGACGTTCTATCTGATCTCTTCCGAGCCTTCAAATTTAAATGAAAATAAATTTTTCGTCAGAAGGTAACATTCAGAAACGAAGGTCGTATAAGAAATTGGTTTAATGCATGCTATATCTGTAGCATTAGGTCTCGGCATCTGGGGGGAAGTCGGGACCTTTCTTTTTGTCCAAAAAAGAAAAAGGGCGAAAGCAAGTCAGAATTTCGCCTCCTTGCGTGCTTCCAACTTGCTTTCGCCCTACTGTAAACGAGGTTCTACTCTCTTGTAGCCCGCTTACATTTTCGTTACCTTCTCTACCAGCACCTCTTTACGATCTAAGGTCTCCAAACGGAGTAGATACAAGCCACTACGTAGGCTGCTCATATCAACAAAGATGCGGTTATCCTCCAATCGTTCCTGTGAACCATAGAGCAAGCGACCACTTAAATCATAGATTTCTACGTTCAAGCGTCCGTTGCGTTTCAGGTGAATGGTGAGAACATCTGAAGTGGGATTAGGGAAGATCTTTGTAGTTTCAAATAAGTCAACACCACTACAATCTTCATCAACGCCATTATCCGCAATTTCATTGGCTTGCGGATAAATACTGGCATTGATATCATCACAGTCCTCATTATTCGCTGAATAACCCTCTGGCAGATCACCACAAATCTCAATGGCATCAGTAGCATCCCCAAAGCCATCACCATCTGTATCACGGTAGTAGGTGAACAGCGGCAGGTCTTCGTCAATTTCATCATTACAGTCATTATCCAAATCATCGCACAACTCTGGCGCCCCAGGATAGACTACATTTTTGGTATCATCGCAATCACCACTAGTCTGCTGTAATTCACCGGCAAAATAAGCCGTGGCAGCAGGTCGCTCACAACTAATCGTTACTTCACCATTGCCGTAGCCGTCGGCGTCCGCGTCAGTGTACCAAGACTGACCAGGAAATTCATTGGCATCGGCATCATCACAGTCGGTGTCGGGAGCAGTTAATTCTGAGCTTAGGAAACCGTCCGCTGGACGCTCACAGGCTACAACTACACCACTAACTGAACCAAAGCCATCGGTATCCACATCCAGGTACCATTCTTGGCCAGGGAACTCGTTAGCATTGTTGTCGTTACAGTCCGTATCGATAGTGGTTAGCTCGTCCGCTAGGAAACCATTCGTTGGGCGCTCGCAACTCACCTCCGTGCTGCCATCACCAAAATTATCACCATCGCGATCTAAGTACCAGACCTGGCCCGGGAATTCGTCTCCATCGTTATCGTCACAGTCGGTATCAGTAGCGGTGAGTTCGTCCGCTAGGAAACCATTCATCGGGCGCTCACAACTCACCTCCGTACTGCCATCACCGAAATTATCACCATCACGATCCAGGTACCAAACCTGGCCAGGGAATTCGTCTCCATCGTTATCGTCACAGTCGGTGTTATCTGCTACAAATCCGTCTGGTGCAGCGCACGCCAGCTCGAAGCTAGCGGCATCACCAAAGCCGTCTTCATCGGTATCCGCATAGAAGGTCAATAGAACTCCCTCGTCCGTATCGCCGTCGCAATTATTATCAACACCATCACAGATTTCGGGAGCACCGGGATACACGTCGTTTCTGGTATCGTCACAATCTTCGTAACTGTAGAAACCATCTCCGTCTTCGTCTTTATAGAATAAGCTACGGGCCAGCTCGAAAGCATCTAGACCTAGCTCAATACCCATTAACCGGCCAGGAACATCGTCCACCGGCGGGTGAATACCGCCCCAAATACGCGACAAACTACACTGATCAGAAGCATCGCGGTAGGTTGCCCATTGTAACGTAATATCCATACTTGGACCATCCTCAAATACCAGGAATTCATCCTCAGGAGCGAAGAACTCCCCTACCCCACCGGGGAAGTAAGGATCACCCGTTAGCGCTGTCAACATCTCAGCGGCAGCTCTTGAGTAGGTAGAGTGACCCGATACGTAGCCCGCGAAGTTGGGCGATACGAAAGTGGGACGCTGATAAGGCCACCAATTGTCAGCCAAAATCCAGTCTACACCCGCTTCCTGAATTTCAGGAATATCAATATAGTCTGGTCCACGCCAGGCGTGCAGCTTGATTTTTCCGATGTTCTCGCCATCGTTACCCGCTAGCGGATCATCAGCATCCACCAGTTCGATAAAGCCATCCAACAATGGAATACCCGCAGGGTGATAATTAGGAAGGTCAGCATCAGAACTCTGCCCCAATTCTGCCATACCACGGAGCGCAGAGATAGGCCGTAGGTAATCGTACCAGCCCTTAATACCCCAAACCGTAACGGCAGCATCGTGCATTGCACCACCTAGTGCCATATAGCACTTAACATCCCATTCCAATTCGTCAAGTTCTTCTCCTTGACCACCGAAACGACGTTCCAACAATGGATGCTCGTTCACGTAGTTTAAGATGGTGAACCAGTGCCCTGGAGGGGTTTCAGAATCGGGTCCATCCGCCCAGAATTCGGCGAGAATACGAGCATAATCACCACGGGGTACCATTTGTGGTTCATAGGGTAAACCAGTCACTGGGTTGATGTCCCAACCCTCACCAATGTCACCTCCATCTACCAAGTTGTAGAAATCGCGCAGGCCTTCAATGGTCGTTGGATAATCTTCTACCGCAATATTACCAATGCTGGCCGGGGAAATGTCCCACATGACGCCATCATCCGGCGAAAGGTGCGATGACCACACAGATACCAAAGCAAAGGTGTACTGGTATTCATCAGAGGTACCGCCTCCGTCCATATCCAGGTAAGCTGGCGGACCAGGATCGTGATAGACGTAGTATTGATCGCCATCACGCTCGTAGATGTTGAGATCCTCCGCTTCCAGGGCAAAAGGAACGACATTGCCCCACTCCGGACTTAGGAAAGGCGGAGTAGCACCGGGAATTGGGTTCCCACCCTGGTCGATAAAGAGTTCTAATGTAAGGGGCTGCCAGCGGTTGAAATCCGTGATATCAGGATTACCAGGCAGCTCTACGATTAGTGGTTCATTGACCGGCTCGTAATATTGATTAGCGTAATCAAACTCCTCGTTAGAGCCATCTTGCCGGCCGAAAGCAATCAGTTCCTGAGCAATGTAGTTGCCCAAAGCTGCCGGCGGACCTGTTTCGTAATCAACAGAGGTGAAAGAAGCATCGTAGCCCAGATTATTAAAGAGAACATTCAAACGATTAATCGTTAGGAACGCGCCGGGTGAATTTTGAAAGCGGTGCACCAAAAGGCGATAGGCCGCGTAGCTGATGGCCTCTTCTCGAGCCTCCTCAATATCATCAGGAGCAGCCACCGTCGTGAAGGGACATTCGTAGCCACCTACATCTTTGCCTAAAAAGAAGGTTTCTGCTTCCTCATCGTAGACGGCCCAAGCGTCGTACATAGCCACTGAGGTATGAAAAAGGTTGCGCGCATGCACAGTTGGACGGGCAAAATCATTCCGAATAGCCTCCAGTAGTGCTTCGTTCCATTCCCGCGCTACAGAATGTTGTGCTTGTACTGTTACCGTTGGGATCAAAAACAACAGTATTGCACCAATGATCGTCAATTTTCCTTTCATATTCTTCTGTTATTAGCAGTACACTTCCAACCTAGTGAAGCTGCAAATGTGCCGTATTAAGACCTTAGAGCCTGTCGGAGAATTAAATTTGTTGGATAAAACGCTGCTTTTCCATCCACTTTTCGGCTAATTTCCCGCGCTTAGCGCTACTAAGCACGAGAAATGGAGTCTCAACTGGCCGAAAAATCAACTATTTTCTCCGGCGAACCCAATTCTCCAACACGCTCTTAATCGCCGCAAATTTAGTAAATCACACCTCGCTGGCGTTATTTCGCAGCGATCAAACGTTAAACTAATACTAAATGCCAAAATCGTCGTTGTAGCTTTGCTGCAAATAATGATAACTTATTGACCTGTTTAATGATTTTTGTCACATAAATCAACCATATGCCAGCCAAAATTACCCCCAACCTGCTCCTCTTCCTACTCTGTTTTTGCGGTGGTGCGCTTTTAGCGCAAGTAAGCGGTACTGTTGACCCTAATTTGAGTCAGGAGGCTATTTCTTCTTTTAGTTTCATTCGCCCTACCGGCCCTACTTTGGACAATCTAGCGGATTATGGTAAAATTAATCGCACCGAGGGTACCCCTTTCCTGTACGAGGATTGGGCACCGGGCCGCATTCGTTTTGAAGGGCAACCCAACTACAGTGAAGTTCTAGATCTGCTTCCAGACCTGGAGAGCAACCTGCTCTATATTCGTCTATCCAGCGGTTACGTCGGAGAATTCCCCATGGAACGCCTAGATGCAATAGAAGTATACGGACCAGATCAGGACACAGTTTCTTATGTAGTGCAAAATTTACAAGAACTCTTCGGCGAAGGTGGCTATGGCCGTCAGTTTTACGAAGTCCTGCACCGCGGTGGTCGGTATATGGTACTGCACCATCCAGAGAAATATTTGCGCCGCGAAGAGTACGTGGAAAATCTGGGCATGGTACGCCGACCAGACAAATACATGGAGCGTAGTGAGTACTACGTGTTTGATGGAACTAGAATGGTAGAAGTAAAAAATAACTTG
>JBCBWU010000289.1:0-7214 GCA_039816955.1 Bacteroidota bacterium
ACGTACGAGGAAAACGCTGAAGTCAGGTTCCATAAGGGCTTGAGGCGCAATCCATTAGAAAAGTTTAAATCAGTTCACCAATTAAAATTGTAATTGTGGATTCGGAGACCACTTCTTTCGAAGAAAAACTGCCCAGGCCTTCCCTGCTAAGATTCATAGTAGAACCGGTCTTGGTGTGGAGAGATATCTGGCGACTCCGTCAGTTTAAAAGAACGTATACGGTCAAACTGGAAGGGGACGGACACCCCGTTTTAGTATTGCCGGGCTTATTAGGCAGTGATGTGGCCACCAGCCACTTGCGAAAATTTATCAGTAAGCTGGGGTATGCTGCTTATGGCTGGGAAATGGGAACGAACATGGGGGATATTCGCAAGCTGCAGGTACTGCTTGAGAAAATTGAACACCTGCATCATAAGCACCAATCCAAGGTGAGTATCATTGGTTGGAGTCTCGGTGGCGTGTACGCCCGACAGCTAGCTAAAAGGAGACCTGATCTGGTTCGGCAGATCATTACAATGGGCGCACCATTTGCTGATATTGAACAATCGAATAACGCCGCCTGGATTTACCGCCTGATAAATGATCGCAGACCGCTCTCAAAAGTTGATCTAGAATGGATCGAAGAAATTCCTACTCCGGCAGCTGTTCCTACTACTGCGCTGTACAGCAAAAAAGATGGTGTGGTACATTGGCGGGCCTGTATGGAGCCTGCACCAGATCGTTGGCACCAAAACATTGAAGTGGTCGGTAGCCATTTCGGATTTCCGTATATCCCAAGTATCTGGGTTGTAATTGAGGATCGCTTAAAACTGCGGCAAGCAGATTGGACGCTTTTTAGTCAGGAAGGTAAACAAGCACACGAACTGGTTTATTTTCCATCTCTCTAAAGCGAATCAATACTGTTATAAAGATGGGTATAAGAGTAGATCTTTGAAGACGTTATTTTCTTCGAAGTACACCCAATTTTCCTCGTTGTGTAGTAAACGATCGGCTATGATTTCTAATACACTAGGGTTTACACCTAGTCCAAAGTGACTCCCCCTGACCTGGATGTTTTGATGAATCTCATCTTCCTCTTCCATACACAATTGCCAAGGTACAATACCGTCTTCTTTGGTGTAGATAGCGGTAGTAGGAACTGGTGCGGGAAGTGGGATATCCGCAAAGAGCACTGGGTCAATTTCTCGAACTCTTTTCCCATTTGAGACCAGATTATAAATCCAGGCCACATTATTCGGCTCACTTACACCTTTGAACGGAGAACCAAGCGTAATCACCTGACGAACTAAGTTAGGTCTTGCCTTAGCCATCTGACGAGCAAATACACCACCCAGGCTCCAGCCGATCAAGCTTACTTTTTCGTCGTGTAACTCATAGAGTTCTTCCAATTTTTCCAGGAGGGGAGTGAGGTGTTCTACTTTTGCCGTATTTCGTCCCAGATCCCAACCATAGGGGGTGAAGCCCGCTTGCTCCAGGAACTTTCTTAGTGGTTTCGTCGACGTGTCAGAGGCCATAAAGCCAGGCAGAATCAGTACGGGGTGTTGGTCGCCATAGTTGCGAGATGCCAACCACTTCTGGTACGGAATATACAGCCCCCACTCTGTAATAGCGCGCCCCCATTCGGTAAACAACCAAAACAGGGAAGGTCTTCCCACTGTATTTTGATCCGCTGGTCTATTCCGCATTATATAAAGTTTTGTCGCAAGACTTGAAAAATAATTTGGGATTCGGGCAAAAATAAAAAATTAAAAGCTAATTCTCCTGCAAGAAAACGCTGCACTTCTTAAATTGGTTTTCTAACAAGGAACAGGAAAAAGAAAAGCTAGTTCAGATTTACTTATCATTGTAAGGTGAAGAGACCATAGCGTAATGGAAGAATTAATTAACGATCCAAAATTTCTAAAAACGCTGATCGATATTGCAGACGAGATCGGCATGCCTTATAATGAGGTACAAAAGGAGGCCGCTGATTGTCTCAAGGAGCTTCATACGCTTCACCAACCCCTTTCTAATGTCCTGGGGCTGCAAGTGGCGCAGTACATCCTGGCACGTGGATACAACAAGACCATTGATGTTGATCCGCTGGAGATGAAACAATTGACGAAGTTGGCGCGGCGGCATTCCATTGCATTCGTCATGACCCACAAGACCTATCTGGATATGTTTGTCTTGGCCGTTGCTTTGGGGCGTTATGGTATCCCCTTGCCGTATACCTTCGCGGGGATCAATATGGACTTTTTGGGCTTCGGTCAGCTCGCAAGGCAAAACGGAGTCATCTTCATCCGGCGCTCTTTCAAAGACGATAAAATTTATAAGGCTGCCCTGCGGCATTTCATCGCCTCACTGGTCAAGCAGGATGCGCATTTCATGTGGGCCATTGAAGGAACGCGCTCGCGCACCGGTAAGCTGGTTTGGCCGAAAGTGGGTATTCTCAAGTACATTCGGGAAGCGGAGGAGCAAGTGGTACAGGATGTAAAGTACGTGCCGGTTTCCATTGTCTATGATCTGATACCTGATGTCAAAGAAATGACTCGGGAAGGGCGTGGGAAAAAGAAGAGCCCGGAAAGTCTTAAATGGTTTATGGATTACGTGCGTAAGCTGGATGATAACTTTGGTAAAATATCCATTCGTTTCGGCGATCCGGTGGAAATTAACCAGGAGAATTCAGTAGAAATAGTGAACGAAGGCAAGTTCACTGCTCCTGATTCCAAAAGACTATCTCGTTTCGGTTTAGAGCTCGTGCACAAGATTAATCAGGTAACCCCGGTGACCACCACTTCCCTGATCTGTATCTCGCTTCTCAGTAAGTTTGCTTCAAGCAAAAGGGCCATCGAAAATGATGTAGTAGACCTCATGAGGTTGATCGAAAATTACAAGCCGGACGCGCTGGTCGATCGAGGAAAACCGATTGGGATGAGCGTGCAGGCGGGGCTTAATTTATTGCAAAGAGCCAATTTGGTCCTCCAGCACGGAAAGGCTCTGGAAGCCAAGTACGTCCTGAACTCAGAAAACTATCTCCAGGCTACTTACTACGCCAATATGTCGGTGCATCATTTGTACCACCGAGCGTTTATAGAACTAGCCCTGCTCAAGTCGTCCGAAGCAAAACCGGATCAACGTCAGGCAGCGTTTTGGACAGAGGTCATGGCACTCCGGGCCTTGTTTAAGTTTGAATTTTTCTATTCTCGGAAACTACAGTTTTCTGATGAAATAGAAGCGAACCTGGAAATTCTTTCCAAGAACTGGTTAGAACTCATTGAAGCTCCAAAATCTCGAAAACTGTCCTTTTTTGAGGAGCAGGATTTGATTGTTGCGCCGGTCGTACTCTACACCTACATTGAGGCTTATCGGGTGGTAGCTCATACTTTGCGCAGCTGGGATCCAGCGACGAAATTCGACGAAAAAACCTTCATTGAATCTTGCATGTTTATCAGCGAGGAACTGCACTGGCAGGGACGGATTCAAAGAATAGGTTCGGTATCAAAGCCCTTTTTACTCAACGGAATTCGCCTGGCGCAAAACCTCAATCTTATTCCTACTAAGGAAGAACCTAAGCAAGCGGAAATTGCGGCCTTCCTGGACCAACTCGATCAAGTTTCTGGCAGAATACAATGGTTGCAGGGAATTATTCAAGCCAAACCGGCCGATGTGGTTTCCAAGATACCAGTAGTCCGTGAAATTGTTCCTGGCTCAAAGACCGAGGCGCTCACGCAAGATATTATGGCGGGAGAAGCGGGTGCCCACATCGGAGCTTTCTTTGATTTAGACCGCACACTGATCAAGAGTTTTTCCGCCAAGGGTTTCTTTCAAACTCGGCTGTTGAGCGGTAAGATGACCGCTAAAGAGATCGTAGCACAGTTTGCCGGAGTACTCGTCTACGCTACTGGTCAGGGCAATTTTGCGGGTCTGGCGGCCGTAGGAGCCCAGGGCGTAAAAGGTGTAAATGAAGATATTTTTATCGAGGTAGGAGAGCAGGTCTATCAAAAAGAACTAGCGGATCAGATTTATCCAGAATCGCGTGCCTTGGTTAATGCGCATTTGGCTAAAGGGCATACCGTAGCCATCATTTCAGCAGCTACGCCCTATCAAGTAAATCCGGTGGCTCGGGACCTCAATATCGATCACGTCATGTGTACACGCATGGAGGTACTGGAAGGTAAATTTACCGGCAAAATCCAGGAACCTGCCTGCTGGGGAGAGGGCAAAGCAATCGCCGCTCAGGAATTGGCCAAGGAATATAAGTTGGAATTGGCCGATTGCTATTTCTACACGGATAGCGCCGCTGATGCGCCCCTGCTTGAAATCGTCGGTTATCCTCGGCCAGTAAACCCGGATACCAAGCTTTCGGCTTTAGCTTTCAAGAACAATTGGCCCGTCTTCCGCTTTGACGATGAAGAACGGCCGGGAGTAATGAATTTTGTGCGTACTGGCATGGCTTTAGGAAGTCTAGCACCAGCTGCTTTGTCCGCGGTGACCAGGGGAGCCATGGGCTTGTCCTTTCAAGATGGAATCAATTCTCTAATGGCTACCGTAGGTGACTTGGTAGTGGCAGCGGCTGGAATTGAGCTAGTGGTGAAAGGCCAGGAACACTTGTGGTCACAACGGCCGGCGGTATTCATCTTTAACCACCAGAGTAGTGCAGACTTGTTTATCGTCTCCAAACTCATTCGCAAGAACGCTACTGGAATCGCGAAGAAGGAACTCAAAAATATGCCCATTATTGGGCAGATGATGCAAGCGGCCGGCGTCATCTTTATTGATCGCAAAAATCGAGAAAAGGCCATTGAGGCCATGAAGCCCGCGGTGGATGCACTCCAAAACGGGACATCGGTGATCATCTTTCCTGAAGGTACCCGAAGCAAAGACTATACGCTGGGCTCTTTTAAGAAAGGCGCCTTTCATTTAGCGATGCAAGCTAAGGTTCCTGTGGTACCAGTGGTTATTCGCAATGCCCACGATGCCATGCCGCAGGGGAGTAGCTTGTTTAGATCAGTTGCGATTGAAGTTGTTGCTTTCCCACCCATATCCACTAAACGGTGGAAGAAGGAAACCCTCAATCGGCAGATCGACAAAATACGCGGACTGTTCTTGAAGGAATTGGGGCAGGCTTGAACGACCAGCATTGATCTGACATCATCGAACTCCATATATTGATGATTGATGCATAAAGATCCCGGTGCGAAGTCAGTTGGAATGGGCATAGCTGTAAAGACGCATTGCAATGCGTCTCTTCAGCAAGAGAATAACACCTAATTCTTTTCACAAAAGAAC
Source organism: Bacteroidota bacterium (assembly GCA_039816955.1). GTDB lineage: Bacteria > Bacteroidota > Bacteroidia > Chitinophagales > Saprospiraceae > Lewinella. The sequence goes on from JBCBWU010000289.1 coordinate 5,272, forward strand.
TTCAGAAATCTATCCCTTAAATGGAAACAGCTGAACAACCCACTCTTGAAAATCCACAGTTTCAAGTCAATAAGTCCATGTTTTCTAGTGGCAGGCTGGTAGAAATACCCAAAGACGCAATGACCATCTCCGAAGGAGAAGTGTTGGTAACGATTGAAAAATTTGGCTACACGGCTAATAACATTACCTATGCGTTGGCCGGGGATAAGATCGGCTACTGGCAGTTCTTTCCAGCAATGGGTGAAGGTGTCGATGATTTTGGAGTGATTCCCGTTTGGGGTTTTGCCAGAGTGGTGGCATCTAAGTCGGACGAAATTCCGGTAGGGGAACGTTTGTTTGGTTATTTCCCACCTGCTAGTCATTTGAAGATGACGCCAACTGGGGTCAAAGCTCGTAGCTTTGTAGATGGGGCAGCACATCGGTCCGAACTACCGGCTGGCTACAATAGGTACCAACGGGTAACGGCAGAAAAGAGCGATGATCCCTTCGTAGATAATGTGAAAATGTTGTTGTCACCATTGCACATGACTTCTTTCTTCCTTTGGGATGCCTTACAGGATAAAGATTGGTACGGCGCTGAGCAGCTTATCATTTTAAGCGCTTCCAGTAAAACCAGTACGGGTTTGGGCTACGCTTTACAAGCGGATGAAATGGCACCAAAGTCAATTGGTGTAACCTCCGCAAGAAACCTGAACGTGGTCAAAAGTTTGGAGTTATATGACCAATGCACCACCTATGATGCGCTTGATGAAATAGACTCCACGGTTCCATCTGTAATCGTAGATATGTCTGGGAATGCAGCTGCTAAACTGGCTTTACATACCGCATTAGGGGAAAACATGAAATGGTGTGTCAATGTAGGAGTTACCCATTGGGATAAAGCTGCACTCAAACCAAAGAAGGGGATGATCACCGAGAGAAGTGAATTCTTTTTTGCCCCTGGTCATATCCAAAGGAGAATGAAGGAATGGGGCCCTGCTGGTTTCGACCAGAATACCTCTGCCTTTATGCTAGAGGCAGCCACCAAGACGCAAGAGTGGTTGACCTTTAGAAAAGTGGATGGTCTGGTGGAAATGGCCAAACTGCACCAAGCGGTTTGCGAAGGTAAGATTCCGGCCAATGAGGGTTTGATTGTGGAGTTGTAGGCTATGCTACCCCCCCGGTCGCCGAAACCTTAGCACAGGTGACGCACATCAATCCCCTTTTACCCACGGATAGGTTTTCAACCCTCTTCCTTGTTCATTCACTACCTGTATATAGTACGTCCCCGCCGGATAATCGCGTACCGGCAGCATGTAAGTAGTGTGTGGCGTAGGTGCTGCGTAGCTACCCATTTGCCTGCCCGCAGCATCAAAAAGCAAAAAATGCCATTGCTGGCCACCGCTATCCCCCAGGTACACATTGAGGTGTTCCGCGGCGGGGTTAGGATAAAGGAGCACCGCTGGGCCTTGCTCCGTAGGTGCCTGAGTATCTACCAGGCCACAGCCGGGGATGAGGCAGCCTTCACTATCTACTTTAATGAACCAGGCTCGTTGCCGAGGCGGCGCTTGCGCACCCACACGGTCTAAAGTGTAGCCGCTCATGAAGTAGCCCCCGTCGGGAGTAGCCTGTAGATCGTGGATGTGGTGTTCGTATTCTATACTGTCTGGAAGCTCGTAGTATAACAGACGCCGTGCCCATAAACTATCTCCAGTAGTACTCACCTTAGCTAAATATCCAAGCCTACCACCCGGCCCTGGGTGGTAAGGATGAGCTACTGTACCCGCAACAACATACCCATCACTTCCTGTTGCACGAACCATACGAGTAAGGCGATTGGTGAAATTTCTTCCGCCCCATTCTAGCTCGGTTTCCCATGCTATCTCCTGATTTTCATCCAACTTAAAAACCAAACCCCGATCCCAGAGCATGATCCGGGTACCGGCATTGACGTCTTCTAAAAA
>JBCBWU010000028.1:0-44015 GCA_039816955.1 Bacteroidota bacterium
GATTAGCCTTGAACGGCGGTAAGCTACCTGGTGATTTTGCCTTCGACCTGTTCTGGGGTAAGATGCAGCCTAATGGTGGACTCCCAGGTGCACTCGCTGATCCCACTTTAACCATCCAAAACCCTGGTCAAGCTGGTAATATTCCTACCTATCAAGGTTTTACTGGCGACCGTCGTGTGCTTCCAAGCTACGTGACTGGTGGTAAAATCGCCAAAACTTTTGGTCCAAAACGCCAAACAGTTGCTCTAAACACCATCTATAGCCATACGGTCTTGGATAGTATTAGTGGAGAAAACTGGAATAATCAGGTGACCACAATTAGCTACGATCTGAAAGTTGGTGATGGTATTAGCGTTGCTGGTGAATTTGGAGCTAGTAGCTTCCAAAGTCCGATCACTGAACAGCTTTGGGGTGAGGCTTTGATGGTACGCGTTAAAGTACCCAAGAAGTATACGGTGCTTCCTATTGATTTTCAGGTTTATCAAATTGGAGCGGACTTCTTCAGTCAAAGTGGAGAGATTAGCACGGCCAGCAATCCTGAAATTCAGCAGAATTTCGTCGTAAATGTTCCCGCGGGACAAGTTGGTGCGGGTGGCTTATTGACCCAAACCAATCAGCTAGCGCACAACCGCCGCGGATTCAACCTGAATACGGGCTGGGAGTACAAAGATCTTAAACTGAATTTTGGTTATGGTTTAGCTGCAGAGTTAGAAGTACAGAACAGCGAACTATCTTTCGTACACCGAGTTAATGGACTTGCGTTGTCGCGAATTTATAACCCTTTCCCGGCTAACGCAGTTGGAGCAACAACATTCGGCCCCTACGGTCGTAAAGTCTCCTTCTTTCGGGGGGCATCTGAGGTAGTCCAAACGACGGATCTTGATCCAGTTACGGCGGCACCATTGACCCGCAAGTACTACCACTCCGTTGACTTACAAGCAAAGTATAAAACAGAGCTGGCTGATCGAGTCCTCTATCTCTTTTACATCGGTAACCTTCAATCAGCTAAGTCCGAGGCGACCCTCTTTCCAGGACTGGATGAAAGTAGTTACCTCTATGTGCAGTACCACGAGCTTGACCTGTACTACGAACTCTTTGATGGTTTTCTATTCACTGGTTATCTAGGACTGGAGAGAGCACAAGGTGGGCGCTTTACCCGCTGGGGTGAGACCAACCTACCGCTTAACCAAACAGGGCGCGGATATGGTCTGGGCTTTGACTGGACGGTGAACGATGCCACGGGTATTTATTTCCGTTATCGTCACATGGAATTTGAGGACGAGAGTTTTGAGTTGGATCGCTTACGGGGCAACGAGTTTACCCTGGAGCTTAAAAACTATTTCTAAATCAGCACGAGCACAATTATGAAACTATATATATCTAATTCCTTTTTCGGATTGCTGCTGCTCCTGGGCTTAAGTATGCCCCTGCAGGCGCAAGATGGATCTTCCCTACCCAGCCGGGAAGATGCTTCCGCCGATGAAAAGGTTCAATTCAATGGCTTGGGACGTACCATCTTAAACAGTACGAGCATCGATGGTGCTTTATTAGATACGGATAGCACCACTGCGCGCAATCTGCAAGACGGTGAATTCTTATTGGATGTAGCGATTAATGCGCAACCTAACGATAAGACGGAAGTACAAGGTATTCTTCGTCTTCGTAACGAGTTTGGTGGCTTCTTTGGAGCCGGCGTTACCGTCGAGATTCGTGAATTATGGGCCCGGGGCTTAATTGGCAATACCGTGCGTTACCGTGTAGGTGATTTTGATCACGTAATGACACCGTACACCTTCTTTAATCCAGATCAAGAAGGTATTGTGAATCAGCCTACCATCTTCCAACCACAGAATGATGTAATCGACTACGAACTGTTTTACGGTGATGGCAATACCCGCCGTCTACAGGGTGCGAACCTAGATTTTGGTCTGGACTTTGCGCAAATCCTGCAAGAGGTTAAAGCGGACGCATTTATCGCCCGTATTCGCGGTACGGACTTCTTTACTACTCCAACCCGTTTCACCGGTGGTGGACAGTTGGATTTTGCGACTCGCCGCTTTGGTAATGACAGTACTGGGGTACGTGCTGATATTGGCATTAACTGGTCTAACGTTTGGGATGATCTACAGTCAGGTAATGCTACTACGGGTATTCGTAATGACGTTATTTCGGTAGATTTTAATGTAGAACTGTATGAAAATGAAAGCCTTGCAGTACAGTTTCGAGGTGAAGCTGGCCAATCTAATTTGGAGCAGCGCGACGGTGAAAAGGTAACGGCTGAGGAAGATGACACCTTCCTGGAGGCAGGAGTTGCTGTACAGTTGAAGAAGAGCAAGCTTGGGTTCTCCGCTACTTACTTGGATATCGGACCAGATTTCTTCAGTATCGGCGCGCAGAGTAAGCGAGTGGATTTCAACCGCCAGATGAGCTTCTACGATCGTATTGGTAATGATCGCCGTTTACGGATGCCAACCCTGTTTGATCTAGGTCGTGACCGTGCATTGTATACGTTCCAATTATCTGATCAACTCATGGCCTACGATCCACGTTATGCTAATGTGATGCCATACGGCCAGGCTACGCCTAACCGTTCGGGAATCCAGATTGGTGTAAACTACGGGGATAACGAAAGCCCACTTGAGGCAGAAGCAACCGTTTCTTTGTTGGAGGAAATCCGTGGCTCCGGTACATTTGAGTTGAAGAGCTTTACGCAGATTCGTTTAGCGGCTGATGTACATATTAATCGTTTGGCGGATTGGAAGCGAACAACTGTCTTGACCTTAGGGTTACAACAAGAGCAGACTGATCGTTCCGGCCAAGATGTAGAGCAAGTTGATTTAAGTTCTACACTCATTGAAGTAGGTCTGGAAGCAGAACTATTTGATCGTTTCGATCTCCTGGCGGGTGCCAGACTGTTGACTGCGGAAGGCTCTGATTATATCCCAGAGTACAGTGGCTTCAATGATATTGAGGACTTCCCTAGCCGTTTCATCGCAGATGATCAAGAAACTTTGATTGGTGCCGGATTCCGCTACCGTTTTCGTGACAACATCTACCTGACGGTGCAATACCAGCAGTTTAGCCTGGAGCGTGCTCAGGATCCGACTAATGATTACGATCTACGTCAGATTTTCGCGCAGTACAACATGGAGTTTTAATTTAATTCAGACCAATCTTAGCTAAAAGACAATGAAAAATATATCAATATACAGTGTGCTCCTTCTGCTGACCATGGTGGTCTGGAGTTGTGATCACGATACTGAGACCTTTGATGGTCCCAACCTGGTTGATCGTTTTGGTCCGTTCAATATTTTAGCGGATCTGGAAGTTAACCGTACTACCGTTGACTTTGGTGCCGGAGAAGACGTTCGTATGACGGCTCGTTTCAACAAGAATGTGAATTTCGTCATCCGCATCACTGGCATGGAAAGTGGCGCGGTGAAGACCATCGAAGCATTCGACAGTGAGTTAAACGCCAGCAATGCCATTTGGGACGGAGGAACGACTGAACTTCCACTTTTCCGGGAAGAAATGTGCCGCATCGAGCTTATCATTCCTGAGGAAAATAACCTGACGCAGGAAGCAATGGTGGAAATCGTAAGCACCAGGGTGTATGAAGGTTCGTTATTCACCGATTTCGAAGACAATCCTGGTGCCAATATTGAACTGGGTAATTTCGAGTTTGAACTTACTAATGAAACTGGACGCCGTTCAGATGGGACTGCTGCTCAAGGAGACTGGTATTACCTTTTCGAAGGCACCGATGATGTAGTTGACAATTTCTTTGTAGGCTTGATCAATATCAACTCAACGATTACGGGTAACACCTACGCACCTGTGCCTACCACTGTTCCTGAGGACTTGTGGTTTAACGCCTTCTTGTTTGCCGATGGCGGACCACACGGAATTGCGGTTATTCAGTTTGTCTACGACTCTAACGATAGTGGAGCCTTTGAGGATGGACAAGATCAAACCTTCCAGATAGACGGAGATTATCCATTGGGTTTTGAGGGCTGGAGACACATCAACCATACTATGGCAGACATCGGTATGACGGAAGAGGAGGTTTCTAAAATTGTGGCTATCCGGGCACTGCTGATTTCCGATCTGAACAGTCAGCCTGACCCACCACTCCAGGTGGACTTTGGCCTAGATTTCCTAACCTTCACCAGTGGAGGACCACTGGAATTATAGGATCAAAAATCGTGCGATAATGAAGAAGAAAAAGAATCAATTCGGGGATGTTTGGCGGGTATCGCTGCCTTTGTTGGGCTTAATGCTTTTCTTATCCGCTTGCGGTATTCAAATGCAAACCAATAGCCTTTACGATGGTATGGAAGCTGCGGAAGTAGTACCCAAACCGGAACGCATTTCTTTGGCTGTAGAGCCCGTTCTTTTTGAAGATGACGGTGCTAACTTCTGGACTCCCACCGACGGTGATTGCACAGACGGTATGGTTGTGGATGACGTGACCCGTACGGGTGACCGAGCGTTGAAAATCAGCTGGAATCGCGCCGATTGTGAATGGGCTGGTTTTGGTATTGGTTGGGATGACTGGGCTGGAAAAGACCTGTCTGCCGTTTTTGATCACGCTGCCTTTGAGATGTATGTTCGCACCACGGAGGGCCAAATGTTTGGTTTGCCAGTGGTTTTGACGCTGGAAGACTACAGTGGAAATATGGCCTGGTCTTACATTTCCAACAAGTACTTCGAGCGCTACTTCCTCGATGAGGAATGGCAAAAGGTTGCCGTACCACTGAATACTTTCGATCTCACCGAAGATGGTCTGGATATTACTAACATCAAGCAATTGATGTTCGAATTGCAACAGGCTGGTGGGGTATACATGGATGATATCCGCCTGGTATATTACGAAGCACCACCAACCGAAATCTGGTTGCCAGAGGAAGTTGAACCGGTTGCGCCGGCTTACCCAGTGACTTTGTTCTCTGATGCCTTCATCAACAACAATGGTTGGGGAGTACACGAGGATCACTGCCAGAACTTCCGCCTGACGGATGAGACCGCTAGCGAAGGAAGTAAGTCAATTCACGCTACCTGGGATGCCTCAAAAGCGGAATGCTATCGCGTGCAGTTGGGAGCGAGCTGGAACAAGTGGTTTAGGATCGATATCGAGTCTGCCAAGGATGATATGGTTATTAGCTTAGACTTAAAGAGCGATGCTGATCTGCTGCAAAGTCAGAACATGCGTATTGGCTTTGAGGACTACCAGCGAGCTACCACCTATGTCACCTTAAGCAGTGATTACCTACCCAATGGTACCTTCAATACTGGAGCGTGGCAAACGGTGACCATCCCAGTGTCGGATCTGCCAGATTCCGCGAATTTCGCGGACATCAAGCAATTTGTGATTCAAATGGATAAAACCGGCGATGTTTACATTGATAATATTCGCCTGGTAAGAACAAATAGTTAAAAGCATTTACTGAGTACGGTTTAATAGCCGTACTACGTTCCTATCCTTCTCACACGGAGTAGCCTGTTTCAATAGGCTACTCCGTTTTTCATTGGTATACGTATTGGGTATAGCGTCCCTTTGAATTGCGTTAATTGTCATCAGCTTAGAGTGTGTTTAAAATTTATCGCATACTGATGATCAATGGTTTATGGTTTTGACGAAACTCCTCCGAAGGCGTTTGGCGGGTCAAACAACTGAGGAGAGATAAAGTCAAGTTCATGAAACGTTGGTTTTTCAGAAATTAGAAATTTAAACACACTCTTAAGTGAATTGGCCACCCTGGTTTGCTAGATGAGTAAACTTAGAGTGGCATCTTATGTATTGTTAGCCTTCCGGCACTCTGATGATTAAGCACTGCCATAACTAAAAAGGATAGCACTACTAAACGGACACATAAAAAAAGCAGGAAGTAGCAACAGTTGTTCCACTTCCCGCTCTTGCGAATTTTTACTTAGTCTTCTTCTACTCCGCTGCCTTCACATAAAATGGAATATTGGCGTGAGCAACGTGGTTGTTACCATCGGCAACCGATACGAAAATGCGATAAGCACCTTCCGTCGCTGGTGTTTTGAATTCAACCGCAGCCGAATTACTTTCTCCGGAGAAGAGTCCCTTAACCGGTTCTGGCACAGATTCCAGATCACCTCCATCTCCTAGATCCGTACTTTCTGGCATGATTTCCCAGCTGTAAGTGAGCTCATCTCCTTCCGGATCGCTAACTGTTGTTGTGCTGGTGTAGGTGGCATCCGGCTGGAGCATGATATTATCATAAGGTCCTTTGCCGTCCAATAGCATTTCCTCCAGGCGTGGAGAACGGTTCTCGGGCCAGCTGCCGTTCCAGATGTAGTGCATAGCATCCACCGCTTCTGTTTCTTGACCGTCAGGCATGAACATACCGTACCAAGTCGGGGTGCGCTCTTGCTTTTGACCCCAAAGGAATACGTACGAACCAACGCAGTTCTTCTTATTGGCTTCAATAGCTACCTTGTAACGATCGCGGTAGAAGTCAGCTTTCTGGCTACTATTGTTTTCTACCGGTGCACCCCACTCGGTCTTACCTACTTCCCAGTGGCCGGTGGCTCCCCACTCAGTAACCATATACGGACCATCCCAACCAGCATCGCTCATGCGCTGGGTGAGGTTCACAATGTCGCCGTACATCTGAATACTCAAAAGGTCGATATCCGGAGCTCGCTCCTTAATGTCATTAGCCAGCGTAGAGTCAATACCCGCTAGGGTAGTGGTGGTCAAATGATTAGGATCTACCTCGTGGATATACTCCGAAATCTGATTGACTGCATCCCAAACCTTAGGATTAGTGGCACGTAGGTTCAACTCGTTGCCAATGGCCCAAATAATGAGTGCTGGATGATCCTTATACAACTGGATTTCTTCCTTAATGCGCTCAAATTGTTCCGCAACGGCGGCCGGATCGTCATAGTCAAAACCATGCCGTTCGCGGGCTACCTCGATACCCATTGTTACGTACAAGCCGTTCTTTTGGGCGCGGTCCAGTACTTCCTGGCCGGTGTCCTGGCCGTTATCGGTACGCCAGGTGCGGAAGGAATTAGCTCCGTGTTTGGCCAGGGCCTCTACGTTGCCAAACTCTAGACCTGCTCCGTCAATGTAAAATGGGTCACCGTTTAAGAGCAGTTGATAAGCTCCATCATCGGTTTGCACCAATTCCATCTTTGCCATTGCATCCGTAGCCTCCTCTTCTGCTGGTGGAGTTTCGGTATTGCAGCTGTAGAAACATATTGCCCCCATCAATAGGGCACACCATAATTTATTCACGACTTCAAGCTTTTTTTGGATGTATGACCACTTCCGTGGAAAGGCACGGAAGTGGTTTAAGTGTCAATTTCTATTATTCTTTAACTAGCAATTCCTCTAGCTCCTCTAAGGACTTGCCTTTGGTTTCGGGTACTACAAAGAGCACGAAGAATACCCCAATGAGACCAAATACGCCGTAGATAAGGAAAGTAGTCGATGCCCCCAGGGTGGCTAATTCCCAAGGGAATACCAGCTGTACCAGGAAGCTCACGGCAGAGTTGACGAGGCCTACGAAAGAGATCGCTAATCCTCGTACCGCATTCGGGAACAATTCGGAGAATAGTACCCACATAACTGGTCCAATAGAGATGGCAAACGAGGCCACGAAACCAAGAATACCGAGTAGTACCAGCGTAGGATTAATCGTGATTGCTCCTGATACCAACTCTGATTCGTAAGTACCAGCAGCCTTTTCTCCTAGCGCTGCTTGTAGCGCCGTTTTGTATTCCAGGTCACTACCGTAACTCACGCCCACTACATCGGCTAAGGATTCCTTATTAATTTCTGCTGGCAAAGTGGCAACTGCAGATTCAGTAAGTGTATAGTCAGCTGTTTTAAAGCTATAGGCTAGCACAAACATACAAATCGCAATACCTGCCAGACCAAATATTAAGAGCGGCTTACGTCCCAGTTTGTCAATCAGGGCAATCGCAATAAGCGTAAATACCAGGTTGATCACACCAACGTAGATAGCCTGTGAGAAAGAAGCATCGGTACCAACTCCCGATTGTTCAAAGATCATTGGAGCGTAGAAGAATACCGAGTTAATACCTGTGATCTGTTGCAAGACGCCAACCACGATACCGATAGTCAGCACGAGTGCCATAGACTTCTTGAATAGCTCTGAAATAGGCAACTTACTGGTTTGGTCACCTACCTCCATGGCATTCCGAATTTTCTCTAACTCGGCTGCGGCATCTTCGCCGGAGGCCCGCTTCATTACGGACATGGCTTCATCAAACTCTCCTTTCATGACCAACCAGCGTGGACTGCGAGGTACAAAGTAAAGCCCCGCAAAGTAGAGTATCGCAGGTAGGGTTTCCAGGCCGAGCATCCAGCGCCAGTTCCATTCATCGAACTTCAAATTCATGGCCCATTCTGCATCTGACTTACCTAGCTGTAGAATGAGGTAGTTGGTGAAGAAGGCTACTGAAATACCGATTACGATATTCAACTGGTTAAAGGAGACCATACGGCCACGTAGCTCCGGTGGAGAAATCTCCGCGATGTACATAGGAGCAATAATCAAAGAAGCACCCACTCCAACTCCTCCAATCATACGAGCAGCTACCAGTGCCGTAAAGGAGGGAGCTAAGGCTGAACCTATGGCCGAAATAGCATAGAGGACTGCTGCAAATTTTAAAACTCTGCGACGTCCAATTCGGTCACTTAATGGTCCGGCCGCCAACATCGCCAGGGTCGCAGTAAGGGTCAATGAGCTTACGGACCATCCCACCTGTAGCTTCGTGAGTCCGAATTCTATCTCAATAAATTTGTTCACCCCCGAAATCACTGAGGCGTCAAAGCCCATCAAAAAGCCACCCAGCGCAACGATCAAGGCCGTGGTGACAATGTAGAAGGTACTGTTCTTCATTGTTCTAGTTTAGATTTTATACTAAGTCTAAGTATATGCAGCTCTGGAAATGGTTGGAATAACCTGTTCTCAAAGGCGTATACGATCATTTACGCGGCAGGAGAATACCTGAGTAGCGTATTTGCGGTGAAATGGTTTAGAGGGGAAATATCGGGTTTGCTTGTCGGCAATATATTGTTGTATTAAGAGTATGTCTAAAATTAATCGCGCATTGATAGTCAGTATTTTAGGGTTTTGACGAAGCTCCTCTAAGGGCGTTTGGCGGGCCAAATAACCGAGGAGAGCTGAAGTCAAGTTCGTAAAGTACTGGTTGTCAAAAGCTAGAAATTTAGACATACTCTAAGCATCCCCGGCAGTGAAATTTCCTGTCCGGGGATGCTTTCATGTGGTATGAGAAAGGCGAGCCTTTACTGTACCAGTAGTTTACCGGTGGCTGATTCACCATCAACCGTCAGGGTATAAAAGTACAAGCCTTTTGGCAATTCTACGGTAGAGTAGGGGACTTGATAGCTTCCCGGTGCCTGGTTAGCACGGAAAATCTGCCCTATGTACTGCCCATTGGCGTGGTGTAGGCTGATACTTACCTCTGCCGATTCCGTCAACTCGTATTGGAAGTTGGTCATTTCCGTAGCAGGGTTCGGGAATGCGTTGAATCCTTCCACATTACTCAGTACATCAAAAGTATTTACCGGCTCTCCCAGTTGGAGGTTATCAAAGTAGTATTGATCTGCCGTAAAGTTCGCAGGATCAAACAAAATTACAATTTGGTTGAAATTTTGGCCTGCCGCATCACTGAAATCATAGCTCAGGGTTTCCCAGGCAGTAGATCCACTAGTGGCTACAGATACGCCTAGCACTTCGGCAGGTTCAGAACCATCATCCAAATTCTGCTGGAGTGATACACGTACCTCAGTTGGAGCAGCAGAGTCCCAGACATCCAGTGTAAGCGTTGTACTAGCTGCATCAAGAGTAGCGATACCCTCGGTACGGGCTATGATTACATCGAATTCTTCGGCAGCATTGCGAACATACGAGCCCACAAAGTCACTCGTGTTTCCATTCTGGTCAGGATTTACAATCCGGCGGAAATTGATACCTGAGTGGGAGAAGGTAAAGTCTACATTCTGCTGGCACTCGAAATCCATAAATACGGTAGCGTCTGGTACTGCATCGACACAAGGATCATTTGCGAATTCTGGTCCGTTCAGGTTGTCGAAGTACCACTGGGTAGGATTGTTGGTATTGGGTTCGAACAGCAATACGATGCGATCTACTGCTGTGTTAGAAACACCAGCGTCTGGCTGTTCAACAAAACCTAAGGTCAAAGTTTCCCAGTCTTCTGTAGCGGTCGTTACCGCAGTGTACACACTGTGGCGGCCGGTAGGGAAGTTATCAGGTAGTGCATCTACACTGTTCTCCAGCGTGATCTGTACGGTCAAACCAGGAGCTGGGCTCCATACGTCAATGGACATTTGCTTAGTACCAGACAGGTAATCTGTTAGGTCCGCCATGGCGGCATCAAGAATGATGACGTCGAACAAATCGCCAGGATTCCGAGTGTACGCGGCCACTACCCGGCTGTCGTTTGCCATGTCGGGGTCTGGGTTAGCGAAGTAAGGAATAAAGGTTCCACTAATAAACCCGTAGGTCCCTTTGCGCTGGTCTTCAAAGTTATCCCAAGTGGTCTGGGCCATTAAGCCTTGGGCAAGTATTAGAATGGATAGGGCGAAGTACAACTTCTTCATACAAGAAAGTTTGATTGATGAATATGATGTGTTGGCCGGCCATGTCGGCAGTGGAGAGACGCATTGCAATGCGTCTCTAGCCAACCAGCCAATATTGTCAGTTTTTTACCCTTCCTGGAATACACGAACGTAATCCACTTCCATAACTTGAGGGAATTGGGTAGAGGCATCAGGGTTACCTGGCAGATTACCGCCTACTGCAATATTCATAATCAGGTGGAAGTTCTGATCGAATGGCCAGGTAGTGGGGAGGGTAGTACTACGAGAAAACGGAGTGCCAAAAGGCTCACCATCTACCATCATCTGGATACAGTCTTCGTTCCAGAGAACAGAGAAGATGTGGAACTCATCGTTGAAGTTTGGACTAGCATCTTTTTCGAAGTACTCAGAAGTAAAGCGCCAAAAATCGTGGCCGTAGTGAATGGTGCCAAATACGCGGTCTGGATCATTGCCTAGGTATTCCATGATATCGATCTCACCACTCTTAGGCCACCCACCGTATACGTTATCGGTTGGTAGCATCCAAATAGCTGGCCAAAGCCCTTGGCCAATCGGTAAGCGGGCACGAACGTCGATACGACCGTAGCGCCAGTCGCCTTTATTCTTGGTGACCATCCGCGTTGAGGTGTACTGATGTTGATTCAAGTACAATGGAAATTCTCTTTTCGCCGTCATGGTCAGGATGCCATCATTGACGCGCACGTTCTCTGGACGATCTGTGTAATATTGCAATTCGTTATTACCCCATCCACAGAGGTCTGGGCTAATATCACAGCCATCACCGAGATCGTAGGACCACTTGCTGTCATCAACGCTATCGCCGTCAAATTCGTCGCTCCAGACCATAGAGTAGCTGGCGCCTAAGTCGCTTGGGAAACGACAGCCGGCCACTTCTTCTTGCTTTTCGCAGGAGCTGAAAGTAAAGGCGGAAAAGAATGCGAAAAGGATAGATGAAATTTGGATTACAGATATTCTCATGACCATTTGTTTTGTTGAAAGCTTACTCAACCAAATTTAGCAGGTATTTTTGAAGCAAGTATACATCATGGCTACTTCTTGTCTGCGAACTGTCTTTTATTACCACATCATTACTACATCATTGCACATATTCGATTATCTTGGCGTAGACTTAGGTGTTTGGGCTACCCTAGTAATTACTGGGTTTCACTGCCTTTTAAGGTAAGAAGGATGAGGTATTATAGACTTTCTCATTGTTTCAATTCGACTACATCACTAGTGCACAGCCTTTTGCTGGTGGCACTGGTTTCTACTGCTGTAGGTGAGATATTCGCCCAGGAAAACCGCTTTGGCATCCCCGAAACCGTCAACTACGCCAAGGATGAATATCGGGCTGGTACTCAAAACTGGGCTATCACACAAGATGATAGTGGTCTAATTATTTTTGGTAATAACAAAGGAGTACTGGTTTTTGATGGCTCCGACTGGGAGTTAGTGCCTTTACCCAATCGTACCATCGTCCGTTCTTTAGCGAAAGCGCCTGACGGCCGCATCTACGTGGGTGGGCAGGATGAGTTCGGTTACCTGGATCGTGACGACTGTCAGCAGACTTGTTATCGGTCTCTGAGTCACCAGTTGCCGGAAACGGAGCAAAGCTTTGAGGATGTCTGGAAAATATTTGTGGGTAAAGACGAGGTCTTTTTTTGTACCCAGGAAGCGTTGTTTCGTTGGGATGGACAGCGTTTTGACAAAATACCTGCGCAGCAACGCTTCGAGAATTTCTTCTGGCTAAATGAGCAACTTTACGTTCAGGATATTGGTACTGGTCTCCAACGCTGGACTGGGAACGCTTTCGAATTGGTTCCGGAAGGTCAGCTTTTCGTCGAAACCCACATTACTGCCATTTTACCGCAAGGGGAGTCCACCTTAATCGTCACTGATTTAGATGGACTCTATCAAATGCAGGAGAATACTATTGTGGCATGGGAAGTCTCGGCCTCCCAATTCTTGCGCCTCAACCAGGCGTACTGTGCTATTGGACTGAAGGATGGAAATATAGCCATTGGCACAGTGCAAAACGGACTGGTGATTATAAATCAGGCCGGAAACATTGTGCAGCATATCAATAAAGCGGTTGGTCTACAGAACAATACCGTACTTTCCCTTTTTCAAGATAATCTAGATAATTTCTGGCTGGCAGCTGATAACGGGATCGACTACGTAAAGATCAGTACGCCCTTTTCATTGATTGGCGATTACCTGGGGATTGATGGTACAGGTTATGCGGCCATTATTCACGGCGATCAGCTGTTTTTGGCAACTAACCAGGGGCTCTTTACGCTGGATTGGCCAGTACGACGGGACGGAATGCGTCTACCACCAGCGCGGGAAGTGGGCCGGCCAAGTGGTCAAATATGGGGCTTCAGCAAATTGGAAGAAAGTCTGCTGATCAATGCCCATGCCGGACTCTTCGAGTGGAAGCAAGGGCAACTGACCCCACTTTTTACTTCAGAAGGCTCGTGGAAGGTGGTCAGTGTACCCAAGCACCCCAATTTGGCCTTAGAAGGTGGATATACCGGCTTGAGACTATACATTAAAAACGCTACCACCAACCGCTGGCAGTTTAGTCACCGAGTCGAAGGCTTCGATGAGTCAGCTCGGGTTTTTGAGGTAGACGAGGATGGCTACATCTGGGTTTCGCACGCCTACAAGGGCTTGTTCCGTTTGAGGCTGATTAATGAAAATAGAGAAGCGGAAGTGAAGTTCTACGGCCGCGACGAAGGACTACCAGGAACAATTTCCCTCAATGTACTTAAGATCGAAAATGATCTCATCGCCACGACACCCGAGGGGGCCTATCGCTACAACTCTGGGGCAGATCAATTTGAGCCCTTTTCGGATTTGAATAATCTGCTGGACGGAGTTTCGCCCATTGCGCGCTTACTACAAGATGCCGATGGTCGGCTGTGGTTTTCCAAGGCCCAGGAGTTCGGCTACTTTGAGGTACAGCAATCTGGTTTTCTGCAAGAACCAACGGTAGAACGCGTGTACTCCAACCATTTGCAAGAGTATCTAGTAGATGGTTTTGAGCACGTTTCATCGCTGGACAGCAACAACTTACTCATTGCTACGGAGAAGGGCTTCATCAGCTACCACCCCCAGGAAGGTGCTAAACGCAGCACCGGTATTAACGTATTGATTAGGGAGGCTGGTTTGGTCGATATCCAAGACTCTGTTTTGTATTCCGAAGGTCTGCAAAGTTTGAGTACAGCACCAACGAAAGACTTCGAGATACACCACTCACTGAATGGGCTACGGTTCCGCTTTGCGGCTCCCTTCTATGAGCAAACAGAAGACATTCAATACCGTCATCGCTTGTTGGGCTATCAGGATGAGTGGTCGGCCTGGCGTACACGAAAGGAAAAAGAGTACACCAACCTACCCGCCGGCGATTATGTCTTCATGGTGCAAGCGCGTAATTCTTATAACGCTGAAAGTGAACCCACTCAATTTGCCTTCACGATACTACCGGCCTGGTACGCTTCTATCTGGGCCCGGTTGGTCTACATCTTGTTGGGCGTTGCCGCAGTGATAGCAATGATGTCGTACAATGCACGTCGCTTAAGTAAGCAGCACGGCAAAATTGTGGCCAAACAAGCGGAGAAATTCGCCCAGAAAGAGGCACTGCTCCAAGAAGAAAAAGAACAATCGACTATCGAGATCAACCGCCTGCAGGCTGAAAAACTAGAAGCAGATATGCAGCATCAAACTTCTCAATTGGCCTCGGCTACCATGCACTTGGTTCAAAAAGGAGAGGTACTGCTGAAGATCAAAAAGGAACTCACCAAGATCATCCAAGGGGAAACGATAGAGGACAACCGCCGTAAACTCCAACGCATCATCCACACTATCGATGGCAACACCCGCCTCGATAGCAATTGGGAACAATTTGAAATCTACTTCGATCAGGTCCACAAAAATTTCCTCCGCAACCTCCGCGCAAAGTATCCGGAGTTAACCCCCAAGGATCAAAAACTCTGCGCCTACTTGCGCATGAACCTCACCACCAAAGAAATTGCACCACTGATGAACATTTCTGTCCGCGGTGTTGAAATCAGTCGCTACCGCCTCCGCAAAAAACTCCAGCTCGACACCGATACGAATTTGACGGATTTCATCATGCGGTTCTGAGGGATTAGAGTTAGAATGAGAATTAGGATTAGAATGGCGATCTCAATGAAAATGAAAGTGGCAGTTAAAGTAAACCTCTGTCGCTAGAAGCTCTGGCGGTCGAAGAAAGAAAAAGTCGGTTACGCAGAATGAAAGTTTCAAGTTTCTAAACGTTCTAACGATCAAACTATCTAACAACGCCCGCCGAAGCTTAAGCGTAGGAGGTCCAACTAACCACAGCCGACGCGCAGCGACGCTGAAGCTTTAGCGCAAGTGTCAGGAGGCTGAACTAACACAACTAAATTCACCAACCAAGGCCGCAGGCCTAACTAACTAAGGTCGACGCAGGAGACCGAACTAAACTCACTGCCTTTCCAAATACCGATGAATAGCCGCAAAATCCAATCTTCCCATACCCTGCTTACTAGCTGCGGCGAATAACTCTTTGGCGACATTGGCCAGGTACAACGGTTGCTGATGCTCGTAGGCTGTGACCGCCGCTAGGTGCAAGTCTTTCTGCATCCATTCCAGCGGGAATTGCACTTCGTAATCATCTCCACGCACCATTTCTGCTTTGAACTTGGTGAAGGGAGCTGAGACCACGAGATTGGGTAAAGTGTTGAGTAGGAAATCTTTATCAATACCCATCTTTTCTCCCAGGAGAACGGCCTCTGAAAAAATGATCATCGATTGTGCCAGCATGATATTGACCAGCATTTTGTAGGAGGCGCCTTGCCCTGCTTCGCCAATGCGGATGGTCTTCTTACCCATGTAGTCTAGAAATGGACTGATGGTACTCAGAAGGCTTTCGTCGGCGCCAACAAAGAAGACCAACTCGGCGTTTTGGGCGTGTGGCTTCGTGCCCGCCACCGGGGTGTCAGCGAAACGAACGTTATGCGCCTGCGCAGTAGCTAGTGCTTCTTTGCTGAATGAGGGGTTAACAGTAGTACAATCTGCCCAGATAGCGCCTTGTTTCATAGCGGATAAGGCACCATCGTCTCCAAAAAAGACGTAGCGAACTACTTCTGGTGTCGACAACATACTGAATACAACATCCGCATCGGCAACAGCTTCGTTGGCCGAGCTGGCTACTTTAGCGCCGTCCTTAGCTAGCTGTTCCGCTGCGGCTTGTGACCGATTGTAAACGGTGAGCTCAACTCCATTTTTGAGGAGGTTAGCCGCCATCCGACTGCCCATAATACCCAGGCCGATAAATGTTACTTTCATGATTGTTGTTTTTTGGTGTGATCAGGATATTTTTTGCCCCCGATGTTGTTACAAAGGTGCAGTTTGCATCGTGTGATATCTATCGCTCTTCCACCATAAATTGCACTGAGCCGTCAAAAGATTATTTTTGGACTTGTACCTAAGCATTCATTATGACTAAAGTAACCACCCGCCCCGCGACCCTTGATGATCACGAAGTCTTACTCACGTTCGAAAAGGGGATCATTGTGGCTGAGCGCCCGTTGGATGAGACACTCAAGCCGGGAGAAATCCATTACTACGATCTAGCTGAACTCATTCTGAAACCAGATGCGCACGTGGTAGTAGCGCAAGTAGGGGAGGAGCTGGTTGGCTCGGGTTATGCGTTACTGGTTCCTTCGATCGATTATCGCACCCACGATGTACATGCTTATCTGGGCTTTATGTACGTTAAGCCTAGTTTTCGCGGACGGGGCATTAATCAATTGGTACTGGACGATTTGATTGACTGGGCGAAGCGTCGCGGGGTCTATGAGATTCAGTTGGAAGTTTATCCTGATAATGTCGCAGCAGTGCGGGCTTACGAAAAGGCCGGCTTTAAGCCCAACTTACTCCGTATGCGCATGGATGTCAGAACTCTTTCATCATGAAACAGGAGATCATTGCTAATTTTCAACAACACGCCAATACCACTCCAGCAGCTACGCAGGGAATGCAAGTCGTGGAGCAAGCGGAACTGAGCTGGGTAGATAGTGGACTGAATAGTGACACCTTTAATGTGGCTTTCGCTCACCGGGGAAGATCATTGCCGCTTTCGCAAATTCAGGCACTACAGTCTTACTACCAAAAACAACAAGCAGCTTTTTGTCTTTGGGTGCCGGAGGATGAGCTTTGGCCTCAGCTAGAGCAGGATTTGCGGCAAGCAGGACTACGACGCCAGGCCATTGCAGTTGGTATGGGGATGCTTTCCGCTGAGGTACCCGCAATAGAAATTGATACCACGGGAATAGAAGCGGTACAAACAACCGAAGATTTAGCCGCCTACGCTAGCGTAATTGCTGCTAATTGGTCGCCACCGGATGAGGATGTACAGCAGTATTACCAGCGAGCAAGTGAGGCGTATTTGTCGGCGAATTCACCGAGCCGCCTTTTCATCTATCGGCAAGAAGGCGAGGTCATTGCCACGGGAGAGTTGTTTGCCGTAGACCAACAAACAGCAGGTATTTACGGCCTTTGTACCCTGGAAACACACCGCCGAAAAGGTATTGCTACGCGTATGATGTCCTATATCATGCAGCAGGCTTGCCAGAGCGGGTACGAACAGCTTATCTTACATACCTCGGAGGCTGGATTGGGCATTTATCACCGTCTGGGCTTCCGCACCCACACGCATCTTTACGAGTATGCCTGAAAAGTACTGTTATGTCCAAGCAAAAGATATTTGATTTCCTCCGTGATCTTTCGGCTAATAATTCCAAAGATTGGATGGACGTCAATCGGAAACGTTATCACGAAGCCAAAGATATCTGGCTGTCGGAAATTGAGCTTATACTACGCCGACTGGTGACCCACGATCCAGATTTTGAACAAATGCGCGCCAAGGATACCCTCATGCGCATTACCAATAATCGGCGTTTCCATCCGGATAAACCCCTCTATCGCGATCATTTTGCCTGTAGCCCCAATACGGATTTGCAAACACCGGGCTTCTACATTCACATTAGTCCCAGTGGTTCCTTCATAGGCGGTGGCATCTACCGGCCACCGTCACCCGTACTGCAAAAAATCCGTGAAGGGATTGACTACGACGGGGAGAAGTTCAAACAGATTCTCAGGTCTGCTCCATTTACTGATATGTACAGTGATTTGGATCGAGATGAACACATGCTGAAGACGGCTCCCCGTGGTTTTGCTAAGGATCATATCCATGTGGATCTGCTGCGGCGCAAGAGTTTTACGGCGATTACTCCATTGACGGAGGCTCAGGTCGTCTCGGATGATTTTCCCGCCTTCGCGGAACGAGCCTACTTGTCACTAAAGCCGTTCTGTGATTACCTGACACAAGCCGTGAAGTTTGAGGCTTAGCGCTATTGTCTATGTATTTTGATCTCAATTATGAAAGTGTCCCCTTACTGTTCTTTTTCCTGCAGGGGATTGTATTTGGCACTTTGCTATTAGTCAGTAGCTTTCTTCAACAACAACGTGCTAGCCTTTGGCTGGGCTTGTGGGCCATGCTTAGTTGCCTGTATATAACACCTTGGATGTGTGGCCATGCGGGCTGGTACGCTGCTGATGGTTATCGTGAAGTACTCTTTTTCCTACCGTTACAGCAGTTTTTCTTTTTGGGGCCACTGATCTTTTTCTACGTTTCTTCTTTGCTTCAGCCCGGATTCCGACTCCGTGGGGAGCAGTGGTGGCATCTGGTGCCTGGTACCCTGTATTTGCTATATAGCTTGGTGGTCTGGATTACGGATGTTTTGGTGTTGGATGAATATTATTTCTACGCGGACGGCCGTGATAAAGATTTGGCCCCTTGGTATCAGATTTCGGGACTGGCTGTGATGCTTTACTACGTGGTACAGAGCCTTCGACTGTACCAAAATTACCGCAAACGGATCTACGATGAATTGAGTTACGCGGACGGGGTGTTATTTCGTTGGTTAAGGCAGTTCTTGGCCGCCTTGTTTCTGATTATTTTCCTACGCCTGACCTTCCTCATCCTCTTGCCTAATTGGGGCGACTTTAGCACTAAGTGGTACTACTACGTAGCTTATGCGTTACTGGCTTATTTCATTGCTTTTCGGGCTTATATCCATGCCGTCCTGGCTAGTCACCTATTGCCCGGTAGGGAATGGCTGCAAGCAGAAATAACGGAGGGCGAGGATGAGGTGCTAGCTTCCAGTATTACCGAAGAAGAACCACCAACCCGAGAACTAAACCTAGAAGAAAAGGACCGACTACAGCAATTGATGGAGGTAGAGCACTGCTATTTAGATCCAACCCTTACCCTTCGCCAACTGGCGACCCGAATGGATATTCATCCCAAGGTATTATCTGCCCTCATCAACCAAGGGTTTGGTGTAAATTTCAATGACTTCGTCAATGGGTATCGAGTGAGTGCCTTCAAGGAGCGCGTGCAGGAGGGGGTAGACTCCCACTTGACGCTACTTGGTATTGCACTATCCTGTGGGTTCAACTCCAAAACGACTTTCAATCGAGTCTTTAAAAGACACACCGAGCAAACCCCTGCTGAATACCTGTCGCAGGTGAAAAATATGCCACAAAGAGGTTCCAAATCGTGATTTGGAGCGTATGGCGAGTGGAAAGGTGGCAGTTTGCGGTTGGAAATCAAATGTTTGTGAAATGACCCGACTATTTTTCATTACTACACTACATAGTGTTCCAGCTGATTTCTTTGAGCAATGGACTGATGCGCTGTATGATCTTGAGCCCATCTTTATGCTCGCGGAAGCGGAAGTGCCTGAGCTGCGCAATTCTGGTTCCTTTATCATGGATTACGCCTGGGAAATGCATCACTTGCTCAATCAAATTGCTAAGACGCAAGGCGCTAGCCGTAGCCAAACCCAAGCCCTACAGCAGGGTAATCTGGTAGAAACGGACGATGCTGAAATTGAACCGCATGATGCAACAGATATCGATGCACTGCTAGCCAAGAAAGCTGGGGTGTACAAGCAGGGCTACCAAATGCAATTTACTTCCAACCACGACGAAAATTCTTGGGCCGGCACCGAGTTTGAGCGAATGGGCGATGGCCACCAGGCTTTTGCCTTACTTACGGCTACCTTCAACGGTATGCCACTGATTTATACTGGTATGGAAGCTGCTATGGATAAGCGTTTAGAGTTCTTTACCAAAGATGAAGTGCCGTGGGGAGATTATCAATACACAGACTTTTACCGTACCCTTTTCAATCTCAAGCACCAGAACGAGGCACTTTGGAATGGGGAGTACGGTGGTGAGTTGGTGAAAGTACCTACCGGAAACGATGAGTACATCTACACCTTCGCACGGGAGAAAAACGGTGATCAGGTTTTCGTAATGATCAACTTATCCTCCGAATCACAAGTCTATAGCCTGGAAGGGGATGCGCACCTGGGCAGTTATGCCAGTGCTTTTGGCGGAGAAGAAATGACCATTTCCGAGCGTTTTTCGGGATAGATGCAACCTTGGCAATACCTGGTACTGTCAGTTCAGTATGAAGCGTACTGTTAAACAATGATTTATGGAACAATTGTATACAAGGCTTCATTAAATTGCTCACTCTGCATCTGATCTTGTGGTTGCTGGAAAGGATGCAAGACGCAGTAAATAATGGTTTGCCCCTCTATCATTAGCGCTGGCTGACCTTCAAATTCGGAAACGCTCACTTTCCAACGAAAGGAATCGGTAGTAAATCCCATGCGCTGAATGGTTTGCTGCAGATCCTGTTGGGTGCTTACCCACTGCATAGGTTCCCCAATGCTATCAATGCTAGGTCTGGCCGCCTCACTAGGGTAGAGGACCATCCAATTAAGGGGGATATTGAAATAGTGTACGTAGGGGGCCTGGGTAGAAGGGGTGAGATGAAGCAATGCTTGTCGCCAATCGGTTTGTTGGTTGGGATATTTTTCCTTTAGCCGTTCGGCTAAATACAGGTTGCCCGGAAAACCGCCAGCAGGGAAGTTGACAAAGCAGCTTTCTGCCAAGTAGCGTTTCATCGTCTGATCCTTTTTTCGGAAAACATTGAAATGACGAGCCGAACGCAAGCTAGGACCATTGTCTCTTTCACCCGCCAGCACGGTGCGGAAATCGGCTAGCAAGGCTTCGTTTTTACCCACATTGCAGCCTATTACATTTATTGTGGTACAATCATTGAGTAGCTCTTCTGGGAGGCTTTCCCAATCAGGACTTGCCAATAAGTGTTGTAAGGTTTGCGGACTACAACGTGGGCCATCTGGGTAGACGGGGAGGTTAATCCCCGTCCATTCGTTACCGTGCACCACTAAATTGATCGTTTCCCAGGGTCCAGGTAGCGGAGGATGCTGTTCCAGATAGTGCATCACCTCCTGCAAGCTACGGCACTCTTTTTCCACCAAAGGCGTATGCGCCTGCTCGTCCGTACTGTAATACTGCAGGGCACTAGCAAAGTAGCTGTTTCTTGGTCCCTGGTCTTCGCCAAGAATAAAGGTTACTTCCGAGAAAGGCTGTGGCTGTACTTCTATCTCTTCCGAGCTGCAAGACGCGAGACTCAAGCCCAAAACTGGTAGTAGTAGGGTGAAGAAACGACGACTTAGTTTCCAGCTTGCGATCAATAAAAGACCGATGAGCAAAACAACTGCAATGATCACACCTGCCTTCTGATCTGCTTTACCACCCGCTAGCAATTTTGTACTGCTGATTCCGAAAATTTCAAGCTCAAATCCTACCGCGTCATTGCTCACCCCTTGGGGGAGTGGTAAGGGTTGCTTTACGGGGACCAATTTGTTGGGGTCTTCGTTAGAAACTTCCTTCTCGACCGCCACAAAGGAGGTAAAGTTGGTCAATAGATTGTAGGCTAAGCTGAGGCGAGTTGTTTCCTGCTGATCTGCTTCACTAAGACCATGCATTCTGAAGTCGGAAAGATTACGTATCCGCTCACGGGCCCAGAGATACTTCAGCGCAGCGTTACGGTCGCTGTGTTGTGCTTTAGAAACATCAATTCGCAGATCAACCCGTTTGCTTTGGACTTCTGCTTCTTCTGCTTTGCGAAATGGCCAAACACCGGTCTTCGAAACTACCGCTTCGCGAGTATAACCGTTCAAAACGATTTCTCCCTTAGGGCTACCGCGAAATTTGCCAAACAACAACACTGGGCGTTCGCCCAACACATCGGGTAGGCTAAGTGGTTCCAGATCATAGGCTTCAAAACCACCTTCAAATCGGGTTTGAATTTGGGTAAACAATGGGTTTTGGATGTACCGACTCAGTTTAGTAGCGGCTTCCTCGGCAGCAACTTCATCGGTGACAATAAAAGGTTGTCCCTGGCCTGCTCGTGCCAAGCCCTCCATCAAGTGTCGATTGACTGAACTGCCAATACCAAAAGAGAATAGGTTGGCTTGGTTAAGGTTTTGTCGTACTAAGTCGAAAGCTTCGTCTTCTACGGAAACGTAGCCATCACTTACGACAACAATGGAACGAGAAACATCTGACCGGTAGCGCGGAAAGTTCAAGCACTGTTGGAGAGCAGGTAGTAAGCTGGTGCCGCCGCCGCCACTTAAGGTATTGAGGAATTGTTCTGCAGACTGTAGATTATCCGGTGTTGCGGAAACAGAAGCGGTCGACCACCACTGGTTTCCACCAGCAAACACCATGATATTGAACGCATCCACTGGGCGAAGCCTGCCAATCAACTGCCGCATCAAGGATTTAGACACCGAGAGTGGAAACCCCCGCATGGAACCTGATACATCCATCAAAAAGATGTATTCCCGTGGTGGAACAAGGTCTGCATCCACTGCTTTGGGTGGCTGTGCCATGCACAAAAAGAACTGCTCGTCACCATCATCATAGACAAGTACCCCCGTCTGAATTTCGTTGCCCTGGAAGCTGTATTCCAAGATAAAGTCGCGATCGGCCGATTTACGTTCCTCCGCTAGCAGCTCAATTTGTACCGCGTCTTTACGGGCGGAACGAACAGCAATGTCGTGGGTGTTGGAGGTGACAGACTGCAACGGCATGCCGCCATCCAGATAAACTTGGAGGGTAAAATCATAGGAAGGGGCGACGCCTTCCGTAGTATAAGGCATCGCAGTGTAGCCACTGTTGCGATTTTCAGACCCATCGGTATAGCGTGGCCCTACTACCGTCGGGTAAACGAATTGATAAATACCGGCCTCGGGAAGTAGAAGCTCCGTGTAGCGGAGCTCTACTTCCACTCGGTCGCCGGGCATAATGTTTGCCACGTTCATCTGGAACACATTGGGGCGTTCCTGTTCAAGAAGAGAGGCGCGTTTTCCCTCTTGTTTAGCCGCTTCGTAAGTAGCACGAGCGGCTTCTTTTTCTTGGATTTCTGCTTCGATGATACGCTCACCAATTTTCATGCGCATACCGTATACTGCGGATTGGCTACTGCCAGGGAAAACATAAATGGCTTCGATAGGCACCTGCCCCGTATTTTCATAAACCTGGGTGACAAGCACATCCGCAATCACACCTGCGATATTAACATTAGCGTCAGTACTGCGTAAGGGGAGGGTTTCCATGCTATTATCTGCGGTAGCCTTCACCTGGAAATACGGGGATAAAGGCGTGCTTGCATCTTGGGCAAATAGACTTGCACTGGCGAGGAAGCTAAAGAGGAAGAACAGGAACTTGTTCATAGGGTGTCTAGTTTTTGTGTGTAAGAATTACACCAAAATTGGGGCAGCAGCAGTTGATTTTAAACAGCGCCTGAGTAAGTGTGGTAGATGACTGAGGATTCGTTGATCAGGGCTAGTAGGTAAGACAGTCAGCATTTGCAAGGAGCAAATATTACCTTTTGCGGCGGTCTGTAATTAAGCTTGAAATAGGCTGAGAATTGGAGCTGGAGAAGTGACAAGATGCCGTTCTAGCTCATTGTCCTGACAAGTTTTGTAGGGACAGCTAAATTATTTTCTGACATTTTCGTACGAATGAGTACGAATTAGTGACAGTTTCTGCAAAAATGTATCTCATTTGCTGCGTTTTACCCGCATTTGGAGTTAGTTTTAACCCTGTCACTGTAAAATCCTGTAATATTGCAATTAATTTGTCTATTGTAACATAGCAAAGCAGACAACAAATACCCAATATTGCAGTTATGTACATGTTACCTATGGTTTTGCTCCACGCATTACCGAATGTAACTTTCTTTAGTAAGCGCTTTCTCCGTCTAGTATTTTTGAACAAACACTTGCACAACGTAGAAGGATAAACATGCAGAGATAATGTGGTTGAGTTCCCCCTTGTCCACTCTTATCCTACATGACTACCCCTATTTGCTGGGGTAGTTAACCTGGTATATGAACATGCCGAACCGTGCTCGCTGTCAAGCTTCGTCTTGGCACTGGTACAGTTTTGCTGTTTATAGACCTTTTAAAGCATTTGTTGCTTTTACTTTTTATTCACTACAAAATTGCAGGTGAGTTATGGTTTGTTATTTCCGTGAGATCCAAAGCCAACACGAAATGATTAGTTGGCTAAAACTTCGTTACACTATTTACAACAGCACTCGTTGCGCCGGTTTCCTTTCTGAAAATGAAATGGAAATTGATATTGATGCCTACGACTTACAATCCAAACACTACGGCCTATTCGTGGAGGAGGCAGACCAACAGAAGCTTATTGGTGGTCTACGTGTCATTCAGAACCGGCCCGTTCTGTCTTCTATTCGTCTCCTCAAGGAGTTAAATCTTCTGCCGTATAGTGAGGATAAACCAGATGAAGTACTACCTATTCTGAGCTACTTTCCAGAAGATAAGGAGACGCACTTCTCGCCTTTATTGGCTAACAATCCGCTGGCAACCGAAGGTAGCCGTTTGGTCCTTAATAAGGAGTATCAGTCGTTGCGCTTAGCTAAGTTCATTATTAGTAGTGCACTTACCTTCCATCTGAGGGCAGAAGAGGACTGGGTGCTCTTTGTATCCTGTAATCCGCTGCATGCTCGTCTGTATAAGAGTTTTGGCTTTGAGCCAGTGTGTGAGCACAAAACCTGGGCCAAGGATGCACCGGTGAGTGCACTTTATCTTCTAGATCATAAATTGGATCAGGCCAAGCGGCTGGAGTTGGAGGCCATGCTTTGCGAATTCGATCGCTATGGTTATATGCGTTACGAACACGTACGGAAGACTGCTGGTGCACCAATACGCCGTAAAACTGCTCCAGCACCCCTGCGTCGCACGGCCTAAGCTTTGTGATATCGAGCTGAAGTTCTATTTTTCCACTTTGTTATGGCAGGTGGTCTGATGGTACTATGTGTGAACAACAATCATAATCTGAACTATGACTCCTAAGCTTAAATCGATCTTGCTATTTATTATACTGGGTATAATACTCCCACTCATCGGACGCCTCTCTGGTTTGCTGGATCCACGTATCATCTTGCTTACGGTGGCTTCGGCATTGGTCTTTCTCACCCAGCCGACTCCGCAGCCCGAGGAAGCTAAAGCGCAGGCCAATACTGATAAACAGTCTTTCTGGTGGATTACTGTTATGTCTTTGCTTTCCCTGCATGTGCCCCTTATTGAGTGGGCCTATTTCCATGATATGCAAACACAGTATGATTGGACTTTCCCGCTTGGTATTGCGCTTCTTATTCTTAGTATTGTATTCCGGGTTTGGGCGATACAGACCTTGGGACGTTTTTTTACGGCTACGGTGCAAATAGTAGATGAACACCAAGTGGTGCAGTCTGGTCCCTACGCGTTGGTACGTCACCCGAGTTACACGGGAGCCTATTTGTCTTACGTGGGTATCGGAATCATGCTAGAAGCTTGGTGGGGTTTGGCCTTTGCGGTAGTAGCTATGGGCATCGCCTATTACCAGCGTATCAGCGCCGAAGAAGAAACATTATTAGCGCACTTTGGTGAGGCTTATGAGCTGTACAGTCAGCGCACCAAGCGCTTGATTCCTTATGTGTTTTAGGGAGACTTTAGGCCAAGGTGGAATAATAGACGAATATCACGGATATCTGCTACAATACTACTCTTGGTTAATTTAGTTGGGTTGGTTCGGCCTCCTCTGTCGGCCTTAGTTAGTTGAGTTGGTTGAGCCTGCGGCTCTGGTTAGTTGTGTTAGTTTGAATGTTCGAATGTTACTTTTTTGATGACCTGGAGTTTCTCCAAATTTTAATTTCGCCTACCTGACTTTCACTTTCTTCGACCGCCAGAGCTTATAGCGACGGAGGTTCACGGCTACTTTCATTTTGATTGCTATTGCTATTCTAATTCTTATCCTAATTCTAATTCTAATTCTAATTCTAATTCTTAACCCTATTCCGATGCAGCGATAACATATACTGCTTGGGCGAAAGCCCTACCTTTCCTTTAAAAGCGCGGATGAAATAAGATATGTTTTCGTAGCCAATCTCGTAAGCGACTTGGGTGACACTCATTTCCTGCTGTTGTAGTAGACGCAAGGCTTTCTCCAGCCGCTGTTCTTTGAGCCATTGCTGGGGTGTAGTGTGAAAGTACTGTTTAAAATCTCTTCGAAAAGTACTCTCGCTGCGCCCCGTTAGGTAGGCGTAGTCCTCCACTTTCAAGGGCTTATCGTAATTCTGCTTCATGAAGGTGCGGATATTCCGCTTTTGGGGTAAGGTCAATTGAAACAAGAAATTGGCGAAACGCTGATCGCCGGCCAGCTTGTTGAGAAGGAGCAGGAGTTCTATTATTTTCAACTCCAACAGGCTGCGTTCCTTTAGTAATTGGGCGCTGTAGATTTCCAGTAGTGCAGATACAAAAGCTTGCAGGGGAGAGACTATCTCAAATTTGAGGTGATCCGGCACGGCTTTGCGGTCTACTTCAGTGACCTTGCTGTTGGCCAGGAAATTATGGATAATTTGATCGTCGAAGTAGAAGAGTATACTCTCGAAATTACCTGAATCTGGCAGGAGGTCGGTCACATAGTAAACGCCGCGGGGGATGAAAACCAATTCACCTGCTTTGACTGTAATAACTTCATCATCATAAGTTCGAATACGCTGCTCACCTGCTTGCACCATGGAGATCACATGGTTGGAGATGTAGCCCTCGCGCTGAACCACGGCTTCGCTCAATGACTTGCGCAGAATGCAGACGTTTCCATCGCGCATGATGGTTTGCACGGCAGGGCTATCGAATAAGCGTTGTGGAATCAGGATCATCTTCGCTAACAATTTTGTTCCAAGATCAAATTATTGTGTTTCAAAAAGTAGTCCGAATTGTGCAGAAATGCTGATCCGGCCCAAGTGATTAGGAGGGTAATGGAATGTAAGTATTGTCACCAGGGACTACTGGGAATTCGCGTGCTGCCCAATCTCGTTTGGCTTGCTCTAGCTTTTCTTTGCTGGAAGAGACGAAATTCCAGTGTAGGAAGCGCTCTTCCGGAAAGGCTTGCCCACCAAATAATAGCACACGTGTGCCTGCTTGTAGGTCTACACAACATTCATCTTCCGTTTTGGCGATAAGCATTTGTCCGGCGGCTATTGCTTCGTCCTCCGTTTGTACGACACCCTTAACCACGACCAGCGCAATCTCCCCACTGAGCTGCCCTTTAATATCCAAAGTACCAATTGTTTCGGAATAGGCATCAATCATAAACAAAGGGCTGTAAACGGGTAGGGGAGACCGGCGACCGTAGCCTTCACCTGCCACTAAAGTCAGGCGAATACCGTTTTCTTCCCATTGCGGTAGCTCATTTGCGGCGAGATACGCAAAGTTGGGGGCGATATCTTCTTGCTCCTTGGGTAGCGCCACCCATACCTGGTATCCGTGCACCGGATGGGTATTTCCATCTCTCAAGTGTTGAGGGGTACGTTCGGTATGCGTCACGCCGTAACCCGCGGTCATAAAGCCTACGGCGCCTGGGGTAATCAGTTGTACCGCACCAGTACTATCCCGATGTTCCATTTCCCCCTCTAACAAGTAAGTAAGCGTAGATAGCCCAATATGCGGATGCTGATCTACATCCATATATCGCCCCGGGCCAATGGTGGAAGGCCCCATGTGATCGATAAAAGTGAAAGGCCCAACTTGGCGTTTGCGACGAAATGGAAGTAGGCGGCCAACCATGAAGTTACCAATGTCTCTACTGCGTTCTTCAACCAGCATTTTGTTATTACCCATATGCGAATAGCTTTGTGTTTTCAGGAAGTTAGCGCCTTTAAACAGGAGGTGCAATGCAAAAAAGTGAAAAAAATGGAAGATTTATTTGGAATGTTCGTTCTATTATTGCACATTTGTATCAGAACGAACGTTCTAAAACAAAATCTTAACCAGAAATCACAAGTGAATCATGAGTAAATTATCAGGTAAAGTAGCAGTTGTAACAGGAGGAAATAGTGGAATTGGCTATGCTTCAGCTGCTGCACTTAAAGCAGACGGAGCCCAAGTAATTATCACCGGACGCTCGGCTGAAAAAGTTGCTGCTGCCGCCGCAGAATTGGGCGTTAAAGGCATTGTAGCAGATGTATTGGACCTTTCTGCTCTGGGGCAGGCGGTGGAGCAAGTAGGGGAGGAGTACGGAAAAGTAGACATCCTCTTCGTCAATGCCGGCGTCTTTGAACCAGCTCCTGTTGGGCATATCAGTGAAGAAATGTTTGATCGTCAAATGGGCATTAACTTCAAGGGAGCCGTTTTCACCGTCGAGAAGTTTCTTCCGATCTTGAACGATGGTGCATCGGTGATTAACTTGTCCTCTGTGAACGCTTACACGGGCATGCCAAACACAGCGGTTTACGCTGCTTCCAAGGCGGCCTTGAACTCCTTCACCCGTACCGCAGCTACTGAGCTAGCACCCCGTAAAATTCGCGTTAACGCCGTAAATCCAGGTCCGGTTAACACCCCTATTTTCGGTAAAGCCGGAATGCCAGAAGAGCAATTGAATGGCTTTGCGGCGGCGATGCAAGACCGTGTGCCGCTGAAGCGCTTTGGCCAACCAGAAGATATTGCCAAGTTGGTAACCTTCCTGGCTTCGGATGATGCGTCCTTCATCACCGGCGGTGAGTACAATATTGATGGTGGAATCAACGTCAATCCGCTTCTAGTGGGGTAAAAAATTTGCCGCAAAATGGAACACTTATTCCAAATAAGGTAAATTTGTTGGATGAAGATGTTGATTGGGAGCCTCAACAACATCTTCGTCCTGTTTTGTATTTAATGAAATTCGGTGAATTATGCCCAGAACGAAGCAATTTGACGAACAAGTGGTCTTGGAGCGCGCGGTAGAGTTGTTCTGGAAACAAGGTTACCACTCTACTTCGATGCAAAACCTGGTGGATCATCTAGGCATCAACCGGGCGAGTATGTACACGACCTTCGGTGACAAAAAGCAGCTGTTTCTACGAGCCATTCAGCACTACCGTAAGGTGAACGCTCAGGGGATGGCCAGTCTCCTAAAGGACGAACCTGACGTGCGGATTGGTTTGCGTCGCATCTTGGAACTGGCGGTCACCGAAGCTACCGCAGATGCGGATCGCAAGGGCTGCTTCGTGGTGAATACCACCACCGAACTCATCCCCAACGATCCAGAGGTGCTACCCATCGTAGCGGAGAATAAAGAACAAATTGAGCAATCCATCTACAATTACCTTCTCCAAGGGCAACAAGCAGGACAAATTGCACCGGAAATAGATGTGCAAGTTATTGCCAGCCTCATCTTCACTACCTACAATGGTTTGCGGGTAGTGGGCAAGATTGACCCTGAGAGTGCCACTTTACGGCGCACGGTGGAGGCGGTGTTGTCGTTGTTGGATTAGCCAAAGCTTATCCGATAACTTTAGAGTTACTAAACATAGCATCTCTTAGTTTTTGTCGAGCTTAAGGAAAAACAGGTTAAGACGTTCAAAGCATTTTTTCTTATCGCCTTTAAGGGCATCTTTGTCTTTAGGAACTGCTCCAACTAACTTGGCCAGGAATTGCATTTGAAAGGCCTCACTTTCCCGGTTTTTTACGGATCCCCCTTTGCGCCAAGCGCGTAAGTACCGTTTTTTGACCTGCTTCTCATATTTAGCGAGCTGGTCTTCTGGCCCTTTCCAAAGAAAGATTAGCGTGGTCAGAATATTTACCTGTTTTACTTCATCCCAAAACTCGGTCCTGGCAATCGGCTTTTCTTTTGCCGCATTATGATAATCCTGTACATATTTCAATGGTTCTTGATCCCCTAAAATTTCTTTGATGGGATCCTGGTCCTCCTCCTTTGACTTGGTGGCTACAAATGCTATCGGTAACCAATTACAAAGTGGGTGAAAATGGGGTTTGTCATCCTTGTGTTTCTTGCTCAGTTTGAGTGCTTCCCGGTACGCTTTTTCTGCTTGGCCAATATGGGTTTGGGCCTTCTTTCCGGTTGCTGCCATGTAGCACCGCTTGTTTGCGCTTCCCATAAGGTTGTAGCGTTCCTGGTTAGCATCTAGTAAGTCTGCCTTACACAACAAATCAAAATTCTCCTTTAGCTTACTCATGCTAGTGTAGAGCTTTTTGATGGCAGATCGATCTGATTCAGCAGCATTGACTAACTGCATATATGCGGACATCTGGATATTGAAATACTGTTCAAATGAACGTACGAACCAGTGTCCCTTCTTGGCTTCCTTCAGCTGGAGGTAGTATTTAGCCGCTTCTTCATATTTACCTAACTCTGCACAAATACCTGCGGCTAATTCGATGATGCGCGGATGGCTCTTGTCAAATTCTTGAATGCTTACAGCCCGCATAATCTCCTCCAGCTTTTTCATGAAGTCTACACCTCTTAAACGAGCTGATTTAGTCTTATCCAAAATCTCTTCTAAAGTGATAATGGCTTCCTGAGGAAGCAAAAACTCTTTCACTTTTTTCTCACCTTTCTTCTTTTTGGGACTGGTTGGTAGTCTATAAGCTTGGTCTCCGTAGCATTGGTAAGCACCCCAGGTATGGGTGTTGCGGTAGCGCTGGTAGCAATAATTGCGTGCATCTTTTACTGCCGTTCCGAAAGTTACGTTCGGCGTAAGCATCCGTTCGTAAAAATGTTTTGCGAAAACCTTTGCTGCTTGATCGTTAACGGCCCAACCAGCAACGATAACTGCTTTTGCCCCTGCTCTGATAAAAGCGGCTCCAAGATTGGCTGCCAAACGATTTTGAGAACGGAAATACTTCTCGTCTTCCGGTGAAATCTTCCCTAAGTGACAGCAGTTGAGAAATACGAGCTCGGGCACAGAAGTTTTCGCCTTTACCATTTCTGGAGTAATGATGATATTATCTCCCAACAAAATGCCACTTTCTTCTACCCCACCCGCGCCTGGGTGGTTTACCACTCCGTGGCTGGCTACATGTAGTACATTGTAGTTTCGAGAAAACTTAGTGAGTATGTCGATCGGCCCACTTTGTAAAAGAAGTGTAGTAGAAAACCCTTCTTCTTTAAGTAGTGTATCTATTTGCTGGGCTTCTTCTTCAGCAGCGGGTAATTGACTGAATGTGTTATTAAGTTCAGGATCTCCAATGATGAGTGCGGTGGATTGCACTTGGGGTTGGAGGACCGGAGGTGGATTTTCGGTAGCCAGTTGCCTGATAAAGCCCGTTCTCACGCAAAGAGGTACTCCGCTTTCTTCATCAAAGTGGAGCAATTCCCACGGTATAGCAGCGGTCTCATCATCAAGAACCAACATAATATTTTGTTGACTTTCAAAAGACAGCTTAAATTCGTTTGGTATTAAGAAATCGAATAAAGTTCTGGAAATGTTGCGGTTCCACTTCTGCTCGAAGGCGCTCTCTTCCAGCATCTTCTGAATAACATGATGATTTATGAAATTCTTTCTGGTACTGATTCGTGCCCTACCGGTAGAGGCAATATAGGTATACGAGGGACCTTTGGAAACTTCTCCGGGACACGGTTCTTCGTCTGCTTTTTGGATGTTTAAGCGCATCCACCAGCTATTCTCATTCGCGATTGGTAAGATATCCCGGCTACCTTCAACCACATTGATATTTCGGTTAAAACGGATCTGGTAGACATTGTTTTCCCGTTCAATACGATAAAGGATATTGAATGTCTTCAGCGCCTTAGGACGGTAGATTTCAATGAATTCTATCTCTTTAATTAGCGGTATAGGAGGTTTCTTCTCTTCAAATGGACGATTTAGATACTGTTCTTGTTCCTCCCGCTCTACATTAAGTGCACTCAGTTTCTCATTGGCTGCTACTACTCCTTCAAGAACGGCATTGACACAGCCTGATAATGATAAGCCACCATAGGCTGAACCAATCAGCAACGGCGAAATTCCCAGTGATTGGTGTTTTGTTTGGCCTTCGCTAGCACTTTTCTTAGCGTAGTCGAGGCAGGCGTGCTCAATACAGCGAGCCAATCGTAAAGGCATCAGGTTTTCTGGGAGCCCCATTCCCACAATAATAGTCTCGATAACTCTACTGTCATCTGCACTATTCGCCAGCAGCACCAGGCTGGTATTTTGTCTGCCTGGATAAATGCCTAATTGCATTTGCTCTCGCAATTCCTGGTGTAACATAGAATCTAGAATCCGCTCTACACCAAGTAGCTCCTCACCTTGAAAATGACCGACCATTACCGGATGTTTAGCGTATTTGAGATGGCCCATCTTCAAGCTCACATCAATTGTAACCTTTGGTCGTTCTGTTTTTTCAAAGAGCGGCGTCACCTTCCTACCCATAAAGCGGGCAATGAGGCCGGCCTGTGTTGTTGGTAAGTGGGTTGGGGTACAGGCTTTGCCAAGCAGTATATCGCCACGGGTGCCGATGCTTCTCATTGCCGTTTCTTCTACCGCTGGTTGAGTTTTAGAAAGCTTCGAGGTTTCTCCTTTTTTCAGTAAATCGAGAAGGGCATGAAAATAGTCTTGATCCCTAGCGAGATCGCCGTGTGCCGTTGGCTGGTAGTAAACTTGGTCAATTGGTTTGCCATCCTTTTGCGGAATACCTAACTCCCAACTTACGCTTCCGTCGCCCTTAGGCGTATGGGTATAACCCAATCTGAGTTGTTTACCCTCCTTTTTGAGCGCATCAATTTCCTTTGCTAGCGCAGAATTATTCTTGGTGGTAGGAAATTCCTCTTTCCATAGAAACCGTCCGTGGATCAGCTGAATATTGTCTGTCGTTTCAGCATCCTGACCAGCTACATAAATAAAGTCACTGTAGTCAAACGTCTTAAGCTTTTCGGTAATCTCACTTTGGTAGGCTTTAAACTGCTGAAGCAGTTCTTCGGTAGGCACTTCCCAGGTCTGCTCGGGATGGATTTTTGCCAGCTTCTGCCACAGCTTTATCGAAGAAAAATCATGTCCTTCAATTGGCAATAATTCGAATAGGCCAGGGAATTTATTGAACACCTGTAAGAGCTCCTTCATCGTTTTTGTGGCCGAAAACGATTGAATACTGCGGATGGTATCACCGTGGCCCGTCAGCGTTTGTGGTATCAAGTAGGAACCACGCCAGGGAGTGCCTAGTAGTATGGTGCGGAAGCCTGGCAACAGTTGCAGCTTCTTCCAAGTTGCTTTATGATAGAGTGCGAGTGCTCTTGCCACCAAGCCCCCCATAGAGTGGGCAACGATCTGAATACTGGGAGGCGTCGGTATACTATCTGAATCAAGTATTTGCCTGATCTCCTGATCTAGGTATTTGGCCGCCCCTTTCGTGGTCTGGCGCCAGTCAAACGGGAAGATTAATACTTCGTAGCCTTTCTTTTTGAGGAAGTCTACTACATCCCGATAGGATGTAGCCACTAATGAGCTGGCTTTGATCCCGTTGTTGTCAATGTTTAGCCGAGTTATCGATCCGGTAAATATGCGCCCGTAGTTCAGCCAAATCTTTTGATCATTCATCTTGAGATTCGAACCCATGATACCAGGAAGCAGTACGACCAGAGGCTTTTTACCAGTAATCGGTTCTGGTGGCAGATCGCCATATTCCAGTTTGCCTAAACTGCCCCGATCTTCTTCCGATTGCTGTGGCACCATCGAAAATCCCCGGGATGGAAAACCTGTAGAAGAGACTAATCCCTCAAGAATTGCTTCCTGGCTACCGGCTTCTCTGAAATAAGAAAAGTGGTGGACGCGGTCACCCGAAAAACGTTTCACATAAGGCGGTTTAGTACGGGCAAAGCCTCCGTACATCGATCCCGTATTGACCACTAAATCATTGGCTTCCAGATAAAAAGTATCCGCCAAGAGCACTAATATGCTCTGCTTAAGCCCTTTCCAACTCAGCCCCCCTGAATCAGCGTCGCCAGCGATAATATTTAATTCACTGGATAGCGGCTGAAAACTACTGTTGAGCATTTGCTGGAATGGAGAGGAGGGAACCATTGCTGCTAAGCCAGGTACGACATCTGGTTGTACCCTTTGCTTAATAAAGGCGCGAGCTAGTTCCCCAACAGCGTCAACGATGATCCTACCAACAGCAGAGGGGATTTGCTTACTAAGGGTGTGGATGATATTCAGAACCAGATCAAGACGATCAGACATTAGGGTAGTCCCTTGCGCAGGAGCTGCAATCCGCACATATTTTTGAACGCGTACTTGGTGTTTGGGGAGGAGATCATTAATCTTGTTAATGACAGCTACTTGCTTTGCAAAGCTCGTTCCAGCCAAGAACTCAATTTCGTCGGGGGAGAATTCTCCCTCTGCGGTACGGGCTAAAAGATCTCCGATTATTCCTCCACGAGAATACGTTACCAAATGGACCGGAAGGTGTTGTGGTAAGGACGGCAGTAAGTCTAGTAGATTTTCTAACGGACTCTTTGAAAGGGTGTAATGCTCGAGAGCCACCACACGGCCAGCATATTTTTCGTATAGTGTAGACCAAGTAGTACTTCCTTTAAGATCGATAAAAGACCCCTCGGTACTGGAGAAGGTACCATGAATTAAAAGCAGAACGGGGTCTTGGTCCTCAGTAGCGGGAGAAAAGTATTCTTTCGGCACTATGGGGCTCAGAGTAAAGTCAGAATTGACTTGAAATAAGCCCTCATTAGGGATTACCTTTTCGTCTCTGTAACGAGCAAATTCCTCAGCAATAAATCCCGTAGTTACTGGGGCGAAAATGCGAATGACCTTGAGCAATACCTCCCCCCAGCCTCGATTTTGGTTTTCACCACTGATCCGCATGGGAATGGTCGGAATACCATTGGCAGCAATACTGCGGTTTCCCTGGTCTAGCCGAACGAGCTCGTTGAAGTCTTCGGGGGCCATAAACCAGGTGCCACCATCTTCAAATTCGAGTTCTATAACTTTGTCATCTCCAAGCTCTACAAGCTCTTTACTGGAGTCAATTGACCGCTCCAGTTGCAGGTTGTAAACTACTTCAAGACCACCCTCCTGCTCCGGTGTATCGATTTTGCTTAAGGTGCCGTAAAGCTCAAACAGATATGACTTGCTCATTGGGTTTCGGCATTTGTTTTAAGGAATACCACTAGTTCTCCAAATGTAGGGAAAAAGTGCTTTAATTCAATTTTGAGTTAGGGAAGGTGGTGTTTTGTATAGGGAAAGGTGTCACGTTTTGGAAAATACGAGCTTTTACCTCTAGAGTATCTAATTAGATCATAGGAAAGACATTGTATTAACCAAAATGAAATTAGTTATGCGCTATTCTCTATTTTTTCTGGGGTTGCTATTGAGCTGTACCTTGGCTCGAGCCCAAGTCGTTTTTGAAAACCCCGGCGATGGCCGGCCTGAGTTGAACAACATATCTTACTGCATCTCCCTACTAGAATTTGATTTACCAACCAGCTATGATGAGCAACTACTAGGAATCATCCAGACTGGTAGACCGTACGGGGTGCAAAGTGGGTATTCGCATATTATTAATCGTGATCCGGGATGCATGCCTGATGGTGATCTGGTAATTACGTTTTCTAAAACGGGTGAGTGCGAATCCATGATGGACATTAACTTTAGTGTGACTTATTTAGTGGATATCATATTTAATGATCAGATTGTGGAGCGGCGAGTATTAAATGGTATCGGCTATGAAGAAATAATTGTTCCGATCTCAAATTTAGGGCTGGAAGAGATCACCGTAGTGCCAGCCATTGTCTCCCTAGAGTTGCGGGTTTCTACGGAAACCAGTGTGATGGGTAGTGGCGTACCCAACTATGACACCCAACATCTTGCTGATGTAATGATTGTAGGTGAAGGGACAGAGCTTTACTTTCAGCACGAGCGAAATGATGGCGAGCAGGTCAGAAAAATCTGCAATCGGGTTGCTTTAGGTGATCTTGATGATGTTCTGCAAAATTGTAGTACTTCGGAGGAGATTAATTTGGATTTTCAAATGTCCAATTTTACAAGCAACAGTTCGACTAATACCTTTGCTGCTGCTTACAACGTTACTGCTTCCGTAGGTTACACTACTGGTAACCCTGATTATCAAGTTCAGGGATCTTGGCAATACGGTGGCGCACTAAGTGGAGAAGTTGGACAGTCTATTGAAATTCAAGACCAAGAGATTCTGTCGAACGCTGCCACCTTCACTTTACCGATTGTACTACCACCACGAAGCGAGACAGGTTGCTCATTTTTGGGACTCGATTTTATTGGGAAGACCGTTTACATTCAGTCTTATCGAGTTGATTGCGAAAGGCTTAGTCCTCAGGAAATTACTAATGAACAAATTCAGTATTACGCTGCTCGCCCCACTGTGTGTACGGAACCTGGCGATATTACAATGGAGTGTGTTCCTGTTCTCTTGAGACACCAAAAGCGGATTAAGCCAAGAGATATTATTGCTGAAGATAATGATCGATTCTCTGACGATGATTGTGTTCTGGCTGTTTCTACTTCTCAAACTCCGGAACCTGAGTACGCCCAGACATTTGTGTGGGAAGGCCCAAACGGTTATACAGCTGTAGGCGAAAATGTAGACAATCTGCCTATCGGTATTTATACACTGACCATTTATGATGAATGCGGTGGTGAAACCGAATACACCATCGATCCTTGTGAGGGCGGCGCGACAATTAGTCCCTGGAGTTTCAATTCAGATGCTAATCAGTTTTGCCGCACCATTAGCTGTGATGGTGGGGAGGAATGTGAGGACTTCACCTATGAAGAATGTGTCACCCCCGAGTTTGGAGATTGGGTCTATGATGAGCTCACTGGTACTGCTTGCCGATCGCTTACTTGCCCGGAGGGCGGAACTTGTGATGTGACTGAGCAGTGTGTTCCGGTAACCTATGGGGTATGGGACTACTTCGAAAGTGGGCAAGAGACCATCTGCCAACGTGATGTGCTGGTAAATGGAGAAGTGATTCAACAGGAGGAAAACCAAGCTAGCCTGTCGTACGATTTTGACCCCATTACGGAACAGTGCCTGGAGTTTGTTCGCTGCGGAGGTCCGCGTGATATTATTCTGGACTTGGTAGGCACCGAACGGGAAGAGCCACTTTACGAAGAATGGTCCTTTGATGAGTTTACGGAAGTTTGCGTGCGTTTGGTCCGTTGTTTCGACCTGAGTCCATTGGACATTGAAACGGACCCGGATCTGGACTTTGAAAATCCTGCCAATACCAACTGGGAAGACACCAATGAAGAACCCCAGTACGAATGGGAGTACGATGACGGTTGGGGGTGTGTTGGCTATGTATTCTGCGATCCTTTTGAGCAACCCATTCACCCCAGCAATACCGATTGGGAACTCGATTTTGGACAGGGTGAGCCAATCTTTACCTCTATCGATTATCAAGATGATTTTGGGGTAATCAGTTGCATCCTGGATGTCGATTGTGAATTCAACGGCCAGGCTTATGATACCGCACCATCTTTTCCACCCGTAACCTCTGACCCGATTGATCCATTCACTGCCACTTTCATCGGGACTCCGGCCAATGGATACTGTGAATACGCTTTTCAGTGTGGAGACCTTCCACCGATTACGGTAGACCGTGTATTTATTGGTTTACAAACGGGAATTAATACAAATGGAGAACCGCTCTGTAAGGTTTTCTGTGAAGGATTTCAAGCAACTACTACCCACCCGGAGGAAGTACTTTGTAGTTCTCTACCCAATTACATTACTAGTGATAATAAACTTGTTGCCGGAGAAGAATTGCAGGAAGTTATCCAAAAGGAATTACGGGCTAAGGTTGGAGCGGAAGCTCAAGTGGATATGCAGGTAATGCCTAACCCGTTCAATAAACAGCTTATTCTTCGGAGCCTGCCAAAGCAAGACGTTCGTATCGTGTTGCTCAATGTTGAGGGGCAAGTAGTATTAGAGCAAATGAACGATCAATTACCTAGTACTACACTACATACCGACCAACTACCGAATGGGATTTATCTCCTCATGATCTTGGGGAATAACGAAGAATTACTATACGAGCGCCGCTTACTTAAAGTGGATTAACTAGGATATTTAATTATATAAATTTAATTGTAGAAGAATTATGAAAAATGTAGCGTATCTCTGTTTTTTACTCTGGGCAAGTTTAGCCCTGTTTAGCTGCGAAAAGGATGCCGCAACCCCTGCGGGAAATAGGTCGGAAGATGCTAGACCTACCCCTACGGTAGTTACGGAACTGATCACGGACCAAGAAACCTTATTACGAGCCTTATCACAATGGGTAGCTACTCCGGAGGCCAAGCAATGGCTTAAAGATCGGGCCAATCCAAATAGTCGCAACGGGCGGCCCATTTTAGACGAAACCCTTTTGTTGGAAGTGGCCTGTGGTCCGGAAGGGGCGCACTTTGTGCAGATTTATAATGCCCTTTCTAATGAGGCACATAGTACCAGTAGCTTTTCTGATTATATCCAAACCGAAAATCCTTTACTGGCTCTAAAATTCGATACCTATTTTGATGACTTTTTGGGGCAGATGGATCGGTTTACGCCT
The DNA here is from genome assembly GCA_039816955.1 of Bacteroidota bacterium. Taxonomy (GTDB): domain Bacteria; phylum Bacteroidota; class Bacteroidia; order Chitinophagales; family Saprospiraceae; genus Lewinella. The sequence continues at coordinate 38,495 of JBCBWU010000028.1, forward strand.
CTGGTTTCCGACCAAAACCGGAGTGTAAGTTATCTGGACGGACAAGCGTACGATATTGAACCAGCCCTAACAGCCACCGGAGGAGCGATGATCATCGACTTTCGGTTAACAGAAGCTGCGAACCGCGTCCTATTTGATCCTGGCACTAACAGTTTTAATAGAGATCTACCGTATCCATTTTGCTCAGATCAGCTATTTATCGACCGGCTACGGGAGCTGCCAGATCCTGTTTGTAGTGGGCAAATTCCACTCAGTATTACCGAACACGTACAAGCCATTTTTTACGAAGCTTGTACCGGTGGGGGCTTCACTTTTGGCGGTGGAGATGAAATCTGCGGTAATGGCATCGATGACGATGAAGATGGTTTGGTTGACTGCGATGACCCAGACTGTTGTGGTACCGAGGGCTGTGGCAGCTGTGTAGAGACAGACTGTAACGATGGGATCGATAATGACGGAGATGGGCTAGTCGATGAAGATGATCTCGATTGTTTTGTTGACTCTCCTTGTATGCGCGACCATTACATGGACAACAACTTCTTCTCAGAACTGGAGTTAGTGCGGCCGCAGGTATTAGCCGAAATGGGCAACAACCTATGCAATGGTACGATCGCTATTAACAGTGTTTATGAAAATTACCCTAATCTATTGGATCTTGGAGAGTTACCCATGTTTCCAGACTACTTCAATGGGGTAGCGGAACTGGAAGAATGGTATACCTTTCTGGTGAAAATTCATTGGGGTACCCCAAATGGTTCAGATGGTATTTTCCAGGATTTAGTCTACACGGTTCATTTATTTGAACTGGCAAATGCGCCAGAATTTCATCTAGAACAATTTTGGACGATTCACGGTGGAATTGCTGTTCTGATTGTGGATCGTACCGGGCTCACCGATCCGCTTCCGGTGTCGATGGGAATGATTCCATTTTACAGTGCTTCTGATGCCTGCGGGGCCAATAATTGGGATCCTTCGCTTTATGGAGATATCGTGGCGCTTTCTATTCACGAGGGTGATCCTTGCACCCTTAGGGAAACCGACGGAACCACGGTAACCAATACTACGCAGCGGTCTTATAGCTCTGGATTTACGATTCGTTTAGGTGCGGGCATACGCAATGGGAATTTCAATGCCTCGGGGGGCTTTTTGTACTCACGGAGGAATACCTACGCTACCTCGGAATCTAATCAAATCACTAGCCAGTATGTCACTAATTTTTCGGACGATTTCTATCTCGGACGGATTAACTATAGTTACTGTTGGCAAGACCAGGGAACCACGGATCAGATACACGAAATGGCCTTTGGTAATACGATGAAAATGAGAATACTCTCACAGATTTGTCAATAAACCAATGACCCGCACTGCCACTGGTGGTGCGGGGCTTTTTTATCATAGTCATGCGGACTAAAATTTCTTTACGTCCACTAATTTTAAACCAAGCACCTCACACACTAAGTTCGGCGAGAACTCGCTATAATTGAAGCGCGTAACGAAGTGCCCAAATCAAAATGTACTGAAAATGAGAATGTTCTTTCTATTATTACTCCTAATTACGGTTATAGTCTTTCAGGCTTGTAAAGATGAAGAAACACGGCCCGTTTATGAGGTCGCAGATGTATCTGTTCCGAGTTTGGCGGATAATGACACTGATTTTCTTCGCCTTTGCATAGCGGAGCTCCTAGCGCAAATGCTGCTGGAGGAAGACTTTCGGGAATATGTACAACAGCAGTCCATTAATCTAGAAGAGGAATGGAACAATGAACTCTTATTGATCCAGCACTTGGATGCTCGTATTACGCCTGATTTTACTTTTCTTGATTATGTTGATCAAGCCATTAGTGAGCAAGGTAGTTCTTGCTTCACTGGCGTAGCAAATTTTAGAAGTGTTGTATTTAATGACCCATTGTTGGTACTCAAACTACCAGATGGCATTCCTGCGGAAGAATGGGACGTAAATCGGACCGTACCTTTTGTTTATGCCAAAACACTTAATGCTATTCAATATGCTACCTCCACTGAAGACAAGACTGGAACTATCGGGGTCCATGCTTCGGGAGCAGTGGATGTTTACCAATTTGACCAACCTAATTACTTTCCCCTTGTGCTAAAGTATAGTGAAGACCTCGTTGCGGTGGATGAAACCCTGACTTTGGATAGCGGCACGAGGCTCATCGATTTGCACTCTAACATTCCAGCATCCACTTATAATTCCGCGTATTTTGAATCGTTAGAGAAAATATCCGGCACACCATTCCACCTTGTTCGATTCACCGATTTGATGGATCATATCTACGCACAAAGAGCCGAGGTATTCGAACCTAATCCTAGTATACCTTGCTCGGAGGAGTGTAGTAATGACTGTATTCCACAAGCTGATCGTCGTCTTTTGGCGACCGGCTTCGGCATCGATACCCGCAATGAGCTGACCCTAGAAAATGACTTTACTTCTTACTACCGTTTAGCCGGGCAATTCTTGTTGTCGGAGAGTATGGTCCCCTTAATTTTAGGTCGCCAATTGAGCAGCGAAAACTTCTACGATTGGGAACGATACCTATTTGGATCCTATCGCTTGACAGACGTGTTTGACGTGACTTTCACCCATGCCGTGAGCTACGAGAGTTTTAGTGTGCAAGGAGAAAATACGGAGCTGCCAGCGTTTAGCAGTACTGTGGTTGTAAACGAGTTAAAGGAGTTGCCATTGCCTAATATTGTAATCGCAGAGAACATTGCCGATGGTGATCTATTTCGCTACGCATCTTACCAGATTAAGTTAGATGTAACCGCTCAAACACTTTTGGGTGTAGATGACAATGTTATTCCCACTTATGGTGTCCGCAAGGGTGTCGTTCTGAACTATAATTTATTCTGCGATCGACCAGAAGCGATTGGGTTAAACTCTATCGCTCTGTTTACTACTTATTGATCTGGTATATATGCAAAACACATCTTTCGTGATTAAGCACAAAAAGGCGGCGGCTCTCGAGTCGCCACCTTCAAGCGTTGGGTGAAAAATACATTTGTGGTGTGCTGTGACGATTAGGTGGTTCTATGGTTAGGGTTATGCCAAGGCTAATTTTATAACTGAAATACCAGGCTATCTGGATAACTATCCCACTCGATAGAAGTACCCGTACGTACGTAGGGGAGGGTAGCGTCGTTTTGACTGCCTGGTAAAGCTGGCGCCCAAAGCCAATACCCACCAATAATTAGGGCAATTACCGCTGCAACCTGGTACATAGGTACTGGATGATGGAGTGTACGGAGCAGCCAGCTTTTTTGAGGTAGCGGCTGAGGTTTCTTGCTAATGCTAAGCATCTGCTCATCCGCTAGCCTTACATCAGCGATCAAGCTGTGCATTTCGTCGTACTCGTTGGCCGATAGATAGGGGACAACTAATGATTGCTCTTCCGGACTAAGTTCCGAATAGGATTTTTCGGCCAGGAGGTCGAAGAGTTCGTCGGGGAGATGTGCTGCTTCCATTACAATTTCAATTTTTCGTTGACGGCATTAAATTTCCTCAGTTGTTTTAGCGCGTAATAGAGGCGGGACTTAACCGTTCCTGTACTACACACTAAGACTTCACTCATTTCCACAAGACTCAGATTGTGGGTGTACTTCAGTAGGATCACCTCGCGGTGCTGTTCGGATAAATGCTGCATGGCCTGATGGATTTGTTGCAGCCGTGGTTGATGATTTGGATTGGGCACGGCCGTACCAATTTGCTGCCAATGCTGTACTGCAGACGTACTATGTCGTTGCTGAGTAGCCTGGTTGCGGAGGTGATTCTTCCAATCGTTTTTCGCTATGGAATAGAGCCACACTTTGAAATTTCGCTTCGGATCAAACAGCTGTGGGCGTTGGTATACCCGCAATAGGATGTTTTGCGCTAAGTCAGCTGCGTGCTCTGGCTCCTCCAACTGCCAGGCCAGAAAGCGGCACAGGGGGCCAAAATACCGTTCGTAGATAAGGGTGAATATGGCATCATCACCGCTACTACGAAACAGGCTCATCAATTTTTCGTCGGATAACTCCATACGTGTTTTCTCAGCTCAGTACTTTCATTAATCCGCAAACCAACTCAAGACTTCTTTTTCTCGTCCACTGGCCGCAGCAATTTGCTGGATCAAACGGTCATAATGAGCCTCCTTCGTGGCTTGGCCAGCTTCCTGGTAAAACTTGCGCAAATGAGCCAAACAAGGTAGGTAAGTCAAGTGCATTTGGGTATTCACCATCTCGTCCTCAGAATGATGTTGAAAGTTGAGCTCCAGGTGTTCCAGGTAGTACTTCTCTTCCACATTTTCGCGGAGTACAGCTGTGTTGTCAAAAGGTTGGGCTGCATACTTAAGCGCGTTACCCACCAGGTACATTTGATCCGCTAGGCCCACTTTTCGAAAGAATTCTCGTGGCGTGCCGGATGAGATATAGGCTGGCCGCTTCCCATTTTGCAGGAGCTGGACAACCAAATAATCAGCGTATTCCGTGGTACTACCAAAGGCTTCTGCAGTTCTGCTTGGGACTGCAATACCAATTTGCTCGCATATTTTTTCACGATAGTTCTTGTTGCTTGCCATAAACCATTTGCTGATCACTAGTACATCAGGACGTATTTTTGCACCGTATTGTAAGACCCATTTGGGAATGGCATCCATATCTCCGTTGGCAATGAAAATTCCGTTAGGTTCTACCGTCTGTAAGGCATTGTAATTCCATTTTAGGTTAGCATTACTGTACGAGTCGCTTGCTAACATCTTTTCAGCCAATTCCCGGCACATCTGCTCATCAAACTGAGGAATATGGTGCGTAAATAACCAACCGTATACCTCAGGCCGGTCTGGGGCTATAGTATAGGCCTGTTGCAGTGCTTTAATGGCGTCTGCCCCCTCGGCATTAAGCCCTCGGAGGTAGTGGTATTCAAAGGTGTTGTCAATATCCGGTTGGGCGCGATCTAAAATTTTAGCCAGCTGACCATAAAAGGTCTCCTTGTCATTTGGCCAGGGGCCATCTTCCCGTAACTGCAGGATCGAGCGTTGTGCCTTGTAATAGTAGTGCCAGGCCTCCGCATTCTTCTTATTAGTCTCCAAGAGCTCACACCAGAGTGTAGACTGTTCTTCATAATATGATACGGACTTATTCTCTTTAGCAATCCCCAGAATTTTCTGTGGCTTTTGGGCGTACCCCAAGGAAAGACTTAGGCAAAACACCAGGCAAAGAAGAGCGGATAATAGACGGATATACATATTAATGTCGTTTTTGACTGAATTTACCCCAGTACACGGCCCAAAATAAAAGGTTCAAAGGGACCTGACTTCGCGTATGCTGCGTTGGACGGGGAAATTAGCGTTAGAATGAGAATGGCAACCTCAATCAAAATAAAAGTGAACCTCCGTCGCTATAAGCTCTGGCGGTCGAAGAAAGTGAAAGTCGGTTAAGCAGCATGAAAGTTTGGAGTTCCTAAACGCTCTAACAATCAAACCATCTAACAACGGCTGCCGAAGCTTAAGCGTAGGAGGTTCAACTA
>JBCBWU010000290.1:0-7210 GCA_039816955.1 Bacteroidota bacterium
GAATGAAAGCAACGAGCAGCAAGTTGACACCAGTTGCCAAACCCCACTCCCCCGAAGAAAGATAAGTTGTGAGGCCGCCTTCCGTCTTCGGCATAATGAGCCCCAGCACTACAAAGAGCAGCATCCCAAATAAGACCATCTGAATGGCATCTGTGAGCAAAGAACTTCGGAGTCCGCCCTTAAGCGTATACGCCAGGGTGAGCAAGGTGAAAACGATGATAGCCGCGTAGTATTGAGAAGATCCCGCATCACCGAAGTAGCTCCCAATCACCATTGTATTGGACCATACCTCATTGTACAACCGAATTCCCACCAACAAGGAAAATACAACCACCGCCGAGCGGCCAAAACGTTGACCCAGGAAATCGTGAATACTGGCAAACTTACCTTGCACTCGAAGCTGATAGATGATAATACCCGCCACAATAAATGAGAGGTAGTACACCGCGTAGGCAACGCCACCTACAATGCCAAAACTCAAGCCCAGGTTAGCAGCATTGGTAATAGACTTGGCAAAGATCCAGGAGATTACCAAACTACTGGTCAGCAGGAACGCATTAGGCTGTTGCCCCTCACCCGAACTGGCACTGAAAAAGCTCGCCATCGTACGCGATACCGGTGCGATGAAGAAGAACAGCAAGCCGAAGCCGGCTACTAAAATCCACTGCCAGAGAAGTACCTGGTCCATTGTTTATTATTGTAATCGGAGATCGGAAGGCGGAGGTGGGAAGTAGATTATTTCCCACTTCCCATTTCCCACTTCCGACCTAGTCTACATCCCACCAAACGCGGGCATTCACACTGTTCCCATCCGTGGCGTTTGCTGCGGCAGAAAAGTTGGCAGCATTCAGCGCGGCCTCATCCGTAGGATAGGGCATACGTACGGGAATCAAATCATTATTAAGGCTCGCCGAAATGGTCTTTAGGGCAGGGAAACCAGTACGACGATATTCGATCCAGCCTTCGTAGCCGTTAATGATATTCGCCAGCCATTTCTGGGTAATGATCTGCTCTATTTTGTTAGCTCCATTTGCTCCGTAGGCAGCGGGGCCACTGCTTAGGTAATCCGCAGGTAAACTTGTTTGCCAGTAGGCGAAAGCTTGCTCCACTCCTAATTCATATAAGGTTTGAGCGTCAGCGCTAATCAGGCCACGCTCAGCGGCTTCGGCTAGCAAAAAGTGCGTTTCCCAGGCGGTGAGGAAGTTAGCATCCAGATCACCCGTGCGTTCGCGGAAGATGGTTCCCGTGAGGGAAAAATCGGCTACCGAAATCGAGGTCTGAGAGGCGTCCGGACCGTTCAGTAAACCGGCATAGGTCGTCTGAGTAGGATCGTTTCCGATAGGGCGAAACCACACTTCTTGGCGAGGATCATTGAGATCGGCCAGAATCTCTTCAATCGTCTCTGACATGATGAAAAGATTGAAATCCCCCGCTCGCAGATTCGCCATGCGGAAATTATTGGGCTGGCCATCCGTAAAGTCAAAAATGGCATTCTGAGCATTGTCATTTAAGTATACTCCAGAATCGTAGATACTCTGCAACTCACTCGCCACATCTGCTTGACCAGAAATACGTACTAATGCCTTGATGCGGAGCGAATTTGCAAAACGCACCCAGCCATTCAGGTCACCATCAAACAGAATATCGCCCTCAAGTGGAATACTACCCTGGTAATTTTCGATAGTTGCAATACCGTTACTGAGGTTATCCAAAATTCCGCCCGTTGCTTGATAGATATCCGCCTGACCATCATAGACGGGTGTTACTAAGCCCTCCGTGCCACGTAATGCCTCGCCGTAAGGAACATCACCGTAAATATCGGTCAGCGCCATAGTCAGATAGGCTTTCATAATCAAAGCCGGACCTTCGTAGACGGCCAGTGCCTCATTGCTTTTCACTTGTGCCAAGATGAGCTCATTATCGCGCAAATTGGTGTAGAGAACGGGCCATGGATTACCCCCAAATTGGGGTTCCGTCAAACTGTGGCGGTCAAACAAATTGAAATCGATGGCCGTGAAGTACTGGCCCAATAAGTTACCAGCTACAAAGCCTTCATAGGACATCTCCTCTCCGTAATCATAAATCACCTGACGAAGTAACAGACTAGGCTGCACCTCAATCGGCGAATTAGGATTGGTATTGATTTCTTCAAAGTCTTCTGTACACGCACTGACGACGATTGCCAGCAGTAACAGGAGTATATATTTTGTATGTTTCATTGTTTCTTTTTTTGTGTGTGATGCTCACGCTGTTCGCGGTAGAAGCTCACTCCGTTCGCGGTGAAAGCTCGCTTTGCTCGCGGTGGTGCTCACTCCGTTCGCGGTTGAAGTTCGCTGCGCTCACGGTAGGATTGTTTCTCCTCATTCACTACACAGAGCATTTAACTGGTCTCTAGAAGTTTAAGCCGAGTTTTAGCCCCCAGCTGCGCGTGGTCGCATAACTCATGTCTTCCACGCCGCTGACGAACTGTGTGCCTTGTACTGCCAGTTGCTCCGGATCGAAGTGTGGAATAGCGGAGAAAGCATAAAGGTTACGTCCGACAAGGGTCAGACTCAGTGAACGACCGTCCTGGAAGAAGCTACCCTTATTTGCAAAGGTGTAACCGATGCTAAACTCCCGAATCTTCAAGTAGGAAGCATCATAGGTGTTGTTTTCCTCGTGGTTGCGATCGTAGAATTGGCGATAGTGGCTCTCAGCTGATCTTGCTACTGTATTGGGCGTCCACACTGGGTTTTCTGCGCTACCCGTATTCACTACTCCTTCTGATACGATGCCCTCCTCGGGGCGATCCAAGGTTTCGATCAATTGCCCACCGACGGCAGCCAGTGAGAGGGTACGAGATACAATAGAGCCACCCTGGCGCCAGTCGAATAGGAAGCCCATGTTCCAGTTTTTATATGTGAAGCGATTATTAAAGCCCAGTACAAAGTCGGGGTTAAAATTGCCCAACAGCTGGAGATTATTATCCACAATGTAGCGGCCATTGTCATCGATCACAAACTCACCATTCTCGTTGCGAAGGTAGCCAGTGCCGTACATGTCGCCAATGCGGCCACCTTCTTCCACTTGAAACCAGACAGTTTGATTGACGTTATCATACACCCGGGAGTAAGCCAAGGTCAAGCGATCAATTCCACTGGGTAATTGCTCTACAGTAGCTCGATTTGTACTGAAGTTAAATTGCGCATCCCAGCGGAAATCATTTTTGTATATCGGCGTGAGTCCGAGGATCACTTCTACTCCCTGCGAACGCACCTCTCCACCATTCACTACCTGCTCGGTGAAACCCGAAGAGATAGGTACTGGCAAGGCAATAATCTGGTTCTTGGTACCGGCATCATAGTAGGTGAAGTCTATGCGAAGGCGATCATCCGCAAAACGCAAATCCGCACCAACTTCAATAGAGCTTGTCTCCTCCGGTAATAGGTTGCCATTGGCAATCAGATTCTGTGCACTAAAGGTAGGCTGAGCATTGAACGGGGTCTGCGCTACAAAGGCACCGGTAGTTTGGTAAGGATCGGTGTCGTTACCTACCTGTGCCCAGCTGGCACGAAGTTTAGCAAAGGAAATACTTTGCGGCAGGTCCACAATTTTTGATAAAATCAAGCTACCCGAAACAGAGGGGTAGAAGAAAGAGGTATTGTCTTTTGAGGTAGGTGTAGCCAGCGCACTGGACCAGTCATTACGGCCAGTAATATCCACAAACAAAAAGTCTTTGTAACCTAACTTGGCAATACCATAAACGCTATTGATTCGCTTGCGCGAAGCAAACTCGAACACCTCAATAGGAGACGCGGCATTAGTGAGCTTGAAAATTCCCGGTTGCGCCAGACTCAAAGCCTGCGCCTGAGAAGTGCTAGCTCTTTGATCCAAGCGGTTACCACCCGCAGAGAAATCTACAGATAAGTCTCCCCATTGATCGCGGAAGTTGAGTAAGAGATCAGTATTGTTTTCACGGTAGAAAACATCGTGTTCGGCGTAAGCCCCATTGCGGAAGCGATTGGAACTAAAGTTGCGTAAGAACCGGCGATCCTCATCCGAATAATCCATTCCACTCCGTAAGCTCAGGTTCCACTTATCACTAAACTCGTAAGTCGCCATTAAGTGGCCGAAAACACGATCTCGCTGAAAAGCATTGCGGTTTTCCTCCAGGATGAAATAGGGGTTATCGAAGAAGGTGTAATTGAAGGAATACTGCTGAAGACCTTCCAAACCCGGCTGCCAATAGTCTTGCAGTGCACCAATATCCAAAGAGCGTGGGCCCCAAGCAACCAGAGAGTAATTCACATTCTCAGAACCATAGCCATTCGCTGGGCGATTATCACTGCTGGAGTTAACATAGCTAAAGGCCGTAGAAAGCTTCAAGCGCTCCGTTGGCTGAAAGCCTAAACGTGCACTTATCGTTTGCCGATCAAGATTAACGCCAGGAATAATGGAATTGCTACGCATATCGGTAAACGACAGGCGATAATTACCACGCTCATTGGCTGCGCCGATGGCCAGGTTATTGATACTGGTCACCCCTGTTTCATAGAAATCGTTCAAGTTATCTGGGTGTGATACGAAAGCAGTAGGTGTAATGGGTGCCCCACCGTGTACCGCTACATCACCACCGCGAACTACCTGCCCAGCAGCCGTCGTCACCGGACTATCGAACTGTGAAATCAAATTACCAGCGTCTAGGCGTGGGCCCCAACTGTAGGTGATATTATCGTTGGTACCACCTCCAAGGCCATCCACAAACTCAAACTGGCCAGAGTTGCCTTGCCCGTAGCTGTTCTGAAATTCTGGTAGCTGGAATGCGCTTTCCACGAAAGTGGAGGAATTAAAACTGATGCCCAAGCCCGTGCTCTCAGAACCGTCTTTTGTCGTTACAATGATCACCCCGTTAGAAGCCCGGGTACCGTACAAGGCAGCTGCACTTGGTCCTTTTAGCACCGTTACCGAAGCTACATCATCGGCATTGATTTCCATGGCGCCGTTACCAAAATCTACCTCTTGAAAACCAGCTGCGGCTTCGTTGGTAAAGTTGAGAATGGAGTTGTTATTAATGGGTACACCATCCAGTACAAAGAGCGGGTTATTATTGGTAAAACTGGCTTCGCCACGGATGGTGATCTTTGAGGTAGATCCCACGCCAGTAGCTCCCTGGCTAATGGTCACACCTGCCACTTGACCCGCTAAGTTGTCTACGAAGTTTGGTGATTTAACATCAGCAATATCTTGCCCGTCCAAACGCTGGACCGCATAACCCAAGTCGCGAGAATCACGCTCCAACCCCAGTGCAGTCACAACCACCTCACTCAGTGCAGTAGTGCTGATGGCTAATGCGACATCCAACTGCGTTTGGTTAGCTAAGTCAATTTCCTGCGCTACATAACCTACGTAGGAAAAAAGAAGTGTAGCATCCCCCGAACTAACGCTTAGTTGATACTTACCATCCAGATCAGTTACCGCTCCGTTCGTGGTGCCTTTTTCAACGACTGTCACACCGGGCAAGCCTTCTTGGCTAACGGCATCGGTAATCTGCCCGTTGACAATCGTCTGGGCTAGCAGCCCCGTTGTACACAGCAGCAAGGCTACTATGGTGTAAAAGATTTTCATACTTGTGAACATTGTACAATTCATTACCTGTCACCACTCAAGTGTGAATGGACGTATCCTCTGCTGGCTATTCGCCGCAGCAGAAGTCTGTTCAGGCAATGGTGCTAAAAGAAATAGTGAAGAGAAAAAGGGAACCTAAAGAGTGGTTCACTAAACAGAAAAGAGTGGTGGTCCGCGCCGCAGAGAACAGGCAAACAAGTTTTGTCGAAAGGTCGGCGCGACATAGCGAAAAAGCCTTTGTATTCCTGAGTCATCCGAAAAAAAACGGCTTAACTCTAGTTGCAGCCACCCTTGGTGAAGGGCGCTGTACCAAGTGGAAAAGTGCTGCGCTGTATCTAAATCAATATGTGTTGGCAAGCAGTGTGCATCAACTCCACCTAGCTGTAATTGCGCTACAAAAGATTGGTGCAACTGCTCCGTTTCCCAAGGTAGGTTGACAAAAGACGCCCGGTCATACATGCCAGCCGAGAGGCCAATGAGATAGAGGCCACCATCCTGAGCTGGACCAAAAACGACTGACTGTGATTGTAAGCGTTGATGAGCACGCTGCAAAAGCGAAGCATCTAAGCCAGGGCTATCGCTACCGATAATAATAATGCGGGAATATCCTTGTGCGAAAACCGCTTCTGTGGCATTTGCCAAACGTTCCCCGAAGGTGTCACCTTCTTGTTGAGCGCTAAAGCAGGTAGAGATGGGTAAGCCCGTTTTCCGAGCCTCGCGCATTACATGACGCAAGAGCGTTTTACTGACTTCATAACTGCGCGCCCCCGCAAGCCGTTTGTGCAAGGCTTCTTGCCGCGAAGAACGGCTAAAAAGTAATATGGTAGTCTGATTGTCGGTATGCATCACGTAAGCAATGCGCAATAATAGTGAGTATTGCGGGAGTCAAGCGTCTCAGTCAGGACAAAGTTTGGTTGAAAAGGGGCCGGACTCCGACGCCTGCGACTCTGGCGGCTGTGGGAAAATTAGTTGGATTGGTTGAATTAGTTGAATTAGAGAATTTGGTTGGGCCTCCTACGCTAAAGCTTCGATGGCCATAGTTGGTGGATACAGTTTCTTAAATGATCTTATATGCCTTCTATGGTTCAATAAATGGTAGAATGTTCGAGGGTTAGGGTGTTGAAAGAGTTGGTAAGTCTTTACAATCCTTATGTGATCTTATGTGTCTGATGTGGTTTATTTTTTTCTAAGGCTTGCGATAAATTGGCGAATTACCCATTCCTAATTTATGTAGCAAATGACTCACCGATACCCGTAACACCCCTAGCCCATACTTGGCACTCCGCCGGAAATTGATGGAAGAAGCTTCTTCAAAATACTTGGTGGGGCAGGTCACCTCGGCAATGTGGAAACCGTGGTAGATGATTTGAGAGAGCATCTCATTATCAAAGACAAAGTCGTCAGAATTGGCGTTGTAGTTAATACCTTTGAGCACCTCACGACTGAACGCCCGGTAGCCCGTATGGTACTCTGAGAGTTTATAGTTGACCAGCAGGTTTTGCGTAAGTGTTAGGAACCGATTGGCAATAAACTTGTATAAGGGCATACCCCCAGCAAGTGCCCCTTTACCTAGAATTCGCGAGCCCAACACCACCGGATATAGTTC
>JBCBWU010000291.1:0-7164 GCA_039816955.1 Bacteroidota bacterium
CGGAGATCAAGGTGAACAAAATTCGCACCTTCTATCTCGACCTTAAGCTATTCATACCCGAAGAGGTGCCTTCTTACGATGTAGATCTCATAATTACTCGTGAAGATGGTGACGAAATACTGACCACCATTACACTGGACCGAAATACCCAGGCGAACGGAAGTCATCTCGGCTTTTACCTATACGAAGGAGATCGAGAATTCACGAATGGCCTACCCGACAAAATAACATTAGGAAGGCTCTTTAAAAAACGCGACCGCTTCTTTGAAAAGGATAAACATTATACCTATGAGATTAAACTTGACCTATCGGACGCTAACCTCTTTTTCCCAAAGGGTGCGTTCTATCTTGACTAAATATTTACTAGCTCTGGCTTGGTTTCTCATTAACAGCAGCGTCTTTACCCAGAGCACCTCCAAGTTTGTACGACCCTACTTTGCGGATCATATTAAGGGGCAAATCATTGCGATGGAGCAAACCTCCGATGGTAAGATTCTGATTGCTACCGGTAATGGAATCTACTATACTACGAAGCACGACATACCCCCCGTTCAGTTGGCGGAGTATCAAATTAGCTTCATGCGGATTGCCGCGCCCTATTTGGTTGCTATTTCAGACTCGAGTGTTCTGTATTGTCGGCTAGATGACTTCCTTGCAGGTCAGGAACTTCAGACGCTTCACTCGGTGAATCAAATACTTTACAAAAATGATCTCCCGGAAGAGATGAGCATCAACTTCACGGATATTATCTATTACTCCCCGCAGGAAGAATTTTGGCTGAGTACCGAATCAGAAGGGATCTTCCGGCTTGCTTTTGATCGCTCGGACAGTACTTATGTGATAGCTGAGCGGTTGTATCGTACTAACAAGAGGAGGCGCCGTAAGCGAGAACTGCCGTCAGACCGTATAAACACCATGTTGGTGGACGAAGCGGACAACATCTGGATTGGTACCGCAAAGGGTCTATGCATTCATCATCCGGATACTAGTCATAAGGATCAGGGGCATAAAGGTGAATGGCTGTACTTCTGGCCGGATATTAACGTAAAAACTTTGCTGCCGATTCGGAGGCAGATCATCTGGCTGGCCGGTCAAAATAAACGGGCCGGCGCTGAACTGTATACCCATGAGTATTTTCCCACGCAGAAATTTCTACAAATAAAAGAGCATGGGCGAATTCGCCTTGATAGCCAATTTGAGCAAAACCACATCTACGATATAACGACTGATCAGACGGGAAGCCTGTGGTTTGGCAGTAAAACTATTGGCCGACTGAAGAACCTCACTAATTTAACTTCCGATTCGTTGCGGGCACCCAAACCTAACAGCAATCGAAATTCGATTATGTACTACAGTAAAAACAAGGGTTTTCCGAGTATAAAAGCTGCCCATATTAAAGCAGATCGCGAGGGTTATATCTGGATCGGAACCGGAGGCCAGGGCGTATTCATCCTGAAAAAAGAGCCCGAATTGGATATACAGGTGCAGGATGTAGTCTGTCACGGGGAACGCAATGGACAAATCAGCCTTACCCCCATTGACGGAGAGCCCCCATTTGAGCTCATCATTACTGCTAAAAATAACCGCAGCCAACATTTGACCGGGGTGTTAGGACCAACTGTCCTGGAAGAGCTGGTTGCCGATAGTTTTCACATTCGGGTGGTAGATGCCCACCAGTTGGATACTGCTTCCTACTGGGTGACAGTGGAAGAACCGAATAGCCTTCGGGCAGAATTAGACATTAAGAAGGAATTAGAGTACAATGATGACAATCAAGAAGGAGTGGTACAAGTCATTAACACCTGGGGAGGTCGAGTCGGACAAACATACATCGGTAGGGACAGCTACTACGGCTACCGCTTTAGCTGGAACGACGAAGCACCTGGAAGTTCTTCCGTAAATACAGAATTGGGCATGGGCCCTTTCACCGTAGCTATTCTCGATACGCTCGGCTGCGAATTGGTTCTGAGAGATACATTTTTCGTACCGCAAGGTAAAATATACACCCATCATGGCAGACAACTGAAACCGCGACAAAGGCGAATAGCACTCAAAAATCTAAATAATCTTGATCGTACAATGGCCGATTTTTTACAATCGATGAAATACGAGGATCATCTAATGACAATTAACATAAAAGGATATAGCAAAGGAAATTCTAGCTATATTCAGGATTGTATGGATAAATTCAAGTACTTCTTGAGTGTCAACAATGTGAATGACAGGAGAATTAGATTGAGTCCAATTGGATATTCTAAAGAAGATTTTCCCTATCTTGAAGTTGTAATCTATCCCAGCCAAAATGGGCATTTAACCTGCTATTGATCATTAAGGATTGCCAGGATGAGCAATGCTAAATCGGATAAGTCGTATGTCAGATCGTCCTGCTAAGGCGCTGCTTGAGTTTTTTCTTACGGAAGACACCCTTTATACTTTCGTCATTCGGCCTGACTTACCCGACAAGAACATCAAGGATAAAGGCCCAATTGTGGTGTCTTCTGCGGTTTCGGAACAGGAAGTACAGGATGTAGTCAAGCAAATTCGAACCAATTACGACCAGGTAAAAGGCAAAGAGCATACTCAATTGGATTATGATCTCAGCAAATTCTATGAATTGGGCACTAAAATATTTTCTCCAGATCTACTAAAGTATCTAGAAGCTTTTAATGCGCTTTACCTAGTACCTTTCGGCCCTTTGCACTATGTGCCTATGCACGCTTTCATGATTGGGGGCAATAGGCAAGGGAAGGATACTGGCGCTTCGGTTCACCTCATTGATCGCTTTCAGGTAGCTTACCTACCTAGTGCCTCGGTATTGCAATACCTGAAGACCCGCCCCCCCGGTCGAGAGAATATTCAGTCGGTGTTTCTGGGAGGGGTGGATTACAAGGAAGATAAGATCCATTTTATTCGGGAGACTGACCAAATTTCGGATTTATCCGTATGGGAAAACACGGAAAAGGTCTACCTGAATTACGAAGAGTTTACTAAAGAAGCTTTCTTCGAACACGCACCCGGTAAGGCGATCATTCACCTCTCTACGCACGGTTTCTTTAATGATAAGGACCCACTGCTTTCCGGTGCGTATCTGGCTGGGGAATACAGTGACAGTCATCAAGATGCTGATGGCCGCCAGGAAAGCGATTACAAAAACATACTAACTGCCAGAGATATCTTTGACCACGCTGAGCTTTCTGCTGAATTATTTGTGCTAAGTGGTTGCTTCACCGGAGATAGCGAGAACAAACCCGGAGATGAACTGATCGGTCTCACGCGAGCTCTGATCTATGCCGGTGTTCGTTCGATGATCGTTTCTTTATTCCCCTCCTTTAAGCATATCTCCGCTAAAATTGATGATTCCAGCATTCGCTTTGCTCGGTTCTATGAACTGTGGCTAGGGGAAGGTAAAAGTAAAGGAGAAGCCTTGCAACAATATCTCCAGTCGATTAAGGCCAACCCGGATTTTGCACACCCCTATAATTGGATGCAATTTATACTGGTGGGAGATATGGATTGAAATTGCTAAATGGATTAAACTGACAAACTATGGTCCCGGAAATATCCAAGCTCTACAAGTCGCAAATCAAATACATCATTGATCAGTTTATCACATCGGAGGCGGCATCTTCGAAGACTTCCCTTCCAGTGATTGAAGTCCGACCCAGCCAGGTTAACTACAATGCAATGAAAGCGCAGCTCTCCCTACTATGGGAATCCTCCCCAGTGTACCGGGAGAAAATCGAGCGCTGGATCAGAGAGAGTATTCTAGCTGGTGATCAGGAGCAAGTCATTGCAATGGACCCGGTGACGGGCCTGGTGTCCATTACGGCCATCATTTATTTCTACAAATTGTCCGAAAAAGTTATTGACGGACTATCAATACCTAAGCATTTGCGGAAGGGGGCAGATCAGTTTGCCCTCAAGAACCCGGCCCCGGAGATCAGTAGGAAAATCAACCAACTTTATCACCATTCCATTCAGGCAGATACCAGGCACTTTATCCGGAGTAAATGCCAAGCGCCGCAAAAAGCCGACATTCTCATTTTAACGATTGTTGAAGTGGAGTATCAAGCGGTGATTTCCTTTCTACAGAACATTGCAGAAGTTGAGGGGCTTTCCGGAACCAAGTACAGTATGGGCGATTTCGGCAGATTCAAAGTGGCTGTGCGGCGCTGCCTTCTGCAGGGCAGTGTTAATATGGGCATTGAAGCCGACAGGGCTTTACATTTCTTTAAGCCAAACTTCGCGATTCTGACGGGCATGGCTGCTGCCCTCCGCCAAAAAGTAACCTTGGGTGACGTGGTGATCGCCAGCCTTTCCTTTTACTACGAAAGCGGTAAAGAGACGGTGGGCGGCTTCCGTTTCCGCCCCCGCGGCGGAGCCTTTCATTTTGAATTCCTTGAACAGGCGCGCTACCTGGCAGATAATATGTTACAACTTTGGAGTGAAAAAACACCTCCCGAATTCAAAGCGCTCGTTGGAACCATTGTGGCTGGTGAGAAGGTGGTGACTACGGATAAGACACGCCTGGTGCAAGACATCAAACAGCAATTTGAAGATGCCTTGGCGCTCTCTATGGAAGGCTATGGTTTGCTCTCGGCCCTGAACGGGCACCCCAACACCAAGGGACTGGAAATCAGAGGCATATCCGACATTATTGCCATGGGCAATAAAGATGTAACCTATCATGACGGTAGTCGAGAAAGGGCAGCTACTAACGCCGCCAGGTTTACTTTTCGACTACTCTCCTACCAGGAGCAGAATAGTCTCTATCCCACCACTAAATAATGAGTACGGACCAGCTTCAATCCGAATTGCGGAAGGGGAATTTTCCGGCAGCTACGGACATCTTTAGCCGGCTACAACACCAAATGTCGATTGGTGAAAAACACTTATGGCAAACCAGGATTGGGTACCAACGGGGTGAGTATCGAACTACCTTCAAAAACCTGGAGGCTTACTTGGCAAATACAAAACAGACTGTAACAGGAGATGATGAAATCCAGGCTTTTTGTTACATATACTATAGCTTACTAGTGCAGGTGGTGCAGCCTCCGCCAGAAATTGATCTTAGTCCGCTGATTACTTTTGTCGAAAGTTTAGTCAATGCCTCCCCCTTGGTATTGGGCTTTGGTTGGGAAACCATTGGTCGGCTTCAATTCGTCTGTATCGCGTCACATCAGACTGGCAAGGAAAGTGCTCCGAGAGGAATTGCTTCCCTGAAAAAGGCCCTGCGGCACTATGCTGCTTCACCTGATTCGTTTTTGTATCATGATTGCGCTTTGCTGCTTACGGAGCAATTGCACAAGTACGAAACCAATTTTAATACCCAAAAGGAGTTAAACCGACTGCGAGAAACTTTTATTGGTTCACCTTTAGTACAAGTGCTGGAATGTAAGCTCATTTTACTGCGTATTCGCCTGCAACTTACTACTGACAGTACGGAAAGAGAACGGTTACTGGAGCTTTGTCAGCAAATCCCCTACCCCCTTGGCCTGGGTCGCTTTCAACTTGAGCAAGCGGATGCTGCCTTTGAGCAGGGACAGGACGGCCGACAGTGGATTGAGAAAGCCATTACCATTTTTACCACCTTTAACTCAAGTAAATATGCGCTGGAAGCATGGCGAGCCTACAGTTTACAGAGTCTGCACTTTTCGCATTTAAGAGAAGCCATCCGCGGTTACAAACAAGCGTTGGAACTTGCCCAAAATACCGGAGATGTGCACACCACCATTATTGTAAGGATGGGCATAGCAGAAACCTTCCATCGCATGGGTGAGTTTGGTGAGGCGGTTGCCCATTACGAAGCAGCACAGGAGTTGATGCAAAACTCTCCTTATCTACCCTTTATTGGTTTAAACTTGGCCAACGTCTATGACCAGATGAACCTGAGTAAGAAGGGGATCGACCTTGCGCTGCGGGTAGTGCAACAGCTGGAGGAGAAGAAATACGCACCTGAGCAGTTGTCATCGGCCTACTTCATTATGGGAAACTTACTTACCAGCACCAAACAGTGGGAAGCGGCAATTGCCACCTGGCAAAAGGCCATCAAGTACGACGAAGAGCATAAGTATTTTAAAGGACAGGCCGAAAAAACAATCAGTCTCGTCTGGACCTTCGCTCAGGCAAAGTATCAGGAAGATAAAATTATCCGTGCTGAAACAGTAGCGGAGTTCAGCAACTACTATGATTTGGCACTCGCCTTATTACGTAAGCAAACCGGCAAACAGGAACTCATCGTCGCTGAGGGGCAGATCTACCAGAATTTTGCTAATATCCACACCATGGCCCAGCAGTATCCAGAGAGTCTGGCAGAACTGGATAAGGCTCTGCAACTCTACCAAATGCATCACCTTCACATGCAGGCCGCCAACACTTTTGTAATGAAAGGCTTACTGGCATTTGAGTTGGGTAAAAGTATAGATGCAAAGTATTGGGAGGTAGCAACCGATACTTTTCACGAGGCCCTCGACTTTATCCGCCAGGAACAGCTACAGACCTTTGCCTGGCGCATTTATTACTACCTGGCAATCATTGCCGCAAATCGAGGAATCCTTAGTCGGGATACCAAACAACAGGCAGATTATTACGCAAAGGCGGAGGAATACTTACAATCTTCGCACGAAGCAGTCCAACAGATGCGGCAGGCATTCTTTTATCAACAAATCACTATGGCAGACGAGGGTAAACTAGCGCTGATTGCTGATAAAGGAAAGGTGTATCAATTCGGTATTAACCTCAATTTGCGCTATACCTACCGCCCAGCACGGGCCTTCCAATGGTTAGAACGGTACAAGAGCCAATCTTTATTGGATAATCTTAGGGAACAGCTTAAAAAAAAGTCTTCACGAATTGGGCGGCTGTCATATGATTACGAATCAGACAATCTATTTCAGTTTCTTCAGAAAATACTATGGTAGTGTCATATATGTAAGGCTGCCTTTTCCAAGTAAAACTACTAGCAAAAATACCTCAAATTTAGCTTATGATTCTCCAGAGACTTTTAAAAAGATAAAACTTTCTTACTATGAGGCTGCCTTAAAAGCCCGCTGTTGATAGAGACATACATCCTGGAGTCAGAGTCTGACTTTAGGGTGTTTTATTATTGGTAGTTGATTTGTTGGTTGTGAGGTGGCCAATAGTGACTCTGAGTGGCTATGCGGC
>JBCBWU010000292.1:0-7126 GCA_039816955.1 Bacteroidota bacterium
TAATTAAATTTGTTAAAAATTTTGTTTATTTATTCTTTTGGCCTATTATTGTATTAAGCATATGCCGAGAGAATAAATAAACAAAATTTTTAACAAATTTAATTATTAAACATTTTAGAAATACAACTATCTTGCCCGCTCAATCATCGCTGTGCAGTATAACCAAAGCACAGCCTACCCACCATTGATTCAGCAGCAGAAGGGGCACGCGAGGAAGAATCAGCCATAGAGAATGAACGAACAACTCTGGATGGAGCTCCGCGAGGATGCTCCTAAAGCCGTCGGTGCGTGCCTATTTTATCTGCAGGGCCGTTACCCTGGACAGTGGCAGCAAAAGCTCACTCACCCGCCCACTATTATCGCGTATTTGCGTACGCAAGCCTGTGATATTAAGGTTGCTCAATTCAAGCTTCCTAACCGTCAGGATTGGTATTACGAGATCTACCAAGCCGGTCAGTTACGCCACCAGGCGCGGGGGTTCCATTCCTATCAACAAGCGGCAGCAGCGGCTATCTATAACGCATTTACCCAGCTGGAGGCATGAACCGGAGTATCATTCATTTAGACTTAGACTGTTTTTTCGTGGCTTGCGAACTCTTGCGGGATAGTCGCCTGAAAGGGCGCCCCATAATTGTGGGCGGAACGTCTAATCGTGGCGTAGTAGCCTCTTGTTCGTACGAGGCGCGTCGCTTTGGCGTGCGTTCGGCCATGCCTATCCGTTATGCGCTTCAGCGTTGCCCAGAGGCCCTGGTTATTCGGGGAGATATGGATATGTACTCCAATTACTCGCATCTGGTTACAACCATCATCCGCGAATTGTCTCCAGCCTTTGAGAAAGCTTCTATTGATGAGTTCTATATCGACATGACGGGCATGGACACCTTCTACGCCTCTTACCAATGGGCGCAGGAGCTGGAACAGGCTATTTATCGCGAATCGGGCCTGGATATCAGTTTTGGTCTATCCATTAATAAAACGGTGGCCAAAATGGCGACTAACGAAGGGAAACCGCGCGCCAAGTTAGAAGTGCCTCTACCGGAAGTACGCCCTTTTCTAAATCCTCTATCGGTGAGTAAAATTCCGCAAATCGGTAAGCAGACCTTCCGCATCCTTTCGCGTTCGGGTATCCGCCGTATTCGTACCCTAGCGGAAATGCCAGTGGCGTTTATGGAGAATCTGCTAGGGAAAAACGGTCGCACCATCTGGGAGCGCGCTAACGGCATTGACGAGCGCCCCATTGTTCCTTATAACGAGAAGAAGTCCATCTCTGCGGAACGCACTTTCACCCAAGACACCATTAATATCGTCTACCTACGCGCCCAGTTGCTCAAACTTACCGAGGGACTGGCGTATGAACTCCGGCAAAGTGGTAGGCTCGCATCCGTAGTAAGCGTCAAGCTTCGTTATACCAATTTTGACACCCACAGCAAGCAGCGTCGCATTCCCTACACCGCCAACGATCAACAACTCATTCGAGTGGTACACGAGTTATTCGGCCAGCTTTACGAGCGCCGCATGCTTATTCGGCTGGTGGGCATTAAGCTTTCCGGTTTGGTACATGGCCATGTGCAGATGGACTTATTTGAAGATACTGGAGAACAGACTGCACTCAATAACGCACTGGATGAGGTACGCAGGAAGTTTGGTAAAGGTGCCATTCAGCGAGCCGTGAACCTCCCCTCCCCCAATGAGCAAAACCCCAAACCTTAATTATGTTACTCAACTGCAAAAGTTGGCATAGCCTGCGTTATGGCACCCTTAGCCCGGAGGAATTGGTACAGGAAGCAGCTGATCTGGGACACGAGGCCATTGGGTTAACGGATATCAATACCGTCACAGGTATTTACGACTTCCTCTGGGCCTGCATTCAGAGGGACGTGAAGGCGATTATTGGGATAGAGTTTAGAGTTAACCGAGGCAACGAGCTCCGCTACATCGGCTACGCACGTAATGCAGAGGGGCTACGGGAATTGAATGCTTTTTTGTCCTATCATAATATCAATAAACTTCCCCTACCGGAAACAGCACCAGCTTTTCAGCAAGCCTATATTGTTTACCCCTGGCAGCCGGGGAAAGAACGCAAACTGCGGGATAATGAATTCTACGGTATCCGCCCAGAACAAGTCAACCAGTTGCACCGCCTCAACCGGCATAGTTTGCGTTACTGCATGGCCCTGCCCAGTGTCAGTTTTCGCCAAGAGGCAGATCATCACTTCCATATGGTACTACGGTCTATTGAAAACAACACCCTCTTCTCCAAAGTGCAGCAGTTTGGGTATGCCATGAGTAATGAGCATTTGCTTTCAATAGATCAAGTCTTGAAAATCTACCAAAATTATCCACAGCTTATCCTTAACAATCAGCAGTTTATTGCAGATTGCAACTTCGATTTTGACTTCAATCAACCCAAAAACAAACAGACTTATACCGGTAGCCGTTACAGCGACAAGCTCCTTTTAGAGAACCTGGCCTACGCGGGTTTGGAAGCGCGTTACGGGAAAAACCATGCTACCGCCAGAACACGGGTAGAAAAAGAACTGGCCATCATTGATAAACTCCACTTCACCGGTTATTTTCTCATCACCTGGGATGTTATTCGCTACAGCAAGAGCCGGGGCTTTTATCATGTGGGGCGCGGCAGTGGTGCCAACAGTATTGTGAGTTACTGCTTGGGTATCAGTGATGTGTGTCCGCTAGAGCTCAACCTCTATTTTGAGCGTTTTCTCAACCCCTCCCGCATCAGTCCGCCCGACTTTGATATTGACTGGAGTTGGAAGGAACGTGACGAGATTCTGGATTACACCTTCAAGCGCTTCAGTACGGAGCGGACCGCTTTTATTGGCACCATTGGTACTTTCAAATATCGCAGTACCTTCCGCGAATTAGGCAAGGTATTTGGCTTAGCCAAACGCGAAATTGATCAACTCACTCGTAAGCCCGTTGACCTGCACCAGAAAGACCAGATAGTGCAGCTTATCCACCAATATGCCTTACGGCTAAAGGGGTTTCCCAATATGCGTTCGCTGCATTCCTGTGGCATCCTCATCAGCGAAAAGCCGCTTACCTACTACACCGCCCTGGAGATGCCGCCCAAAGGTTTCCAAACGGCCCAGTTTGACATGTACATCGGTGAACGGATTGGGTTTGAAAAACTGGATATCCTGAGTCAACGTGGCATTGGGCATATCTACGATTGTGTGCAATTGGTCAAGGAAAATCGAGGGATAGACGTAGACATCTTTGCCATCGACAAATGCAAGCGCGACGAGCAGGTCAACGACTACTTGCGCGTGGGGAAAACGCTGGGTTGCTTTTACATTGAAAGTCCGGCGATGCGGGGTCTACTGCGCCGACTGAACTGTAAAGACTACGAGACCCTCGTAGCCGCCTCATCCGTCATTCGCCCGGGTGTAGCCCAATCGGGCATGCTGCGCGAGTACGTGCGCCGGCATAATCATCCGGAGAGTTTTGAATACCCTCACCCGGTTTTTGCTGAACACCTGGGAGAGACTTACGGGGTAATGGTTTACCAGGAAGATGTACTCAAAATAGCGCACCACTTTGGCGGACTGAGTCTGGCAGACGCTGATATTCTGAGGCGATTAATGATGGGAAAGAAGGAGTCCAGCCAGCGCTTACAAGAGATCAAAAAGCAATTTTTCGATAATTGTCAGGCCAAGGGCTACTCCCCTACCTTGGTCAAAGAAGTATACCGGCAGATTGAGTCTTTTGCGGGTTATTCCTTTTGCAAAGCGCATTCGGCCTCCTATGCGGTGGAGAGTTACCAAAGCCTTTACCTCAAAGTATACTATCCACTTGAATTTTGCGTGGCCGTTATCAACAACTTTGGCGGCTTCTACCGCACCGAAGTCTACGTACACGAGGCGCGTATGGCGGGTGGGCAGATTGAGTTACCTTGTGTCAACCACTCTTTAGTAGCGACTACCCTAAACGGAAAACAGGTCTATCTGGGACTTCAGCATATCAAGGGCTTAGGGCAGAGAACGGCTGACATAATTGTGCGGGAGCGGCAAGCGCATGGCCCCTACCAATCCTTAGAGGATTTCCTAAAGCGTACAGTTATAGGTCTGGAAGCCGTGCAAACGCTCATCTTCCTACAAGCTTTCCGCTTTACCGGTAGGTCTAAACAACATCTCCTTATCGATGCGCATATGCTCAATAAGCGCCTCCAACCTAAGCAACAGATGACCCTCTTTGAAGCTCCACGCAAGCCGCTGCATCTACCCCGCTTGGATAGTACCGATCTGGAGCACGCTTTCGACGAGTTGGAGCACCTGGGCTTCATGCTTACCTACTCCCCCTTTGACCTCCTGAAAACCAGTTTCCGAGGCTCCGTTTTAGTGCGCCATTTTTTGGGACACGCAGGACAGCACATTCGCATCGTTGGCTACCTGATCTGTATTAAGGATGTGCCCACCCTGAAAGGCATGATGAATTACGGTACCTGGATCGATGCAGAAGGACAGCTCTTTGATACCGTCCACTTTCCTCAGCAACTTAAAGCTTTTCCCTTTCAGGGTGCAGGTTGCTACCTGATGTACGGAAAAATAACGGTGGAGTTTGGTTACCCTTACCTGGAGATCAAGAAGATGGCCAAGCTCCCCATGTTGGATGACCCACGCTACGAAGATTCTACCGTTTCTCCTTCCTTCCGGCACCTTAAGCGTGGACTTAGTCATGATCATCAGGTGATCACACGGGCGCCGCATCCGGGGCAGGAAGAGGTGGATCGCTTGTTTGGGCGAGAAGACGGGAATGGGAATTAGAATAAGGATTAGAATTAAAATACTAGATGTGTTCACTCTGCTTTAGATGGAATACTCCTGCTAAAATGCACCAAATATCACCACGCTTGAAATCAGCGGCCTAATCAAACTCACTGTCCACTATTCTGACGAACTCCATTGTCTATCCCCATAACTAACTCAACCAAATTCATTTTATCCGCTGCGTCTCTTCGCCATAGGCTTCTGACGCCGGTGAAAGCGTAAGTGGACTAATTGAACCAACTCAACTAACTAACCTTCTAACACCTCAAAATCCTTATATCTTTTATCTTGCTGTCTTTATTTCAGAGACGAAGCTACAGTCAGCAAAACGCTAATAATCCTACCGATAATTATGAGTAAGAATGCCAACAACGAACAAATCAATAAATGGTTAGCCGAGCTTACACTTGAGGAGAAAATCAGCCTGGTGGTAGGAACGGTCATGCACCTTCCTGGCATCTCATTAGCCGAGGTAGAAGAAAAAGTGCCTGGTGCTGCTGGCAACACTTGTGCTATACCGCGGCTGGGGATCCCCGCACTTACACTAGCTGACGGCCCGGCGGGCTTGCGCATACAACCTAAACGAGAGGGTACAGACGACACCTTTTATTGCACAGCCTTTCCCATTGCCACCTTGCTGGCTTCCAGTTGGGATACCGAATTGGTGGAACGCGTAGGTCGGGCCTTCGGTGCCGAGGTAAAAGAATACGGCGTGGATATTCTTTTAGCACCGGGTATGAACATTCACCGCAACCCACTGGCGGGACGCAATTTTGAATACTACTCCGAAGATCCTTACCTAAGTGGTTTTATGGCAGCGGCTATGGTCAAGGGCGTAGAGTCGCGAGGAGTAGGCAGCTCCATTAAGCATTTTGTGGCCAACAATAGCGAGACCAATCGTACGCTGCTCGACACCAGGGTGAGTGAGCGCGCACTACGGGAAATCTACCTGCGCGGATTTGAGATTGCTATTAAGGAAGCCCAGCCTTGGACAGTGATGAGTGCCTACAATAAAATCAATGGTACTTATGCCTCTGAAAGCGAGGATTTACTAGAGACAATACTACGAAAAGAGTGGAGCTACGAGGGGTTTGTCATGACCGATTGGTTTGCGGGTAAGAACCCTGCTGCCCAGGTACAAGCAGGGAATGATTTGCTAATGCCTGGTCTACCAGAGCAGCGCCAAGCGATCTTAACTGCTATTGAAAAGGGCGAACTAGACGAAGGTACGCTTGATCGGAATGTAGCACGTATTCTCCGCATCGTCTTGCAATCTCCGGTCTACCATCAGTATGCTTATTCAGACCAACCTGATCTGGCAGCACACGCAGAAATTGCCCGAACTGTGGCGGCGGAAGGTATCGTATTACTGAAAAATCAAGAGACTACTTTACCCTTACAAGATACCAATATTAATATTGCCGCCTTTGGTGTAGGCTCTTACGATTTCATTCCCGGTGGAAGCGGCAGTGGCGATGTCAACGAAGCCTACGTTGTAGCATTGGTAGAAGGTCTGGAAAATGCCGGTATCAGCATCAATGAAGAGCTGAAAGAACAATACTTGCGCTACCTTACAGTGGAAAAATCTAAGCTACCCGAGAAACAATTCTTCTTTGACTTGCTACCCCCTATTTCGGAAATGCCATTAGATGCTGAAGCAGTAAAAAAACATGCTGAAGCTAACGACCTGGCTTTTATCACCATTGGCAGAAACTCTGGCGAATTCCAAGACCGACCAACGGAAGGTGATTATTACTTGACGTCAGCCGAAACCGAACTGATTCAAATGGTCGCTGATGCTTTCCACACAACGGGCAAAAAAGTAGTGGTTTTGCTCAATATTGGTAATGTCATTGAAACTGCCAGCTGGCGTGACCAGGTAGACGCCATTGTACTAGCCTGGCAAGGTGGTCAGGAAGCGGGCAATGCCCTTACGGATGTACTCATTGGTAAAGTAAACCCTTCCGGTAAATTACCCACTACCTTCAATATCACTTATGATGACGTGCCCAGTGCCGGCACCTTCCCTGGCCAGGAAATCCCTAACGGTGACACCCACATGATGGGAGAATTAATGGTAGGGAAAGAAGCCGAAATCAGCTTTGACGAAGGTATCATGGTGGGTTACCGCTATTACAACTCAAAAGATATAAAGACAGCCTTCCCTTTTGGCTTTGGTTTATCTTATACCAGCTTCGCTTACACTGATCTTCAACTCAGCAGTGAGCAGTTTGATGATAGTATAACGGCCAAGGTTACCATCAAAAACACAGGTAATACTGCGGGTAAGGAAGTAGTACAGCTCTACCTCTCCGCTCCAGGTATTAAGTTGGACA
>JBCBWU010000293.1:0-7064 GCA_039816955.1 Bacteroidota bacterium
ATCCACTGCAGACCACTGCTAACACCGCATTAGTAATCGACCTTAGGGGCATCAGTATCGCCGCAATCAAGGGTGACAAAAGCCCCTGAACTGCAAAACTCAAGCCAATAACATTGTATATAAAGGCCAAAACAAAGGCCAAGTAAACCACTCTAATTACGGCGCTAGCGTAATGCAAAATCTCCTGTAAGTCAGCAAATTGCCGACTACTCAGGATGATATCACAAGCCGGAGTAAAGTTGTTCACGTCCTCGGTTACAACCATCCCTACCTCACTTTGCTGTAGGGCGCCAGCATCATTAAGACCATCGCCAATCATGAGGACTTTTCGTCCCTGATCTTGTAAGGATTTTATGACGGCAAGCTTATCGTGCGGACTCTGCTCAAAGTGCAGTTGATTGGCAGGGAAATAGCGTTCTAGTTCAGAACGAGCAGCGTCATTATCACCGGACAGTAGGAATAGGTCATAGTGACGGGACCAATTATTGAGCATCTCCCCTACCCCTTTACGGTAGGTGTGCTGAACCTGGAAAGGACCAATTAGCGTATCGTCAATCTTTGCCCAGGTCCCAGGCGTCAATGCTGTTTCTTGGAAGAAGGCAGGGGAACCGATGTACACCATTTGGCCATCTACATTAGCTGAAATACCCTTGCCGGCCACCTCAACAAAATTGGTGGGCTCTACGGCTTCGATAGTGGGCCATTCCGCATAAAGGCGCTGACTTATCGGGTGCTCTGACTGAGCAGCCAGCGATTTTATTGCCCTTTGCTGTTGAGCAGTTAAGGGAAAGTCGTACCGTAGTCCCAGTTTTCCACTTCGCTCCGTTAGTGTCCCCGTTTTATCGAATACGACGGTATCAATTCCGTACAAAGCTTCGAGGACGGCCGTATTCTTGAAGTAAACGCCATGTTTGCCCAATAGCCGCAGGGCATTACCCAGGGTGAAGGGGACTGATAAAGCCAGAGCACACGGGCAGGCGATGATCAATACTGCCGTAAAGGCGTGCAGAGCCGTACGGTGATCAATGGGCCACCAGTAAGCAATGGTACTGAAAGCAACGAGTAGCACCGTAGGGGTAAAGTACTTTCCAACACGGGTCAGCAATTGACTACTGCCAGTGGAGTAGTCTTTACTGAAGGCCTCATCGTTCCACAGCTGGGTCAGATAGCTTTGCGAAACCGTTTTGGTCAGGCACACATCAATCTTCCCACCGATCTGCCGACCCCCAGCAAAAACCTGTTCATCTAGGTCTTTACGAATGGGGTCGGCTTCACCTGTAACAAAACTGTAATCAAGACGGGCATCTCCACTAACTAAAATGCCGTCCGCAGGAAGCAGGCCATTGTGTTGTACACGTACGACATCGCCCACCTGCAGTTCGTCCAAGGTTACGCTTTTCCAGCTACGGTCCCTTTCCTCGCGCAAGACCGCAATTGGGAAGTAGCTCTTATAATTACGTTCAAAAGATAAATGATTGTAAGTACGTTGTTGAAACCAACGCCCAACCAGCAAAAAGAAAACGAGGCCAGCTAGACTATCAAGGTAGCCGGCCCCTGAATGTGATATGATTTCAAAGACAGAACGTAGGAACAGCACTCCCACTCCTAGACTAATTGGCACATCAATATTGAGCTGATATTGCTTCAATGAATGCCAGGCCGATTGCCAGTACGAACGTGCACTAAAGACTACGACGGGTATAGATAGTAGGATATTAAGATAGCCAAACCAGCGTTGAAAAGTTGTTTCTTGTAAGCCCAGGTATTCGGGGAAGCTCAACAGCATAATGTTGCCGAAGGCAAATCCCGCTACACCAAGTTGGTAAGAGAAGGTGCGGTCAATCGGTGCTGCCTTCTCCTCGTTGAGTTTATCCAGCTGCAGGCGGGGGGAATAACCAATACGAGCCAGTATTTCTACTAATTCACGCAAGCTTAGCTTCCGTGGATCGATTTGAATGTAGGCTTCACGCGCTAAGAAATTCACCTGGCTCCGTAGTACACCTTCGTCTAAACGATAGAGGTGTTCCAGCAACCAGACGCAGGATGTACAGTGAATTTGTGGTAAATGCAAGGTGACCTTAAGCACCTGTTCATCTCGATAATCAACCAGTTTGGTGATCGCTTCTTCCTCGTCTAACCACGCGTAATCCTCCATTGCCCGGCCTCGTAGTTGCTGCCCAGGCTTCTCCTCCAATTGGTAGAAAGTCTCTAGTTGATTATCAGAAAGAATTTCGTAGACCGTCTTACAGCCAACACAGCAAAAGTGCTTATCGCGAAAGGTTACCAATTCTTGCTCACAGACCTCGCCACAGTGGTTGCAAGTAGTTTGCTCAGCTGGCGGCGGCACTCGTTTTTCCTCAAGTCGGTTCTCTACAGTGATCGACATGACAATGGTTGCTTGATTGTTAGTTGCGGCCAGGGGATTATTGTCCCCTAACGAGGGTCAAAGCTAGCGGCCAGTCGTCCCTTGCTTTGTGCTGTAAATCACGCGGCCCAATGACTTTTGTCACCCCCCTCCCACTGCCGTCGCAACTAGCTTTGCCACAGACTGCCAATAAGGTGGTTACGTTCTTACTTCACCACTGACAATCACAAATCAAAATCATGAGTGCCTCCCTCCTTAAGAAGTACAATATTGCTGCTCCACGTTACACGAGTTATCCTACTGTACCGCACTGGAAAAGTCCCGGCCCTAATAGTCAAGAATGGTTAGAGCAGGTAAGTATCTCTTACGCAGAACAGGGTGTAATCAACCTGTATATCCACCTGCCGTATTGCGAGCAAATGTGTACCTACTGTGGCTGCAATAAACGCATCACCAAAAACCACCAGGTGGAACGCCCCTATCTCGACAGTGTCCTGACAGAATGGGGCATGTACGTGAAGGCCCTGGGAGAACGACCTGTGATTCGAGAATTACACTTGGGAGGTGGCACTCCTACATTTTTCGCACCAGAAAACCTGGCCTATCTCATGGAAGGTATTATGGCCAAGGCCCAAGTGGCAGAAGATCATAGCTTTAGTTTTGAGGCGCATCCCAATAGCACCACGAAAGCGCATTTGCAAACGCTGCGTCAGTACGGTTTTAATCGAATCAGTATCGGTGTACAGGATTTTGGGCAGGACATAATGCTGTTGATTAATCGAAAACAAACAACGCAAGAAATTTATAGAGTAGTAAAAGAAAGTCGTGAATTAGGGTATAGCTCAATCAACTTCGATCTGATTTTTGGACTGCCTCACCAAACGACCAATCACATCCTTACTAATATCGAGCACTTGCAGCAACTCAGGCCGGAACGCATCGCTTTCTACAGTTATGCACATGTGCCCTGGAAAAGCCCCAGTCAGCGGGCCTATGATGAGACCGACTTACCAAGGGGGGCAGATAAGCGCGCGTTGTACGAAACCGGAAAGCGCTTCCTGGAAGAATTGGGGTACGAAGAAATTGGCTTTGATCATTTTGCCCTGCCACAGGACGAATTACTTATCGCAGCAAAGGCGAAGCGTTTGCACCGCAACTTCATGGGCTACACACCACACGACACCCGCCTCAATTTGGCCCTTGGGGTATCTGGCATTAGTGATAGTTGGAGTGCCTATCTACAGAACGAGAAGAAGATTGAGCCCTACCGGGAAAGAATTGCCAAGGGTGAATTACCGCTAATCAAGGGTTATCTACTTAACTCAGAAGAGCAAATTATCCGTCGGCACATCCTGAATATCATGTGTAAGGAGAGCACTTGTTGGCTTCACCCAGCTAGTCAATGCGACGATTTGTACACTGGCCTAGAACGCCTTGAAGAAATGGAAGCAGATGGCTTGGTGCAAATTGATGACCACTGCTTAAAAGTACTCTCTGCCGGACGGCCATTTCTGCGCAATATCTGCCTGGCCTTTGATCAGCATTATTGGAGAGATAAGGTCGGTGTGGGAAGATTTAGTGAAGTGGTATAGCGGTTTAATCTAAAATCAAAGGTATTCATACTGTATTTGTACGCATTGGAGCTCGATATTCTGAGCAGAAAATACCGTGGCGTTTAAGTTTGCAGAGCGATCATCTTCGCAATCCGGTCTCAGATCGGATTCTGATTATGAACTGATTTAAACTTTTGTGGTGTTGATGAGCCTGAGCCTTTGTGGGTTCTGGCGAAGAGGCTTTCCGAGTGCATACCTGGAAGGTACGCACGAGAAAAACGCTGAAGTCAGGTTCCATAAGGGCTTGAGGCGCAATCCATTAGAAAAGTTTAAATCAGTTCTATGCTTAAAATCTTTCCGCACATGCGAAACGTACTTTTGACACTGCTTTGTATTCTTACTATTTCCTCTACCGTACTCTCAGCTCAATCTACTATTACACGGTATGACTTGGAAGAAGGACAAGTATTGGATATTCTCTTGCTTAGGCAACAACCGGATACGGACGACTTACTCTCCGATTATTTCAAGACGGCTTTTCCGGTAGCAAAAAGGTTCGGTTATCGCCCGATGGCTGGGCATAAAGTCACCAAGATTACCCAAGGGAATCACATGCCATTCTCTTTTGTCTTCGGCAAATGGGAGGATCTAAATCGGCGTGAAGATTTCATCGAAGAGGCAACTGATGAAATACCTGATTTCCACGAACGACGACGCAACATCTGGTCGTACTTTGGATTGACCTACTACAAGATGGAAGAAGATTTATCCTTCGCAATCGACTCAGAACGCTTCAATGTAGTGACGGCCTACTGGCAAAAACCAAACGCCTCCATTAGCACTTTCCACCACCAGTGGGTGGCACTGGCCCAAACGGAGGGAAGTGACCTTATCCTAGAATTGAGTAATGGAAAATCTCCCTTTGGCTACTATCACCAACCTACTTATCTTACCATTACTTCTTGGGAAAATGAAGCAGCTTTTTCTGCCTTTCTTGCGAAGTGTAGTGATTTGGCACTAGAGGGTGTACAACACCTCAATCAATTTATCATAAACTAGGATACAGACAGAAACCGCCGAAAAGTTCACCATGATTACGCTGCTCCAACAGTTGATTTTTTTCAGTTTCTTTCAAGCCATATTACTGCTATTGGTCTTTGCGTTTTCGTCTAAGCACCGTAAGAAGACCAATCTGTATTTAATCATTTTGGTGATCGTTTTACTCATTGGCCTAAGTGGAAGAATATTCCACATTGTGGATTTATTTGGCGGTTCCAGAAGATGGGTGGGACTCTCAGAATTTGCGATTCTCCTATTTGGTCCCACCGTCTATCTTTTTACTCGTTCGCTGATCAGCAATCGGCAATTTTCACGCGTAGATCTTGTTCACTACCTACCCGCGCTCTGCTATAACCTCATTGTAACGTTTTACTACCTCCTTCCTCCAGCACCAATCATTAACGAACGAGTAGCCAGCGGTGAACTATTCCGAGTGGTGAACATCCTCGTGGGAATTGGCCTGGTGGTCAATAGTACCTACTACATCCTCAGCCTGCAAAAATTCAAAACGTTCAGATCCACCTTGCATAGCGAGTTGAGCTATACCGTATCGCTAAAATTTCTGCAAAACTTCTTGATCACCATTGGCGCCTGTCTCTTGACTTGGCTCAGTATTTACCTATTAAGCCTTTTTTCAATAGAAGGCTTAGAGCGGGAGCTACGTGCATTTGTCTGGACAGCCATCGCCATGATCATCCTCTTCATCACCCATTTTCAAATGCTGTCGCCGCAGGTTATGCAATACAGTAGTCTTATTTCGAACGGGAAATACCAGCAATCCAAGTTCTCAGCTAAGGACTTAGATCACCTCAAAGTGGAGTTGGATACTATTATGGAAGAAAAGAAGCCTTACCTCAATCAAAAGTTACTCAAAGCAGAGCTTGCCCATTTAATGGGTATTAGTAATCCCGAGTTGGCACGGCTGCTAAACGAACGAATTGGCATGAGCTTCTTTGAGTACGTCAATTATCACCGCATCCAAGAATTCATCCGATTATCGCAAGCAGATGATGCAGATGGATATACCTTCTTTGGCTTGGCCCAGCGGGCTGGTTTTAACTCTAAAGCTACCTTCAACAAGTCCTTCAAGCAGATCATGGGTTGTACACCCTCAGCCTATTTCCGCCAATAAAAAAGCGCAGGCAATGGTAGTAGTTAATTTCTCTGCCTTACCTGCACCGATGGGTTGCACCCTATTGACTTCGACATCACTCAACAACTGAGCGAATGCACGGCATACTAATCTTCGAATGTAATTTGATCGCTCATGGCACCCGTATCTGTTTCCAATACCAGCGTGTAGGTTCCAGCCCGAAGATGACTTAGGTTGAGTTGGGTTCGTACCTGCCTGCCATTTCTTGGACGATGGTTTCTTGCGTACAATAAACGCCCTGCCCGGTTGCGTAGCTGTATCGTAAGCTTAGCTGTACTTTTCACCAAGCTGGCTTGCAAGTCCACAAGACCTGAAGATGGATTCAGGAACAGTTGAAAATAGTCTACGAGGAGTTCCGCACGACTATTCTTCATATCACTGGAAGTACTGGGCGCTTCCTCTTTTCCAGTGAATAAGATGCCATCAGATAAATCAGAGAATAATGGATTCCGTTGTAAGTTCATTTGTTTCAACTTTTTGAATAAGAGGTTAATGGTTCGTTACCTGCCTTGGCAACAGGCATAGGCGAATCAGACTGAGTTGTGATTCACTCAGCACTTTTTATGTAAAAATGTAAAAGGCGAAAAGAGGATATTGAAATTGCGCTAGTCTATATTCCCCCCGGGATTTAGCCCGCTTGGCACTCGATTAGGTATACGCCGATCAAAATCCGGATCATTTAAAGCATCGATGAAGGCGATGATATCCTGAATGTCATTGTTATTGAAGTTACCCAAATTCCGTAAGTCCTGAGCCAATTCATTGGGGGCTACATTAGAATTTATATCTAAACCGCCGCCTGGGCCGCCAGGACCACCACCATTACCACGGGCATTGCGGTAAAAGATCATAACATCCTGCAAATTCATTGCTACGCCAACCTTACGGAATCTGTCAGAAACTGGTCCTTATTTTCACAATGGCGTAGCAATGA
>JBCBWU010000294.1:0-7052 GCA_039816955.1 Bacteroidota bacterium
TCAGGAGTATACAGATTCCCGAAACGATCCATTGCTATCGCTTCATCCGATGTGACAGTACTCACTTTCGGGACCACACCGTTCCTGGCTGTATCCTCTTCACTGTCCACCATCACCGTCATTCGTTCTGTTGATCCTTGCACGCTGATTTCGTACTTGTGAACCTCAGAATGAGCATGGACTTGAAAATCAAAACAAGCTTTTTTAGCACCTACCGGAAAGTACAAGGTCTTGGTAGTAGAGCAATGTAGATGATGAGCGCCAGTTTCCGCTGTATTTACCGTTGCCAGCGTAGTGCTCGTTTCACCCAGTCGTTTATTGACACATATTTGCACCGTATCCCCTGCTGCAGCGGTGACATTAGATTTGGTAAAGGTATAGGGCGCATTAGTCCAGCGTAAGGGATAATGATGGTTAAGAGGTGTTGCCCAAAGCGCATAAAAGAAAAATAGCAGAAGTGTAAAAGAGAGAAAAGAACGCGTTAATGCATTGGTCATAGATATAGTGATTTTACGACAAGTAAAGCCATGAAGTGCTCACTTGTAGCAATGAAAAATCAGCCTTGCTTTAGGTCGCAAAGCAGCTTATTCGTATCGCTGCATCTTCCGTAAAAAAGAGAAAGTTGGATGGTCATCCGGTGAGGGATGAGCGCGTCATATTAAAAGTAGCAAGTTATTCATTTTTGCAAAGCGGCGCAATCTTAAACCTAAATTTTAACAGTCTTAGTCGTACCGTTTAATAGTCGCCCAGCTTCTCAAGAACAATTGCAACAAGGGTCAATTACCTATTGCTCTTATTGAAAATATACAGTGTAGCCGTGCCCAAGAAATAGGACTGGCATTCGTTGCGTATTGCTAAGGGAGGCGGTGGCCTTTTCTAGTTTACTGAGTGATGACATAATAGGAATCGATATTATACCTAGCCCGGCTGCTTTCAAAAAGTCTTTACGTTTCATTTCGCCTAATTTCTGATTAAACGCCGCTGCACTGGCCAGTACAATCGTATTGAGATGGTCTTCTTCTGGTGCTCCCAAAGTCCGCAAACAATTGCTCTAACCATGTCGATTATCAACAGTTAACCGTCTACAAGAGTTGCTTTTTTGCCAAATCTCAACCACCTAAACAACTATAAATCAATTTATTATTCACATAAAAAAGAATAAGACTCCACAACTTTTGCAAAGATCATAACTGCCTTTCCGTCCTGTTGACGCGGCCATTTCCCGTGCACCTTTGAAGTGTCATTAGGACTTAATACACACTTAGAAAATTTAAATAGTAGTAGTTATGATTAGCAATTTCATTATCGCTCTTTTGATGTTCTTTAACTTTAGCGTAGGTCAAGTAGATAGCAATGCCGGTAAAACGCCTCCAAAGAGTAAGACACCAGAAAAAACCATCATAGTTGACATCACTCCTTAAGTAAATACAACCAAAGCTTAAAGTAGAAATGCCTTCCGCAGCTTATTGCCGGAAGGCATTTCTCATTTAGAAGAGAGCCAAAACGCCATAGCCTTTAAGAAAGTGAAGCCACTGCTAACTGCCACAAGTCTTCGTACGGAATAATCTCAATTTCATAAGGCTGGTTGGCTACTTCCAGCGGTGCTTCTGTGAGTTTGTCCAGATACTTCTGGGCATATTTTTCGGCTGCCCGCCTTTGAAACCCGGCAATGGGAATTTGCAGAAGCATTTTAATAAAGCAGTTGCTGCGAAAATGCTCATCCCGCTTAATGTAGCGCGAGGCGTATTTACCAATTGCTTCAATCCGGTCAAAGGTTTGATCATAGCGTTCCATCGCAATGTTGAACAATATTTGCATGACCAAAATGGGAATATTCTTCCCACGTTTATCCTTAGAAAAAACAGGTACTTCGTTGAGAAAACGCCCCAGGCGGAAGCGATTAAACACCTCATCGTTCTCAGCTGCTTTTACCTTATCAAGGTATATTAGATAATGAATATAGGCCTGAAAAATAGTCCAGCTTTCTTGGGTGTAAGCATCTTGGCGAAGCAAGCTTTTGTTGCTAAGGGTAGCTCGTGTAAGCTCATAAGCATCTTGGTAATGCCCACTATGCAAGAACAGCATAAGCCCTAATTCTTGGACTTTAAAGAAGCTGCGCCCGTAGAAATCCCCAATTTCCCGTTCACATTCTTCTAATTTGGCCTTTCCTGCCTCATAGTTCTTAAGCTGGGTGTGACATACCAGCTGATGGCTCAGTAAACCCGTTAGGGTACTGCGCAGATTCATCTTTTTAGTACGCATAAAATCGATAGCAGCCTGGCTGGCAACAATTGTTTCTTCATAAGCCTGCATATTCAACAAATACGTTACTTGCAGGAACCGAATATACCGGTGAAGCGAAAAATGATTGTGATGTGAGAGAATTGGTTCTAGCTCTTTAAAGATTTGTTCTCCTCTCCGGGCAATTTCTTCACTATTAGAAACCGCTTTTACACTTAATATTACTACATCTTCGTAGGCCTTTTCCACTCTGGCTTCTAGTTCCGAAACCTCTTCATACTCCTGATAAAGCGTGTTGTATTCCGTAAATTGTTCTTCATCAAATAAATAAGTAGAATAAATACCGCGTAACAACTTGCTAACTTGCAAGACCAGGTCAATATGCTCAAATGCCAAGCCTAATTCCAGTGCTTTTTCCGCGTATTTTACACTAATATTGATAGCTCCTTTAGAGAGCATAAGATTGGCCGCAGATAAGTACCGCCATGCAGCTTTGTAGGCCAATGTTGCATCATCATTGATGTCTTCTTCCGTATCTACCAAAAAAAGCATATCTACTAAGCGCCCTTTGAGCTTACTACGCAGTTTTTGGTAAGCTGGCAGGCTACTATCCGCATCGTAGAGCAACTCCGCTGCCTCATCGTCCGATTGTACTTTTTGATGAGCAATCAGGAGGTATAATTCATCCAGTTTAGAATGGTCATTTTGCCCCAAAATGCTGAGTTTCATCAGCTTTTTTCGGGTTAGGACACTCGCGAGTTCCCTTAATTCTTCCATGATAGGTGGTGTCTTGGTTTGTTGAGAGCGGGGGTGTTTGTTCAAGTTCTGTCAGTACTAGCCAGATCGTGCAGGTCTACCAGTGAGACGGACGCTGACTCTTTTTTGTGGTAAGCTTTTCATCAGTAAATCCCAAAGTAACTCATAGGGTAATATCTCAATTTCATATGGTTGGCTAGCCATGCTGAGCGGTGCCTGTTGTAAGCGTTTTTTAAATTTCTGGACGTAGCGCTCCGTAGCCCGACGATGAAAGCCTGCTGGAATTAATTGCTGAAGCATATGCAGGAAACAGTTAGTGCGTAAGGCAGCATCATTTCGCAGGTACTTGGAGCCGTATCGGCCTATTGTGTGAATGCGCTCGGCAGCCAGGTCATAGTTTTGCTGGTGCAAAGCATAAAGAATATGAATGATCAAAAGTGGAACGTGCGTATTCCGGTACGCTTTATTGAAAGTAGGAACAGCTTTCAGTATTTTTCTCCACCGAAATTCCTGCGCCCAACTGTCATTGGCCTCAAATCCAACTTCACCCAGCACCGACAAGTATTGTAGATAAGCCCCGTAAGTGATCCAGGACTGCTGTACCGCACAACTTTGCTGTGATAGTTGCTTGAGATTTAGGACCGTTTTTCCTAAAGTGTACGCCTCTTGGTACTGATTGGTATAAAACAACAACAATAGTCCCAATTCATGCATCTTGAAGTAGGTGGCATTGATTTCTTGCCCTAGCAATGATTGGCATTGTTGCCAAATAGCAAGCCCCTTCTCACCGTCCTGAAGCATAATTGAGGCGATAAGCTGGAAGTACCTCATCCCTAGGATGGTATCACGCAGATCAATGTCTTTTTGCTGAAAAAATGCCACAGCAGTATCAACTTGCCGGATAAGATCTTGGTAGTGGCCTGCATTCAGCAGGTAAATAGCCTCTACATATCGCACATGACGATGAATAGCACAAGTACTGTATTGCGCTAACAGAGGAGTAATACCTCCCAAACAATCCTTTGCAATCTTAGCAATGGCAGCTTCCTTATTACCGCTTGCTGTTGCCATTAGCACCTGCTGGTAGGCTAGTTCCGCCTGGGCCTCAGCAGCACTGATCTTCTGGTAGCGCTCATAGAGTTCGTCGTAATATTCAAACTGCTGCTCATTTCCCAAATAAGTAGCGTATATCTTACGGAGCAACTTGGCGATTGGCACCACGAGTTCCGAGTGTTCGTAGCGGATAGCCAGACGGAGCGACTTTTCCGCATATTCCAAGCCCATCCGCAAAGCATTATGCAAGATCATCAGATTGGCAGCAGACCAGAGTCGTAAGGCCTCTTCATAAGCCAGAGATGAATTATTGTTGATAGCCTGATTGACATCAATAAGAAATAGCATGTCTACCATGCGCTTTTCCAGACGCTCCTTCAAATCCAAATAACGGGGATGGTGAACAGGCTTACCCAATAGCAAACGCGAGGCTTGGGCATCAGAAACAATGCTTGTATCATCCACCAGCAGATTGTAGAACGCTTCTAGTTGCTCTTCTCCTGATTGTCCTAATACCGCCGCGCCATTTAGCTTATCAATACTGACGATATTGATCAACTCCTGAAGTTCTTTCATGTTTTGTTTTCCACATTAAGCTCCACGCAAATACCTATAACATCCTTTACCTGCTCTGCAAGAAAGGACTATAGGGGTTTACCGTTAGCAACAAAACGGAAATTTACCTGTTAAGCTCAGCGAAATTAATAGGTTTTGCTGCCAATCAGCGCAGTAACAATAGGATAGGTCATTGCATTGACTTTCAATTGTTTAAACTGAAAAGAACAATACAAATTAAGATTTTTTAAAGTCAGGACAATGGTACTTTGAACCAAAAAATGGGCGGGTAATTCGTGATCTTTGTCTAGCGAATATAGTTAATTCCTGAAATTTCGCAAGTACAACGGCTAAATAGCCGTCAGCCAAGGCCCAAAAGCTGTTTCCTAGCATTCATTTTAAATAGTCTCTTGCTATGGTTTACTACGAGTTTTCAAATCATCCCTTTAGCACTTCTCCAAGAACGGGCGTAACCGCAAACATCGTGTTAGGTTCACCTAAAAAAAATTGTGAGGGGGTGGGAATTTGCCGCATTGAACGAGCAAGAGATCACCAAAAAAAAAGCGCTCATCGTGCTTGCCTCTGTACGGCAAAGGCTCTACTCAGCGCCAAGGATGATCAGCATTTACTCATTTTCCTGGTAAAACATAGTCTCGCTGCTTGTGCGGTTAAAAAGCACTTCCAAGGCGAATTTTTCCAAATGGAAGAACCGGTGATGCTTCCCGAAGCTATCCGTCAGGAACTCGCGCTACCAACTCCATTTTGGCTATCCGCAGGGCACTACGAAATCACGGACATAGGACATCATCTAGCTTTAAAGGTGGCCCTTTCTCCTGCTCTCACACCAAGTGAACATTTATTTATTAGCTGAGGTATAGAAAGATCTTTATTTAGCATACTAATCAATTATCTTATGTCTCTCATTAGAAAAATAGAACGTATTGAAAGAATGCACCAAATGATCAATTACAAGCGGACTGGAACTCCTGAAAGTTTTGCTCGTAAGTTGGGAATTTCTCAAAGCATGCTCTATGTATTAATTAATGAAATCAAAGCACTAGGAGCACCAGTGGTATATTGCCGTTATCGGGAATCCTACGAGTACCTCTACCCCGTTGAGTTTGCCGCAGGATTCAAAGCACCGGTAGTAATGAACCAAACTGCTTAAACCGCTTTCCGTTATCTAGCTGTTTTAGAACACTTTTAGCTAGCTTATAATAGTCTAGATTATCATTAAAAATAACCCGAATCTGGAATCCAGGTTCGGGTTATTTTTTTGTCTTCTTTGCTGATCAATTAACGTACATTTAGCTCTTTACAGAGAAGAAATCTGTTGCCGAATAAACCTAATGCGTCCCACTCACTGGTTTCACGGGATTCATCCCGCTGCGTACAGCTAAGGCAGCATTAAATGCCACAGGACTATCCGTAGCTATTGGAACGGTTATTTTTTCCGCAAAACTACATCACAACATGCGTCTGTACACCTCATTTACAAAGCCCCGTAATACAAATTGGTTTTCTCCTGTAGCTGGTATAAAGACAACCAATACGTCTTCATGGTAGAAAGGTATTCCTGGTACAAGTCCCGGCTCTTTGCGCGCGCATCAATCAGGTTTTGGACAGGTACATTACCCAGCTGAAAACGCTCCAGCAGGTTGTCGTAGTTTTGGGCAGCAATCTGTTGTGCCTCGCGCAAAATCTGCAATTTGCGGTAATTGTTGCGGGTTTTGTTAATGAGGCTCTTAACCTCTACTTCAAAGCTTGTGGTTTGCTCTTGCACATCCAAGCCCAAGCGCTGTTCTTTGAGCTCCAGTATGTGCATTTTATCCTGGCGTTTACCAAAATCAAAAATGGTCCAGTTGACGGAAACGGAATAACGTTGTTGATCTACCAGATCAGAGATCGATTCGGAAAAGGCCGTGCCGGTATTGGACAAACCAAAAGAACCATTAACACTTACACTAAAAAGATCCTCCGTTTTGGTTTTTGCCAGATCCTGATCAATTAATAAACGCTCTCGTTCTAACTCCAGATAATCATTGGTATTGGTGTAAGAAACGGGTTGTTCCAGTTCTACGGGTAAGCGAACGGGAATCAGTTGCACCAGCGCAGTGTCCAACTCAAAAGCACTAGTGCCTAGTAGTTGCGCCAACTCCCGGTGTTGCACGGAATAATCCAGCTCTCGTTGTTCCAAATCACTGGCAAGCTCTAGTAGTTCCAATTCCAAACTTAGGACTTCACTACGCTCTACTGCTCCCAGTTGGAGGCGTTCTTTGGCCAAAGTCAGCAGTTGTCGCAGTTCGCGTTCTTGCCGCCGGTAGTTACCAGCCTCTCCACTGGCAATGAGTTGCTCAAAGAATAAATCCGTCACTTCTACTGCAACTTCATTTCGAGTTTGCTCGAGTTTTCGTCGCTCAATGCCCAAGTCTAGCTCCGCCACCCGG
>JBCBWU010000295.1:0-7023 GCA_039816955.1 Bacteroidota bacterium
GTTTAACCTGTTTGATCAGTGATTAGCAGTTGCTAGACTAAACTGGTAGCATTGAAAGCAAATGATGGAAGGAGAAGAATGATTGCCAATCAACAATACCTAACACTTACAATTCCACAATTTTCCCTTCATCAGAAATCTGTAGTCGGTTGGCAGTACTGTTCGCTGCAGCGTAATCTTCCACAACCACCTGGCTCTGACCAGAAACCAGATAGATGAGTAGATTGTCCTGAATTACAGCCATTGTTTGAGTCAAATCAGTACCATCATAAGTAGTACCGGCAATTACTTTCTCCGCAATGAGGTTACCCTTCGTATCAAATGTAACGAGCCGATATTGGTAATTCAAAAGGCCTGCTCGCCAGTATACAATAGCATGAAACTTATCATTAGTAGGAAGCTGAAAACAGGCGATGTATTCGGTCATCGCATCCTCTTCTTGTTCTCCTTCAATCGGCATGATGTAAGCTCCGATAGCGGCGGGGGGCAAAGGATCATTCTCTTTGCTAAAAAGATGGTGAGTATCCTCTCCAAGTGTGAAGGGAAGTTCCACCGCTGGGAAAAATTCAAGGAAATGCTGGAAGGAAGGCTGTCCGGACTTCGTTTTGGCCATTTAGTTATCTTTGATCGCAAAGGTAGATAAATCAGCGGGACGGCCTTGATTAGAATAATTCTAAATAAGTCTCACTCCGGACCTAGAAGCCAACAGCGCTTAGGCTAAAACGCTTATATACAGTAGATTTGTGTGCGTGATGTTAGGTGCATAATCCTAAGCAAATCACAAGTTAGTTTTCATATCCAGACGAACGAAAAACAATACAAATGAGTTGGTTGACACAGTTCTTGACCTCTTCAATTGGGCGTAAGCTGATCATGAGCCTTACCGGGCTCTTCCTCATTTTGTTCTTAGCGGTCCATTTAATTGGCAACCTACAGCTACTAGCAAGTGATGGTGGAGATAGTTTTAATCTCTACGCCGAGTTTATGACCTCAAACCCTTTGATTAAAACTATTTCTTACGGCCTTTACTTTTTCATCCTGCTTCACGCAGTCCAGGGCTTGATTCTTTGGGCTAAGAACCGGGCTGCCCGTGGTAGCCAAGGATATGCTGTAAAGGTAAACAGTGCTGTTAATACCAATGCCACCATAGCTAGATCCATGGGTTGGTTGGGCACCATTATTCTGGTGTTCATTTTGCTTCACATGTATCAATTCTGGCTGCAGATGAAGATGGGTACCGTAGATTTGGTAAACATCGACGGTAAGCAAGTAAAAAACCTATACTCGCTGGTAAGTGTCGCGTTTGAAGATCCTATTTACGTTGCCATTTACGTGGTGAGTATGATTGTGATTGCATTCCACCTTTGGCATGGTTTCCAAAGCTCTTTCCAAACTTTGGGAGTAAATCACAAAAAATACACGCCTCTTATCCACGGCTTAGGTAAGGGATATTCTATTCTAGTACCTCTGGGTTTTGCCATCATCCCCATCCTAATGTTTTTAGGAGTTCAAATTGGCTAGACCTGCATTAGTAAATAATAAAACTCAATCATAATGAAA
Source organism: Bacteroidota bacterium (assembly GCA_039816955.1). Lineage (GTDB taxonomy): Bacteria > Bacteroidota > Bacteroidia > Chitinophagales > Saprospiraceae > Lewinella. Next base: position 1,561 of record JBCBWU010000295.1, read on the forward strand.
CTGAATAGTAAAGTACCACCGGGCGAACTAGCCGAAAAATGGACGCAGTACCGTTCGCAGATGCCGTTGGTGGCTCCTAATAATAAAAGAAGACTTGATATCATCGTAGTGGGTACTGGTCTGGCAGGAAGTTCTGCCGCTGCTACCTTGGGTGAATTGGGTTATAATGTGAAGGCTTTTACTTTCCACGATAGCCCACGCCGGGCGCACTCTATTGCAGCGCAGGGTGGTATCAATGCCGCTAAAAATTATCAGAATGATGGTGATAGCGTCTACCGCCTGTTCTACGATACCATCAAAGGTGGTGACTACCGCTCTCGCGAATCTAATGTGCACCGCTTGGCGGAAGTAAGTCGTAACATTATCGACCAGGCCGTTGCGCAAGGGGTTCCTTTCGCTCGGGAATATGGTGGTCTTTTGGCCAACCGTTCTTTCGGCGGTGTGCAAGTGAGTCGTACCTTCTATGCCCGTGGTCAGACCGGACAGCAGCTGCTCTTGGGTGCTTACCAATCTTTGAGTCGCCAAATTGGCTTGGGTAATGTGAAGCTTTATAACCGTCATGAAGTACTGGATATCGTTAAAGTTGACGGCAAAGCACGCGGCGTTATTGCGCGTAACCTCCTAACGGGTAAAGTTGAGCGCCACGCCGCCCATGCAGTAGTGCTCTGTACCGGTGGTTATGGCAATGTATTCTATCTGAGTACCAACGCCATGATGTGTAATGTAACCGCTGCTTGGCGAGCTGTTCGCCGTGGAGCGTTGATGGCTAACCCATGCTTTACGCAAATTCACCCTACTTGTATCCCCGTTTCCGGTGACTACCAAAGTAAGCTGACGCTAATGTCAGAATCCCTACGGAATGACGGACGGGTATGGGTACCCAAGAAGCAAGACGACGCACAAGCCATTCGCGAAGGCAAGAAGCGTGGTAATGATATTCCTGAAGAGGATCGTGATTACTACCTGGAGCGCCGTTATCCAGCCTTTGGAAACCTGGTACCACGTGACGTAGCCAGCCGCGCCGCCAAAGTAGCCTGCGACGAAGGCTTAGGCGTAGCACCAACCGGCCTGGCAGTATTCCTTGACTTTGAGGATGCAATCATGCGTTATGGCCGCTCGCAAGCCAATACCATGGGTGAGGAGAGCGCCAGCGACGCACGTGTACGCGAACTAGGTGTAAAAGTGGTAGAAGAAAAGTACGGTAACCTCTTCGAGATGTACGAGAAGATTACCGGTGATGATCCATATAACACCCCAATGAAAATTTACCCGGCGGTACACTACACCATGGGTGGTCTTTGGGTGGATTATAACCTGGAAACCAATATCCCGGGCCTCTTTGCTGCGGGTGAAGCTAACTTCTCCGATCACGGTGCCAACCGCCTGGGAGCAAGTGCCTTAATGCAAGGACTTGCGGATGGTTACTTTGTTTTGCCATACACCATTGGCGACTTCTTGAGCAAAGAAATCCGTACGCCACGCTTTGACGCTGATAGCGAAGCCTTCAACACCGCCGCACAAGCAGTGGAGGATCGTATCAATAGCCTTTTGGCTATTCAGGGCTCACAGTCGGTGGAGAGCTTCCACCGCCGTTTGGGTAAGATCATGTGGGAATACTGTGGTATGTCACGTAACGCAGAAGGCTTGCAGAAAGGCATCAAATTAATCCGCGAGCTACAGGATGAGTTCTACAGCGATGTGTTTGTACCTGGTACCAACGATGAATACAACCCTGAGCTAGAAAAAGCCCTGCGAGTGGCTGACTTCCTAGAGCTAGGTGAATTGATGATGGCTGATGCGCTGGACCGTAACGAGAGTTGCGGTGGCCACTTCCGTGAAGAGTACAAAACTGAGGAAGGTGAGGCACTACGCCGTGACGACGAATACGCCTACGTATCTGCCTGGGAATACAAGGAGCGTGGAACCGACCCCGTGCTACACAAAGAGGAGTTGGTATTTGAAAACGTTGAATTGAAGACGCGCTCTTACAAGTAGAGCTCTTCGCAAAAAGAGAAAATCATGAAACTCACACTAAAAATATGGCGTCAGCCCAACGCAAATACCAAAGGGCAATTCATGACTTATGAGATGGACAATGTGAGCGAGCACATGTCTTTCCTCGAGATGCTAGACGTACTTAACGAGAGCTTGATCCAGAAGAAGGAAGCTCCCGTAGTATTCGAGCACGACTGCCGGGAAGGCATCTGTGGTACTTGTAGCCTGGTCATTAACGGCCACCCACACGGACCACAGCACCGTACCTCTACCTGTCAGTTGCACATGCGTCACTTTAAGGATGGCGAGACTATCGTTATTGAGCCGTACCGCGCTTCCGCCTTTCCAGTGATCAAGGACCTGGCAGTGGACCGCTCATCATTTGACAAGATCATCCAGGCTGGTGGCTTTATTTCTGTAAACACAGGCCAAGCTCAAGATGCAAATTCTATTCCAATTGAAAAGGGGCTTTCTTCCAGCGCCATGGACGCAGCGGAGTGTATTGGCTGCGGTGCCTGTGTAGCTGCTTGCCCTAACGCTTCTGCTATGCTATTCGTTAGTGCTAAAGTGAGTCACCTCGCACAATTACCACAAGGTCAAGTGGAAACTGCCCGCCGTGCCCAGCGTATGGTATCAGTTATGGACGAGGAAGGCTTCGGTATGTGTTCTAACATTACCGCCTGCGAAGCAGAGTGTCCGAAAGGTATTTCTGTAACGAATATTGCTCGCTTGAATCGCGAATACTTGAGCGCTTCACTTACTTCTTCGGCAGAAGCCTAAGAAACGAAAAAAGAACATTGGCCAAGCGCCAATTTACGAGTATAAATAAGCCGGTATCCAGTTCGCTGGGTATCGGCTTTTTATTTAACCTATGTGATTGTCGAATGAGGTGGAATGTTCACTGCCTGTGTTTCCCAGTCCCGAGCAATAGCCACCACTTCTTGCGCAAATCGTTCAGAACCGTTATCCCAAGGACAGTAACGGTCACCAATATCATTCCGCCAAAGGCATAGGAAGTGAGGGCGTTTATTTTTAGGTAAAGAAAGGACCGATTGAGTGCCCATCTTCTGCCAAAATTCCTCAATAGGTTCACCTTTAAACTCACCCCATTTTTTATAGTTCCATCCGGTTTCGGTAAGGCCCACTATTTTATCAGGGTATTCTTCCCGTAGCCAAGTACACATCTGCAAGGCGCGTTCCCAAGGTCGAGCGAGAATGCGCTGATATTCCCGCTGTTGAGCTTCTTTATCCTTAATGGTAGATGCATTAGCGAAGGCTTCCTGGTCATCCGGCATAAACAGCTTCCACAAATAAGCATCCATTCCCAGTACCTCTACTTGCTCTATATCCGGCATGCCCCGATGATAATGCGCCAAAAAATCTACTTTGTTTTCAAAGGGACGCTGGAAGGGTAAGTCTGGAGAGTAACAGTACAGCAGGTTATCAACCCCCTGGCGTTCCAGGTACGCTCGGGTTTTATGGAACAACTCTCGATATATATCAGCCGCCTCCTCCGGGTCATCTGATAGGTTATCTAGGCACCACCAGAACCAGTTTCCGGGTGAGTGCTCATGATACGGTCTGAAGATAGCCGAAGCCTGGCGATCAGACAGTGCCTTAGCGAAATCAGCAATGCGATCTAGTTTCTGACGGAAGAAAAGTGCCTGACGTGCTTTGGGGACCGCCGCATCAAAGTCCTCAATGGTCTGCTTGATGATTTTCTGCTGTTCCGCTCGTGATAAGGCATCGGGCAAATGCATCATGTTGAAGGGGTTATTCATGGTATCATCAAATCCAATGGGTTTGCTTATTCCCGTTTGATTAGTGATACGATAAAAATCCTGATCCTCCCAAATCGGATGATAGGTATGCCACATTAGCATGAGGAAACTCTGTTGATCCAAAAAGTATTGGCAATGATCCAGCAGGGTATCATACGCTTCTTTTCGATGGAAAAAACTATGCATAGCATCGTTGGGGGCAGCAGACCTACTTTCGGGCATGGCCTCGGCCAAGTGGTATAAGTCATACTGCACCATACGAGGTAATTCCGTCTGCATCTGCGCTGGTTGAGCCTGCCGTTGGGCTTGAACAAAGTCTGCATCTAGCAATATATCTGCGGGCGGACGAGTGTGCGCCTGTTGCTGCTGAGTAGCTGTGGGATTGGCCTCATGCAAACGCCGGGTCCCGGCTGCGCTAATGGTGGGTTCTGAGAGCCCTAGAAACGGGATTGCAGTGTGCGCCATTGCTCTCTTCATCTTGTGAAGATGAGTCAAGTGCTTTGGTTCTGGCCGGGAATGGCCATCGCTGGGTTGGGTATCAGAATTGGACTTAGGGTGGCTCATAGTGGAAGATACAGCTTTTTAGGAGGTCCTCAACAATCCTTAAATTAGCAACCGTACAATCTCTCTGATCGGAGCAAAGATTGAACCTTAACGACTATCGCCTATAAAACAGAGGAATTTTTTTCTAGTCACGCTATTTTAAGAAACTGTTTAGGGTAAGATATTGCTGGTATAGTATATTTAAAACCGATACACCAAACTTATTCACCTATTGCCTTATGATGTTAATTCGGTTAGCAACACTCTCGAGTATACTCTTCTTACTTACCACCTGCTACTTTAAACCCAATATTCACCGGGAGCCAATGAAAATCAGACTAGCCGTCTGTGACGATCCTGAAATAGCAGATCTCGACTTACAAGATATAATATCAGTTGAAAGCAGTACAGAATTGGACCTGACAGACAGTGTTCAAGCGGAAAGAGACCATAAACTCCATTTTTCACTCACCAGCAAGAATCGCTATCATTCCTCTCACTTCCTCCACTTCAGAGAAGATCAGGAAGTAATCAATTGGAATATCCGTCACGAACTGATGAGAGAGATAAGCAAATATCCATTCCAATTCGAGATTGATTCCCTACAAATCAGCGTATTGAAAACGGAGGCAATTGTACCCTACTTTGATGGCAAGGAAATGGTCATGAATTCCAAACAACGTGCTGACAGTTATCAAAGCGGAACAAATCTGCGAATTCAAGCAGTTGGACCATCCAGAGTAAGCTTGGAAATAGCTTACGCTTGTTACTCTGCGGGGCAAGTACTAAAGAATACCAAATTACTCAGACGCACTACACCCGCCACGACCTTTGATAAGCAATACCGAGGAAGTCGAAATGATATTATTGAAGCTCACATCATTGAATGCTATATCATGATGAACAAGGCTATTGAAGAGCTGGGCGTAGAAGTGGGTCAAGAATTGAAGAAGAGTTTTGCAAGACGGGCGATGAGGGAATAGTAGGTCCATCGAAAAAACTCGATGAGTCATTTTTTCGGTCGGGACTCAAAACACATTAAGCCCTGTTGTACAGTAGTTTACACGTGCAGATTCGCTCATCGAAAAAATTAAATAACTCGATTTTTGATGGCCTTTTCTGCCCCAAAAACCACAAAAGCCCA
>JBCBWU010000296.1:0-6964 GCA_039816955.1 Bacteroidota bacterium
CCCCCTCTCTATCCAGTCCACGCAGGAAGCCATGATGTTGAAAGATGATGTTAGTCTTGCCACTGTCAAGATCAATGTGGGTTAGCTGACCACGGCCAGATTCTAGCACAAATAGTCCTTCTGGATAAAGCCTTGGAGAATGGGGCATAGCCAAACCTTCGGCAATGAGCTGTCCATCTGGAACACGCATCACAATACCCGTTTTTAGGATATCCTCTCGCCAACTCTTGGGTTGGTCACCCTGATTAAAGGCCGTAGCGAAAGCGGGCTGTCCATTTTGCATAGCCATACCATTAAGATGGCAACGATCTTCTGCGGCTAATTTGCTGACAAATGGTGGTTGCCAGATAGGCGTGAAATTGTACAGCGCATCAATACGGCATAGGCAAGAAAAGATGGTATTTACTGCGTAGAGCCCATCCTTTCCCCATTCCAGGTCATGAATATCCAGAGCGCCCGTGTGAAAGGTAGCGCGGGGCATATACATACTATCGTAAACCCCAGGTTTCTGAGGGTAATGCTGCGCCAATTCTGAGGAGTTGCGTAGTACGATGACCTCGTCCAAGGTGGCAATAGCCATCCGGTCTTGATGCAGGGCCAGCCCCATCGCTTTGCGAAACGTTCGCGGTAGCTGAATAATGCGCTGCTCATCCTGGGGACTAATAAGCACTACTTTTCCCGCCTGATAGGTACTTAAGGCTAGGCTAAGATTAAGTTGATGTAGCACTTGGGCAAAAGCCGGATTGTATTGACAGCTAAAAGGGGGAGCACTCAAAATAGTAGGTCTTTAGGTTGTGATAGTAGCAATTTGTGGTCGGAATATACGAGCCTACACTACAATATTGTTAAGCGGATGGATCCTTTAAAAGCATCTTAACAGGAAAACTTAATAGAGTGTGAAATCCACGTTCAGGTATTTTGAACCAAGCCAGCATTAATTCCTTAATTTTGTGTGGTAGCCTTTAACGCTACGATCATTCTTCACTTAGGTCAAATGAAGTGTCCCGAGTGCGCCCAAATAAATTTGTAAAAAATTGCGCGAGTAGTAGGGGGAAAGTGAAAAAAGCCACATCCTACTATCGACAAAGGGAATGTAAACATGAAAAATATCCGCGCCGAGGAGTTGATGGCAGCTTATCTCAGTGGCAATATCACGTCCACTGAGAAGGATGAGCTTATGGGTTGGGTGTCGGAAACATCCCACGGTCAGGACTTCTTTGACAAGGCCGTTTCCTTGTGGTCGGCCACCGAAAATATGGCCTATCCCGACTTCTCAGCGAGTAAAGCTGCTGCTTGGGATAAGGTAGAAGGTAGACTGGATGCTAATCCTGGTCTTAAGGCCATTGGCGGTGGAGCAACGGTTCGTCGTTTAAACTTGCGCTCCTGGGTAGCCGCAGCGGCTATAGCACTGCTCGCGGTAGCTGGTTGGTGGTATATGCAGCAACCGGCGGTACCAACTGCTGTCATTGCTAGTACACTGAACGAAGAGCAAGAGGAGCTCCTTTTGCCGGATGGCACTAAAGTATGGCTGAACGAAAATACCTATCTCACCTACGAAGAGCTAGACGGTGAACGGCAGCTGCGCCTCGAAGGAGAAGCCTTTTTTGACGTAGCTACGGACAGCTTACGCCCGTTCCGCATTTATACGGATCAAGCAGTGACTACGGTGCTGGGTACTTCTTTCAATATCCGGGCTTATCCAGAAGAAGAGCAGGTAGAAGTGAGCGTGAAGGAAGGAAAAGTACAGCTAGAGCGTCTAGAAAAAGAGGAGACTAGCAGCCCTGATCCCGATCCCGCCCCTGCCGCAGCACCAATCGTCTTGGAGCAAGGTGAGCAAGGCGTTTTCGAAAAACAAACGGCCAAGCTAGCGGCAAAAGAAAAGACGGGCAAGAACAGTGCTGCTTGGCGCGATCGTAAGATGGACTTCAACCAATTAGAATTGTCAGAGGTGGTCCAAACGATTGAGCGCCTCTACGAAGTAGAAATTGAGCTGGCGAATCCAGGTTTAGCTAAATGCCCATTCGTAGGTAAATACGATAATCCGACTTTAGAAGACTTGTTCGAATCCCTGGCCTTCGCTTTGGAAGGAGAGGTGGAAAACAAGGACGGTGTCTACCGTTTGACGGGCGACTCCTGTGAATAAAAGAAACACCCCATGTTGCTGAAACACCTGCTTACACTTGTCTGGCTTGCCGCCCTACCCAGTATGCTGTTAGCACAGCTGTCTGGGCAGTTGGTAAGTTACGACTATGAACAAATGGATCTCGGTTTGGCGCTAGCTGATCTGGAGGACCGTTTTGATCTGCGTTTTACGTATAGTCCTAGTCGTTTACCGATGGACTATCCGCTAAGCGCTTCGGTAAACCACATGGAAGTGAAGCCGGCAATGGACAAACTTTTCGCTGACTGTCCGATCAAATACGCGTTCATTGGTGACCAAATTGTGCTTCGTTCTGATCCAGGGCGCCTAACTCAGATCGAATCACGCCCCACACAGCCGCGTCAGCAAACACCGCTGTACCAAGAGCCAGAACGGGAGCCTCGACCTCGCCCTACGCCTCCTGTTACCCCCAATATACCTACCCGTGAGCCACGTCAAATCTCCGGTGGTGACCAATGGCAAAAAGATAAACTGAGTGATGAAGAGCTGGAGAATCTGGCGCTTAGTATGGAACGTCACGAACGCTCCCTAGCGATGGAAGAATACGAAGCTACGCATCGTCTGGCTCAAATTTCTATCCTTCCGTATCTGGGAACGAATACCCATCGTAGCCACGAAGTCACGAATAACGTTTCAGTGAACGTTTTCTGGGGTACCAGTCGTGCGATTGATGGTTTTGAGGTGGGGGGTGTAGGCAATACGGTAGTGGAAGATATGCACGGATTCCAGCTAGCGGGTGCTGTAAACCACGTTGGAGGTTCGGTAATAGGTACCCAAATGGCTGGCTTGGTCAACTTTGCGGGTGGTAAAACAGAAGGCGCTCAATTGGCTGGTTTGGTCAATATCGCTCGAGATAGCATGACTGGCGCCCAAGTGGCAGGACTGTTCAATATCTCAGGTCACGATATGGATGGAGCGCAAGTGGGCGGACTATTCAATTGGTCGGAAGGAGATGTAGGCAGCCAGCACAGCGTTTTCTACAACCGGGCTCGCTACGTGAGCCGCCGACAAGTAGGCATTATCAATGTCTGTGACACCACGGCTAAGGCGCCATACGGCTTACTAAATATTGTGAAATACGGCTACAATCGCGTAGAAGTAGGCGCTACGGAAGGGCTCTTTGTTAATCTCGGAGCAAAGCTTGGTACTCGCAAGCTGTACAATATTTTTCACCTGGGTTTCCGCTGGGATACCTTCGAACAGGAAATTGATGGCCAGGTTGGGAGTGCTGCTTATACCACCTGGGGTTTGGGGTATGGTTTAGGAGTCGCTCCCCGCTTAGGCAAGAAAACTTTACTCAATGTAGAGTTGGTGGGAATGCACATCAACGAAATGGAAAGTTGGACGAATCAACTCAACTTACTCGGCCAGTTTAGAAGCACTTTTGATTTTCAGTTGGGCGAGCGGATGAGCTTCTATGCCGGACCGTCGTTCAACATCATGTTTTCCGATTTATACGATCCAGTTTCGGACACCTACGGCTCGCGGGTATTGCCCGTGGACCCACTATTTAATGTCCAAGAAGGTTCAACCAATATTCAGGGTTGGGTCGGATTTTCTGCGGGACTACGCATGTAGTCTATCTCGTACTGAAGGTTGATGCTTAGTATCAGCGTCTTGCTTATGCAAGACCTGGTAGAGTCATGTCTATATCTTTGATAATGAAAGAAATAGAGCCGGGGTAAAAGTGGAAAATAACTGCAAATAAATTCGAAAACAGATAGGGGGGTACCCCAAAGTTCTCCATCTGTATACAAAACAAATTCAGCAAATTCCGAAGAGCACGGCTCTAGGTATAAAAAAGATTAAGAGATGAAATCACAAATGCAAAAACTTTCTTTCCTGTTCGCTACAGCTTGTTTTTTCCTTCTGGGTAATCTCCAAGCTCAGCATGAGACTTTATTCAATCAAGCGCGCGTTATTGGCGCTTTTGGTGGCCCGATTACCGAGTTTGGTTTAGGCAATGATTTGAACACCTCCGTTGGTGGTGGTGGCGCTATTGTGATCAATAGTTTCTTTATTGGAGGTTACGGTTTAGCAGCCGCTGATTTCGACCGTCTCTACGAAGAAGGTGATCTGGAAGTGCTGGATATTGGTCACGGCGGTATTTGGTTAGGTGGTACTTATCAGCCACACCGTCTGGTACACCTTTACGGTAGTGGCCGTATTGGCTGGGGCGCAATCAATATCGACTTAGACGATAATATTCCTTATCGCGATCTGGATAAGATTTTTGTCATGACACCCGAGTTGGGCGTGGAACTAAACCTCACCCGCTGGTTCCGCATTGCGGGAACTGTTGGTTATCGCTACGTATCTGGCGTAAACGAAGATCGCGGTCTCAAGGATGATGACTTTTCGGGGATGATTGCCGGTGTTACTGCTCGCTTTGGCTGGTTTGGCCATCGTCGCAGCGGTAGGAATTGGTAAACATTATAGAGCAAATATGGCGACGTGAAAATTAACGGTTGCGGCCATTGGTGTAAAGACGCATTGCAATGCGTCTCTTCAGCAGGGATTTTCACTCAGTCATTTCGATGCTAAGGAAATACCAAACACTCTACTCAATTTTAGCCAACCCTCAAAACACAATAGAATGAAACAGATGAAATTCCTCTTCGCCCTCGTATTGGGCGGAAGCCTACTGCTAACTGGTTGCTTTATCGATGTAAATGATGATGATGGCCTTTTTGGCTGTATCGATGCTGATGGCCCCGTGACTACCCTAGAACTTGACTTGGCTCCATTCGACGGTATTGAATTAGCCATGGATGCCCAAGTAGAAATCACCCAAGGTCCGGAGCAGGCGGTAACCGTAGAAGGCAAGTCAGATATTTTTGACGAGCTCGATTTAGACATCAACAATGGCGTTTGGACCATTCGTACCGTAGACTGTGTACGTGATGTAGATGACCTCACTTTCTTCATCACGGTACCAGACCTTCGCGAAGTGATGATCAGTGGTTCTGGTGAAGTTGAAAGCACCAATGTATTTGAAGTAGGTGATATTGAATTACGGATCAGCGGCTCCGGTGAAATGGACTTTGCTTTACTAGCGGATGATATAGATGTGGACATTTCTGGTTCCGGAAAAGTCTTCCTAGAAGGTGAGGCAGACGAGTTGGACTTGAATATCAGTGGTAGTGGTGACCTACGCGCCTTCAATCTTACCGCCAACGAAGGAGATATCAACATCACCGGCAGCGGTGATGCCGAAGTCTTTATCAATAATCGCTTAGACGTAAGAATCACTGGCAGTGGAGACGTATTCTACAAGGGCAACCCCACCCTTGATGTATCCATCACCGGCAGTGGTGAAGTGATTGATGCTAATTAAAGATGAACTGTGTTAGTGATTTATTGAAATCACAACAAGGCCAAGTTCTACCAATTTTCTCAGTATAGGGTAGAAAGTAGAAGGTAGAAAGATATTTAAGTCTTTCTACTCTCTACCTTCTTCTTTCTACCATGCGAGCACTAAAAGTATCCCCATTGAAAATAACTTAAGCTCGCATCAGCCAAATGAAATCAAAAGGTGTAGTAATTCAGTAACGTTATCGCCCTTCCTGGCCAATTCGGCCGGAAGGGCCTTTATCAACCGCCGAAGCTCGGTAGAGCGTAGGAGGTTTCCTTGACAATCACTATAGCTCCATGTAACTCTGCAGTACAGACGCATTGCAATGCGTCTCTTCAGCAAGGAATCTGCTTATCCATTGTTTTCTGAAGAGCTCAATGCACTTGGTTCTTCCACCCGTCCATCCGGAAATTGTGCAAAACGCCCCTTCTCCCGCGCGTGAACGGGCGCATGACTATCATACGGCCAGCCACCAAATTGCGTGCGCTGGAAGTCTTGAAATGCCTCGTAAATCTCCGCTTGAGTATTCATGACAAAGGGGCCATGTTGAGCCACAGGCTCTCCAATAGGACGGCCTTGCAAAAACAAAAGCTTAGCGTCCGTTGGGCCATTTTGTATGGTAACTTTTTGACTGGCGTCTAAGGCTGCTCCTTGGTTGATGGCAATGGTTTGCCCTGCGATTTCAACTTGATCGCCTTCGTACAAATAGAGCGAACGGTTGGCTTCTTTGCTGGCGGTTGGCAATGTTAGCTGTGCACCGGCCTCCAGGCGGATGGCGAAAATAGCTAGCTCATTTGCTGGATCCGCGGCCCAGGAATCTGGGGTAGGAGCGGGGGCAGCAGTACCCTCTAATTCTCCGGCAATGATATCAATGCTAATGGTCTTACCATTTTGGTCCTCACGCTCTAGCGTAGGTATAGTATCCGCCCAAAGTATTTTGAAGTAGGGGGTGGCCGCCTTACCTGCGCGAGGTAGGTTCAGCCAGATTTGAAACAGTACTAGTGGATTAGGTTCGTCCTGCTTCAATAGGGGAAACATCTCCGAGTGTTGTAAGCCTTTGCCGGTAGTGATCCACTGCACATCACCGTGCCCGAAGCGTGCCGTGGCACCCAACGAATCAGAATGATCTACCAATCCTTTTTGCACTATCGTGATGGTCTCAAAACCACGATGCGGATGCGCTGGAAAACCCGGTACAGTCTCGCCGTGATACATGCGCCAACCGTCTCTCAGCGTAAAGTCTTGCCCCAGGTTGCGGCCTGCTAAAGATGCATTGGGCCCCATCTCAGCATTACCTTCTGGGTAGTCATCTGCGTGGTAAACACAAAACAAAAACGGGTCCTGGGTTTGCCAGGGAAAGCCTAGTGGCATTATGCGTAAGATAGGAGAAGTGGTCATGATAGATGTTGTTACATTTAATCTAGAAACCAACGGCAGAGGAAAAGGTT
>JBCBWU010000297.1:0-6958 GCA_039816955.1 Bacteroidota bacterium
TCATTTTTTTGCGCTAAATAGTCCCCTTTTCCATGCAAGATCAAGCAGTTGAAGTACGCGCCGGTGAAGAGCTCAACCTAGAGCAGCTTACACAGTACCTTCTTAAGCACGTACCTGATTTTACGCACATCACAGCTATCCGGCAGTTTCCCGGGGGCTTTTCCAATTTGACTTATTTGCTACATACCAATCTAGGCGAATGGGTCTTACGTCGTCCACCGAAGGGTGCTAAAATTAAATCGGCTCACGATATGGGGCGTGAGTATCGCGTATTGGAAAAACTGCAACCTATCTACGGGCGCATTCCGGCCCCCATCCACTTGTGTGAAGACGAAGAGCAATTGGGCTATTCCTTCTACACCATGGAACGGGTGAAGGGAATTATCCTCCGTAATAAACCACCCCAAGGCCTGGATTTATCCGCTGGTCAAATGCGGGTCATTTCCGAAGCGGCGATTGACAACCTGGCGCTTTTGCACCAGATTGATATTGATGCGACCTCGGTAAGAAATATCGGTAAGCCGGAAGGTTATGTTGAACGCCAGGTGAGCGGTTGGATTAAGCGCTATCGCAATGCGCAAACGGACGATATACAGTCGATGGACGAGGTAGCCGAATGGATGCAAGCCAATCAACCAGCTGATGGCCCTCCAGGACTTATCCACAATGACTATAAGTACGATAATCTGGTCCTGGATCAGGAAGAGCCAGCCCGTATCCTGGCTGTTTTGGATTGGGAAATGGCAACCGTAGGCGATACCCGTATGGATCTGGGGACAACCTTGGCTTATTGGACTGAGCCCGCTGAGGCTAAGCTCATGCAGTTGGCTGCGGGAAACTTGACTTGGCTACCCGGTAATCTTAATCGGGAAGAAGTAGTGGAACGTTACCAACAAACTACGGGCCAGGAGCTGGGTTCTACTCTCTTTTATTACGTGTACGGTGCCTTTAAAATTGGAGTGATCGTGCAACAAATCTACCGGCGTTGGAAGCAAGGGCACAGTAATGATCCGCGCTTTGGCGGGCTTATTCAGGCCGTGCATTACTTCGGTAATTTAGCTCGTTTTGCAATTGATAAGGATCGTATTAGTAATCTGGTTACCTAATACTTGGCGTTAAAAAAACGCTAACAAGATTCAGCGGTGATATGGATTGGGCAAATTGGAGCGTTATTAGCCTACTTTGAGTGAGCAGATACGTTTTGAACAACCGAATACAACACTTTGAACTAAGCTCACCGTACTTTTGTGCAATCCAACGTGCTGAAAAAACTTGAGTAATGCGTACGAGAACCTTATTCGCCCTTTTAGTCATCCTGCTTGCCGCAGAAATCAGCTTTGCACAGCAAAGCGAGACCCAACTGGCCTACATCAACCGCTACAAGGATATTGCCATCCGCGAGATGGAGCGAGCCGGCATACCTGCCAGTATTAAATTGGCCCAGGGAATCTTAGAGTCCAATTCCGGTCAGAGCACCTTGGCTCGTCGGGCCAACAATCACTTTGGAATAAAGTGTGGGGCCAACTGGGAAGGTGGTACGATCTACCGCGAGGATGATGATTATGATGCCAACGGAAAATTGATTAAGAGCTGTTTCCGATCGTACAAGAATAGTCAGGCCTCCTACATTGCTCATTCAGAGTTTTTGCGCGATCCGCGTAAAGCCTTCCGCTACGGTTTTCTTTTTCGTTTGGATCCGCAGGATTATCGTCGTTGGGCGCATGGCTTGAAGCAGGCGGGATACGCTACGAGTCCTACTTATCCAGAGAAATTAATCACTATCATCGAGCGCTACGAGTTGTTTCGCTATGACAATGCCAGCTCCGTAGATATTGATACACCAGCGGATATTGTAGCTAGTGGTATTCTGGATAATAATGATGTACGCTACGTAGTGGCTAACGAAGGCGAAACCCTAGAGGATATCGCCAAACGGGTGAACGTAAGTGTACGTAACCTCATAGACTATAATGAAGAGCTGACTGGAGCGCAGCAAAAAGTGGATCAAGGAGAATGGGTATATCTGCAACCAAAGCGCAACAGCTACCGTGGCCGGGATCAATACCATACGGTCCTAGCGGGAGAAACCATGTATGATATCTCTCAGCGCTACGGCATAAAGCTGAGTAAATTATTCAAGCGCAATCTTCTGCGTTCGGGCCAGGAACCAGCTGCAGGAGAGCAGGTTAAAGTTCGTGGTTGCAAAGTGAAGGATCGTCCTAAACTGCAAGAAGAGGTGGTGGAAGAAACACCACCCGCCAATGTCCCCGTGACGGAAGACGGAGAAATTGATTTTGAAAATCCAGTTGAGGAGGAGACTGAACCAAGTCCTACTAGGCCTACCACGACTGCACCATCGAGTAGTCCGGTGATTGTTCAGCCAGAAACGCCCAGCAGTGGTGGTGATCAGCCAGAAGTGCCGATTATCATTATCAACCCCGGTAGTCAGCCGGCACCTCCACCAAGTCCAACCACCGAACAGCCGCAAAACCCTGCACCGGCACCACCGACCACACAGCCACAGAATCCGACTCCGGCGCCAAGTACCAATAATCCGCCACCAGTTATTAATCCTGGGGCACCCTCAAATCCTAATCCAACCCCTCCACCTAGTACCGGTGATTCACCGGTATATCATACGGTAGTGGCCGGGGAAACACTATATGGGATTTCGCGCCGCTACAATACCACGGTGGAGCAACTGAAGGTTTTGAATGGCCTCAGCAACAACACCATTCAGGTGGGGAGCCAGCTACGGGTACAGTAAAGGGCTCTAGCACAACAAGTTCAGGGCGGATATTTTGCCATGCGTGGGGGAAGGCTTATGTTTGTATTCTGACTAGCAAAGACGATCTATGCGCACAAGAATACTACTTTTCGTAAGCCTTTTCTTTTTGGCCTGCTCGGTACAGGCACAGGGCACCTTTTATGGTATTAAGGGAGGTATGACCATTGGAACCCAACAGTGGAATTCCTTTGATCGCGATCCCTTAATTGGTTACCACGCTATTCTCTCCGCCGAAAGTTTTCCGGCAGAGGGGCAATTCTCACTCTTTGCGCAGCTAGGTTATCACCTCAAAGGAAGTGCTATTCGTCAATCGCTATTTGGCAATCCGTTTAACTCTAGTTTTGTGTCCTTCCCAGCACAGCGCTTTGAGTTCCACAACCTCAGCTTATCCTTCGGGGCGAAGCAATTTGTAGCTGATGTTGGTACCGGACGACTGTACTATCTCTTTGGTATCCGAGCGGATTATACATTGGATACGAACCTTGAGGAATACGAGCGCTTTGTGGAGCGCAACCAGATTACGGTGGGTATCTACCCTTTGAATGTTTATTTCAACGAAAGTGGGGGACTAGGAGGTATTCGACGGTTTAATTATGGCTTTCTGGCTGGGGGGGGATTAAACTTTTCTTTCTCTGAATATGTAGAAGGATTAATAGAATTTACGGTGAACCCAGACTTTTCGCTCCAGTACGAACAACCTACTATTCCAAACGTTCTTGATCCAATTACAGGAAATACCCGCGCTTTGCCAGAGCGAAAAATCCGCAACCTGACCTTTGAAATTACGGTAGGCGCACGTTTCTTACGGAAAGTGGAATACATAGACTAAGCTGCAGTATGATTCTTAGAAGTGAAAACTTGGTGAAGATATACGGCCGCCGCAAGGTGGTTAAGGATGTGTCTCTGGAGGTGCATCAAGGAGAGATTGTAGGACTTCTAGGACCAAATGGCGCTGGTAAGACCACTACCTTCTATATGACCGTAGGCTTCATCAGGCCCAATGGTGGTCGTGTTTTCTTGGACCAAGAAGACATTACCGATCTTCCGATGTACCAGCGGGCCCGACGCGGTATTGGTTACCTGCCGCAAGAGCCATCGGTATTTCGCAAGCTTACGGTAGAAGATAATATCAAGGCAGTACTGGAAATGACTACCCTAGGCAAGGAAGAGCAAAGGGAGTCACTAGAGTCACTTATTAGTGAGTTTAGTTTGGGCAAAGTGCGGAAGTCTTTCGGTGATACACTTTCTGGTGGGGAACGCCGACGCACAGAAATTGCTCGAGCGCTAGCCACGAGCCCCAGTTTTATTCTCTTGGATGAGCCCTTTGCGGGCATTGACCCGATTGCGGTAGAGGATATTCAGTACATCGTAGCCAAGCTCAAGACGAAAAACATCGGTATCCTCATTACAGACCACAATGTACAGGAGACCTTGAGTATTACCGACCGGGCATACCTGATGTTTGAGGGTAGTATTCTGAAAGCAGGTACCGCGGAAGAACTGGCAGCAGACGAGGTGGTTCGTAAGGTCTACCTGGGTAAAAACTTTGAGCTGCGCCGAAAAGTCATTGACGTAAACGAACATTAATGCGAGCTTCGTTCTTGATCATAGTACTTGTAGTAGCTGCGTTTTGCTGGAATGCCTGCGGTGAAAAAGAAGCTGTTAATCTACGACTTACCCCTATGGAGCGTAATCGTATTGATACCTTGTACACGGTTCGCCTAGATAGCCTGCGTCCCATTTGGGACAGTCTCTGTGAGGTAAATCACTCCTTGGTGGTGGCGGCAGCGGTGGATAGTATTGTACAGCAACGCCTGGAAGAAGAAGCCCGCTTGCGTTCCCGATTTACAGAAGAATAAGCTGCTATGCGATTATTCTACCTTACCATTCTATTCTTCGGATTGCTATCCTGCGAAAGTGCTACGCACGTAGACATTGATGCCGTCATTGAAGAAAAAGTGCAAGAGCGACTGGACGAATTCCGGCGGGTCATTAACGAACGTTGTGAGGCCAAAGCCCTGGAAGAAGCCGGTATGCTGGCCGACTCGATCATCATTGCCCAGGCCCGCCTAAAGCAAGACACTTCCGATCGCCCACCCCGTCCTCTGCGCCCCGATCAGCCCGAACCTATGACACTTGAGGATAGCTTGGAATTAGCGCCGCTGTTTGATACCACATTGTTGGATACGGTGGGGGGGAATTAGGATAGGGGTGGGAATTAGAATTAAAATAAGCGTGAGAATTAGAAAGTTCCGCCTTTACATGAAGCTTCCATCGGCGTCCTAAGCCTTGCTCCTGCGTTGTAGCCGATTCCTGTGCATAGGTATGGCGGATGAGGAGTGAAAGTGACAGTTAAAATAAAAATGGCAACGCGCTATTGAGACTTTTAATTAAGCTACTACTCAACTCTAATATGCCCTTCAATGCCTTAAATGGTTGATGAAACTCATGTGCCCTTATGTGCCTCATGTGGTTCCAATTTACGCATCCGCAATCTCCCGCAAAGCCCCCACCAAATAATCCACATCAGCTTTAGTAGTGAAAATGGCCAGCGAAATCCGTAAACCATTCAACTCATGCGAACTCATCGGCCGGCAATCAATTTGGTATTTTTCTGCCAGGGTCGCTTTCACCTCCTTCACGTCCTTCCCCATTACTTCCACCGTTTGTATCCCAACTGAAAGCTCATCTGAGACGGGTGACTTAAGTCTAAAGCGCCCATCATCTACAAACTGTTCTCGGAAATATGCTTTAAGCTCGTAAAGACGTCGTTCAATTTTTTTGGCCCCAATCAGTTCCCGAAAATCGAGGGCTGCGCCCAGCCCTAGTAGCTCTGGTAAATTGCGCGTATTGTAATTTTCAAAACGCCGGATGCTAGGGTCGTCATAACCCCGGCAAACTACCAAGGGGCTTAGCAGCTTTTGCGCTTCTTCCGTAGCGTAGAAAACCCCCATTCCTTTAGGCGAAAAAATCCACTTATGACTGCTAGAGGTGTAGAAATCACAACCAAGTTCCTCCAGGTTAATCTCAAACATACCCATGGACTGGGCACCATCCACCGCTACTAGAATTCCCCGTTCGTGGGCCAGTTCCGAAATCTCTTTGACGGGTAAGCGCAGCCCGTTAGTGTTGGTTACGTGCACCAGTGAAATAACCCGCGTTCGTGCCGTGATAGACTCACGGAATAAGCGTACAATATCCTCTTTACTTGGTGGTACGACGGGCAGGTACAGTGTTTGCAGCTTCACCCCTTTTCGCTCTTGCCAGTGCTTCCAGGGAATGCGAGCGCTGGTATGCTCGTGGTCGGTGAGTAAAATCTCGTCTCCTTCGGCCAAATTCAAACTGGAAGCGATGAGATTCATACCCTCAGTTGTGTTGTGGATCAAGGCAATAGTTTCTGGAGAAACACCCAGCATTGCTCCTACTTTTTCTCGCACCACCTCTTTTTGATCACTCCAACCACCCCACATATACTTCGATGGAAAGCCATCGAGTGTACGACGAAACTGCTCTGTAGCTTTTACCACATACTCCGGACAGGTACCTAAGGAGCCATTATTAAAATACCGAAGCCCTTCTTGCAGCACAAATTGACTTTTAACCAACTCCCAATACCCTTCGTCCTCTGCGCTATCACCTAACTGTTCAGCTAGTGATAATTCCCTTTCTTGTAGCGCCTTTAATTCTGGTGGAGCCAATAGTGCGGTTCCAGCCATAGCAGCAATACTACGGGTCAGCCATTTTCTTCTTGAGATCATAATCGCATGAATAGTTACTTGTGACTCAAGATACTATTGTGATTCCGGTTTTGCACTGTCTTAATAGTACACTTTAGGCAAGAGCCATCTTTCTAAATTTTCTACTGACAGTGCCCCTAGGAGATCATTGCCGTCAGCGGTTTTGAAGGTCGCTTTGTTCTCTAACGCTAAGAATGGCTACAGATTAAAGCGTGTATTCCACAGAATGAGTATTTCGAGAAAGGATGAGGCCTTCACGAAAGCAGGCGATGATCCTCCGAAGCACAAAAAGCGATAATTCGAATCTGTGCTTATATAGGTGTTTTAAGCGTTACTTGGGCACCTTCAGGAGAAAGACCAGGTTAAACGCATCAAATGGAGAGCACTGTAATTTTTGCACTATCATGTGTGGCGGGTGGGTGTCCCGGTACTG
>JBCBWU010000298.1:0-6949 GCA_039816955.1 Bacteroidota bacterium
TGCTCCATGCTCAGATTCGAAGACTGCGCATGGAGCAGGCGATCGACTATGCACTTACGAACAGCCCCAACATTCAAGATGCTCTGCTCAAAGTACAAGATGCGGAAGCCGTCATTAAGCAAAGTAAATCGACGGGTCTACCGCAAGTAAGCGCTAATGGTACGTACCAGCGCTATTTTCAGGTGCCACTCGTACCTCTTCCACCAGAATTTACCGGACCCGGTGGCCCCACGGAGGTTTCCTTCGTACAGAAGAATAACCTCACCGGTGTGGTCAATCTGGATGCCATGGTCTTTGATGCGGCCTACTTTGTTGCCTTAAAGGCAGCCCGTGCGGCCCGCAATTACGCCCAGGTCGAGCTGATGACTACCCAGCGTGAGGTCCGTAAGCAGGTGCGCGATGTGTACCTACCCGTTCTACTGCTACAATCGAACCTGGAGCAGCTAGATAAGAACATTGAGAACCTGACGGCACTACGCGATGAGACCCAGCAAATCTATCAGGCTGGTTTCGCCGAGCAATTGGATGTTGATCGCCTCACACTTTCCCTCGCCAATCTCCAAACCGAACGAGAGGCTTTAGATCGTCAATTCCAAAACTCACTGGAGGCGCTGCGCTTTACTATCAATTACCCAGATGGTGAAGAATTGACCATCAGCGATGATATGGAAGGACTCCTGGCCGAATCAGACGGAGAAATGCTCGCCACTAAGGTGGAGTACGTGCGTCGACCTGAAGTGCTGCTCTTGGACCAAGCCTTGGTGCTGAGCGATTACAATATCCAAAATTTCAAAACTGGCTTTCTGCCCAGTTTACGTGGTTTTGCCGGTTACCAGTACCAGTATCAGGGGAATGACTTTTCTAGCGGCTTCTGGGCCCCTACTGGCTTTGTCGGGCTGTCGTTAAACATACCTATCTATGATGGTGGGTTCAAGCGTTCGCAAATTCAGCGCGCCACCATATCTAGAGATCAAGTTGTACTGCAGAAAAGTACTTACCAGCGCTTAATCGACCTGGAAGTTGAAACGGCTCGTGCCACCTACACCAGTGCTGTTGAACGTTTAGGGGATCGGGATGAAAACCTGGCCCTAGCGCAGCGCATCTACGATACTACCCAAATCAAATACCGCGAAGGCGTAGGTTCCAGCTTAGAGGTAAACCAGGCCGAACAGGCCCTGTACACTGCTCAAAGCAATCGTCTGCAGGCCTTATTCGAACTTCTCCAAGCTCGTATCGACTTGCAGGAGGCGCTTGGGCTGGAACAATAATATGGTCTTTAGGACCGCAACAAACCTGAATCAAAAACAACAAGCATAAAGCTTTATGAGATCTATTTTCCCTATCCTCGCCATCGTGCTCCTCGCCTTTAGCTGCCAACCTGAGGACACCAGCGGGGAGATACCTGAATCACTCGAAGACAAAAAAACACTCTTGCGCGAAAAGCAAGTGGCCCTCAAAGCCTTAAGCGATGAGATAAAGGGCCTGCAAGATGCTATCAGTGAGCAGGATCCTGATGCTACCGAAGCACGAACCTTCGTAACCGCTTCACCAATTGAGCGTACTGATTTTGCCAGTTATGTGGTGCTCCAAGGTAGCGTCACAGCAGAAGACCTGGTAGACGCTAATGCTGAAGTTGGTGGCCGTATCACCAACCTGAGTGTTAAGGAAGGTGATGTCGTTCGCAAAGGGCAACTCATTGCTACCATCGATGTCGAGTCTTTTCAAAAGCAAAAGGAGGAGTTACAGACTGCTCTGGACTTGGCTAATGACCTATACGAGCGCCAAAAGCGGCTGTGGGATCAAAATATCGGTTCTGAAATTCAGTACCTACAAGCGAAGAACAATAAGGAACGACTGGAGAAATCAATTGCTTCGGTTGATTTGCAGCTGTCAAAAAACAAGGTATACGCTCCGATTGGCGGAGTAGTAGAGGTCTTGGCCAGGCAATCTGGGGAGGTAGTAGCCCCTGGCCAACCGGTGGTGCAAGTGCTCAATACGGCCCAATTGAAGATTGCGGCGGATGTACCCGAAAACTACATCCGTGCAGTACAGCGTGGTGAACGGGTAGACGTAGCTGTTCCTGCCCTGGGCATGGAAAGTAGCTTGCCAATCACCCGCATTGGCAAAACGGTTGATCCAGCTAACCGCACCTTTGTGGTAGAGGTAAAACTACCGGCTGATGCCGCTCTAAAGCCTAACCTACTGGCAGAAATGAAAATCCGTGAGTATACCGAAGAAGATGTGGTAGTCATCTCTATGGATAAGGTGCAGCAGGAAGTAAGTGGACGGCGCTACGTGTACGTGGCCGATGACGAGGCAGAAGAGGGACCAGTAGCGCGTAAAACCTACGTAACCATTGGTGAAACCTACGATGGTCAAGTTGTAATTAAAGAAGGACTCTCGGGCGGAGAAATCTTGATTTTGGAAGGTGCCCGTGGTCTGGCCGATGGTCAGGCAATTCAAATCACTGAAAACTCCAGCACCAATGGCTAAAGAAAAGGATTATCGCTCGTTTGGATTAACCGAACTGGCAGTTGATAATGCGACCAGTATTTTCATTCTGGCCTTTATGATCTTGCTGTTTGGTTTACGAGCATACGAAAGTGTACCTAAGGAACAATTCCCGGAGGTACAGTTCCCTCAGGTTTACGTTAATACGCCTTATTTCGGTAACTCTGCGGAGGATATCGAAAGCTTGGTAACCCGTGAGTTAGAGAAGGAATTACAATCAGTAGACGGAATGAAAACCGTCCGTTCTACCTCTATCCAAGACTTCTCAGTAATTACGGTAGAATTTAATAGTGGAGAGGATATTGATGAGGCGGTTCGTAAAGTAAAGGACGCGGTAGATCAGGCTAAGCCAGAGCTGCCAAATGATCTGGATCAGGAACCTACCGTATTGGATATCAACCTTGCGGAGATTCCTATCGTAACGGTAAACGTCTCTGGAGAATACACCCTGGACGAACTGATCAAGTACGCGGAGTACTTACAAGATGAGATTGAAACCTTGGATGAGGTTGCTCGTGCTGAAATCAAAGGTGACCAGGAACGCGAGGTGAAGATTGACGTGGATCTGCGCCGCATGGAAAGTATGCAGGTGAGCTTCACCGACATTGAGAATGCGATTGCGAGTGAAAACCTCACCCTCTCCAGCGGAGAGATTGTGCGTGAGGATTTTCGTCGTGCAGTTCGGGTAGTGGGCGAATTTGAAGAGGTCTCGGAGATCGAGAACATGATTGTGAAGAGTGAGGATTTACGCCCCATTTACTTAAAAGATATCGCTACGGTAACCTTCGGGTATAAGGACCGGACTAGTATCGCGCGCGCCGATCAGAATCCCGTTGTCTCCATCAATGTGATCAAAAAGCAGGGAGAGAACTTGCTCTCGGCAGCTGATAAACTCAAAGACATTCTAGCGGAAGCAGAGGAAAACGTGCTACCGGAGGATCTGGATATTAGCCTGTTTAATGATCAATCGGATAATACCCGGGAGCAGGTGTCGAACCTGGAGAATAGTATCATCTCTGGGGTGATACTGGTGACCTTGGTACTCCTGTTCTTCCTAGGTTTGCGCAACGCCTTATTTGTAGGTATCGCCATTCCACTGAGTATGTTGATGGGTATCCTTTTCATTTACATGAGTGGGGTAACTTTGAACATTGTAGTACTCTTCGGTCTGATCCTGGCGCTGGGACTTCTGGTGGATAACGGTATTGTAGTCATAGAAAACATTTACCGTTATGTGCAAGAAGGTTACGGAGTGATAGATGCGGCCAAACAGGGCGCCGGTGAGGTAGCCTTACCGATTATCGCCTCTACGGCTACTACGCTGGCGGCTTTCGTGCCCATTGCCTTTTGGCCGGGCTTAGTCGGTAGCTTTATGCAATATTTACCGATTACCTTGATTATTGTACTGACGAGTTCGCTGGTGGTAGCGCTGGTGATCAATCCAGTATTCGCAGCGACCTTTATGAAAGTGGAGGAGATTGCCGAAAACGAAGCAGAGCGCAAGCGCAAAAGCCGTAATGTCTTAGTCTTTGCGGCAGGTTTGGCAGGCTTAGGCCTCTTGGGACTTGTAGTAGGAGCGAACTGGTTGTTCAATCTAATGCTCATTACGGTTGTCATCAGTCTGATCCATTTCTTTGTTTTCCGTCCTGCGGCCCTGCGATTTCAGAATAGCTTCTTGCCGCGCCTGGAGCGAGGTTATGACCGTTTTGTGAATTGGGCTTTGTCTCGTCCGGGACTGGTATTTGCGGGCACCTTCGCCTTACTGTTTTTCGCGATTGTGTTATTGGGCATTCGCCAACCAAAGGTCGATTTATTCCCTACGGCGGATCCGTTATACGTCAACGCATTCGTAGAACTACCGCTGGGCACAGATATTGAGAAGACCAACCGGATTGTAGAGAATCTGGAAGAGAAAGTTACTGCGGTGGTGGAACCCTACGGTGATGTAGTGCAGTCTATCCTAACTCAAATTGGAGAAGACACCGCTGACCCCAATGGTCCACCAGAGCCAGGTTCTTCACCTAACCGGGCACGTTTGACCGTTTCCTTCGTGCCTTCTCGCGATCGGGGAGAGGTAAATACCTTTGACGTAATGGAGGAAATCCGTGAAGTGACGGGTGGAATACCTGGTGTTTCTATTTCAGTGGATAAGAATGCGGATGGACCTCCTACCGGAAAGCCGATTAATCTGGAGCTGCAGGGTGAGGATATGGACCAGCTAGCTATCCTATCGGAAGAGGTGATCAACTATATTAATGGACAAGGAATTCCTGGAATTGAACAGCTACAGGCTGATGTGAAAATCGGTAAGCCAGAGTTGATTATCAAGGTAGACCGGGAAGCAGCTCGCCGTTATGGTATCTCCACCTTTAATGTAGCCAGTACTATCAGGACGGCCTTATTTGGTAAAGAAGTGAGTAAATACAAGGTAGGTGAAGACGACTACCCCATCTTTATCCGCTTGAATGAGGATTCTCGTGCGAGTATTGAAGATTTGACCAATCAGCGTATCACTTTCCGGAACCCAGCCAATGGTCGGATTGTACAGGTGCCTATTTCCGCCGTAGCGGATGTGGAATACTCTAGTACTTATTCTTCCATCAAACGCAAGGATCTGGACCGCGTGGTGACCATCTTCTCCAACGTCCGCGATGGGTATAATGCGAATGAGATCGTTGGTCAGATCACCGAATCACTGGAGAGCTTTGATATGCCCACAGGGTATACCTATGAGTTTACGGGCGAACAGCAGCAGCAAGCGGAGGATACGGAGTTCTTGAGTGGCGCCTTCTTGGCCGCGCTTTTCTTCATCTTCATTATTCTGGTGGCGCAGTTTAATAGCATCACAGCACCCTTCATTATTATTCTGTCGGTGCTCTTTAGTACCATTGGGGTATTCTTGGGCTATGCGATTTTCCGTCAGGATATTTCCATTGTCTTTACTGGTGTAGGTATTATCTCACTTGCGGGGGTAGTCGTAAACAATGCGATTGTATTGATTGACTACATTAATCTACTGGTGAAACAGAAGCGAGAAGAGAAAGGCGTAAGTAGCATGTACGACCTAGGGAAGGAAGAGATCAAGCAAAGTATCATTAAAGGCGGGGCGACGCGTTTGCGTCCGGTACTCCTAACGGCAATCACTACTGTATTAGGCTTAATTCCACTAGCAGTTGGTTTTAACTTTGATTTCTTTTCGCTGATTGCGGAATGGGATCCAAAGATCTTTATTGGTGGAGACAACCAAGCATTTTGGGGTCCAATGGCCTGGACCGTGATTTACGGATTAACCTTTGCGACCTTCTTAACACTAGTGGTAATTCCAGTTATGTATTGGCTGGCTTATAACTTCCGCTTGCGTTTGAAGACACTTTTTAGCCGTTCGTAGCCAAAAAATGGCATGATCTCACGTTGACTTTTTGTGACATTGAGCGGCGAACGAAAAGTTAGGATCAAAAATACTGGTTCATTGGTCCAGGCTTCTATTTTGTCGATAGCCTCATAAATGCAAAAAAAAGTAATTGAGGCTAGGAAGTATAAGAAAATTTATATATGTTTGCACCAGTGCCAAGGGATACACCTTCGGTCAAAAAAAATTGAAATTTTACGCAATTTTTGCGTTTAAATAAAGATGTAATTTTTTTCATGTGATATGATTTTCAGCTGGAAACGCAAGTTTCCAGCTTTTTTTTGCCTTATATTTTACGTTACCATGTCACATTTTGTCAGTAAAATGTGTTTTTCTAAGGGTCAAAGGTGCTTTATTTGTAATATCGAAAGCGATAAACGACTAATCAGTCGACAAGATACAATTGGGTGAGTGTTTGTTCATAGTTAGAATCCCCCCTTAGTTGGGGGATTTTTTCACCACCATCCGATAAAGAATTTGTGTTGTTCATAGTGTTTGTTTCGAACCCCGCCCCTTTGGCGGGGTTTTTTGTTTCCCCTTCTCTATTCTTACCTACCTTTGACAACAGCAATAATCCTTAGCTGTTAATATTGCCGACACTCGGATACGATTGATTAAAATCTGTGTTATGCTACTTAACCTAGAAGACCTTCGGGAGGACTATAATCGCGATCAACTCACCATAGATCAGACTGACGCTAGTCCATTCGTTCAATTCCAACGCTGGTTCAAAGCCGCCCAGGAATCAACAATCAAAGAGCCTAATGCTATGACCTTGGCAACTGTGGGGGCTGATGGTCGGCCCAAGGCGCGTATTGTCCTGCTCAAACAAGTAGATAGCGCTGGCTTTATATTCTACACCAATTACGATAGTCAGAAAGGTCAAGACATGGCGGCTAACCCTTTTGCTAGCCTGGTCTTTTTCTGGGATGTACTACAACGCCAGGTTCGGGTAGCTGGCCGGGTTGAGAAAATCACTGCTGAGGAATCAGCGGCTTATTTTCAGTCTCGCCCGAAGGGCTCGCAGAT